>NZ_JBFUJT010000014.1:0-147932 GCF_056401235.1 Polaromonas sp. P4_F9 | reverse complement strand
CCACCATATCGTCTATCGGCAGCTAGGAGGGAGTGATGCTCTTTCCAATCGGGTGCTGTTACATCCGATCTGTCACAGGCGTGTCCACGCCCTAGGTTTGAAGGTTATCAAGCCGGTCCCCGGTACGGGGGACTTTAATCTGGCGAAGCAGTCGAAGGTTATGCAACCTGTTGAAGCTGTGTAGTCAGTGGTCGTACGTGAGCCGTGTGCGGTGAAAGTCGCAAGCTCGGTTCGATGGGGGGGATATCATCGAGAGATGGTATCCCTACCCTCCAGCTTTGACCCCGCGAACTTTGATGCCGACCAGGCCCTTGCCCTGGCCCGCAAGACCTTTGAGATAGAGGCGGCGGCCGTGCAGGGGCTGGCCAGCCGCGTGGGCCCCGAATTTTCCCGGGCGGTGGAGCTGATGCTGACCTGCCGCGGCCGTGTGGTGGTGATGGGCATGGGCAAAAGCGGCCACATCGGGCGCAAGATTGCCGCGACGCTGGCCTCCACCGGAACTCCCGCCATGTTTGTGCACCCGGCCGAGGCCAGCCATGGCGATCTCGGCATGATCACGGGCCTGGACGTGGTGCTGGCCATTTCCAACAGCGGCGAGAGCGAAGAGCTCACGTCCATCCTGCCGGTGCTGAGCCGCCAGGGTGTGCCGCTGGTGGCCATCACCGGTGGCCTGCAGTCTGCATTGGCCAAACAGGCGCGCGTCACGCTGGACAGCAGCGTGGAGCAGGAAGCCTGCCCCTTGAACCTGGCGCCTACCGCCAGCACCACGGCCCAGCTCGCGCTTGGCGATGCGCTGGCCGTGGCGCTGCTGGATGCGCGGGGCTTCAGGGAAGAAGACTTTGCCCGCTCCCACCCCGGTGGCTCGCTGGGCCGCAAGCTGCTCACCCATGTGAGTGATGTCATGCGCAGCGGCGACGACGTTCCGCGAGTGGGTCCCGACACCAGCTTTACCGAGCTCATGCGCGAAATGAGCGCCAAGGGGCTGGGCGCTTCTGCTGTGGTGGACGACCAGCAGCGCGTGCTGGGCATCTTCACCGACGGTGATTTGCGCCGCCTCGTTGAAAAAGGCGTGGACCTGCGCAGCAGCCGGGCCGGCGACGTGATGCATGCCAATCCGCGCACCGTGCGGCCGGATGCCCTGGCCGTGGAAGCGGTGGAGCTGATGGAGCAATTCCGCATCACCAGCGTGCTGGTGGTTGACGACGGTGGCGTGTTGTGTGGCGCCCTCAACACCAACGACCTGATGCGAGCCAAAGTCATATGACCTCCGTGCCTGCCACGCCTGCCACTGCGTCTGCTGCGTCCGCCGCGCCGTCCCCCGGGACGCGCAGCAACAGCGCCCCGGCCCTGAATTTCGCACCGGAGCTGTTGTTGAAGGGCCAGGGCATACGCGTCGCCTTCTTCGACGTGGACGGAGTGCTGACGGACGGTGGCCTCTACCTGTCCGAGGACGGTGAAACCCTCAAGCGCTTCAACATTCTGGATGGCCTGGGCTTGAAGCTGCTGCAAAAGGCTGGCATCACCCCTGCGGTGATCACGGGCCGCGACAGCCCCGTGCTGCGCACCCGGCTGCAGGCCCTGGGCATCACCCACGCGCACTTTGGCACCGAAGACAAACGCCCCGCCGCCGAGATCACGCTGCAGGCACTGGGTCTGGACTGGGCCGCGGCGGCCGCCATGGGTGATGACTGGCCCGACCTGCCCGTGATGCGCCGTGCGGCGCTGAGCTGCGCGCCGGCGAATGCGCACGTGGAGGTCAGGGCGCAGGCTCACCATGTCACGCAGGCCTGCGGAGGCCATGGTGCGGCACGCGAGTTGTGCGACCTGCTGCTCGTTGCCAGTGGCCGCTATGCCGGTCTGCTGCAGGCCTACACACAATGACCACGGCGACCGGCTCAGTCCGCGGGCGAAGCGGCGCGCTGTACCAGCTGAGGCGGTCGTGGCGCATGGCCTACCGCCTGTGGGACAGCATCGCCATTTACATGCCGCTGCTGATGATGGGCGCGCTGGCCCTGGGCACCTACTGGCTGGTGCGCAACACACCGAGCTTCAGCGCCCCCGAGCAGGCCAGGGAGGTGAGCCATGACGTGGATTACTTCATGCACAAGTTCACCGTCAAGAACTTTGACGAAGGCGGCAAGCTCAAAAGTGAAATTTACGGTGTCGAGGCCCGGCATTTCCCGGACACCGACATCCTGGAAATCGACCAGGCCCGCATTCGCAGCATCAACGCCGAGGGACACCTCACCACGGCCACGGCCAATCGTGCCTACAGCAACGGCGACGGCTCGGAAGTCCAGCTGACGGGCAATGCGCGGGTGGTGCGCGAGGCCAGCCAGGATGCGAGCGGCAAGCAGACGCCGCGGCTGGAGTTTCGGGGTGAATTTCTCCATGCGTTTTTGAACGAGGAGCGCGTCAAGTCGCACAAACCCGTCGTCCTGATCCGTGGCACCGACCAGTTCACCGGCGACAACTTTGCCTACGACAACCTCGACCAGGTGGCCGACCTCAAGGGGCGCGTCCGCGGGGTGCTGGTGCCAAGGTCTGCTGCCAGCGCCGCGGGCGCTTCCGGTCGCTGAGAGCACTGCCTCATCGCGCCTCGGCCCGCCCGCCATCTCAACGCCTGCCGGAGCCCAGCATGTCCAGACTCGTGTTCATCACCGGCGCTTCCAGCGGCATTGGCCAGGCGCTGGCCCTGCGGTTTTACGCGGCGGGCTACCGGCTGGCACTTGCAGCGCGCCGCACCGCGGAAGTCCAGTCATGGGCTGAGACGCATGCAATCGGTGCCGACCGCTATCAAATTTACAGCGCCGATGTGTCCTCCATCGACAGCATTGTGGCGGCGGGGACGGCCTGCATCGCGGCGCAGGGCGTGCCGGATGTCGTGATTGCCAATGCCGGCATCAGCATTGGCATGGACACCGCCGAGCGCATGGATCTTGATGTCATGGCGCAGACCTTTGCCACCAACAATGTCGGCATGGCTGCCACTTTTCATCCCTTTGTCGCGCCCATGGTGGTGCGCGGTAGCGGCGCACTGGTGGGTATTGCCAGCGTGTCCGGCATACGCGGCCTGCCGGGCCACGGCGCTTACTGCGCCAGCAAGGCGGCGGTCATTGGCTACTGTGAAAGCCTGCGCGGCGAACTCCGGCCCAGCGGCATCAAGGTGGTGACGATTTCCCCGGGGTACATCGACACGCCGCTGACACGGCAAAACCGCTATGGCATGCCCTTTCTGATGAAGGCCGAGGTGTTCGCCGACAAGGCCTTCGCCACCATCCAGGCCGGCCGCAGCTACCGCGTGATTCCGTGGCAAATGGGCGTGGTGGCCAAGTTGCTGCGTGTGCTGCCCAATGCGGTATTTGACAAGGCCCTGGCCGGGCGGCCGCGCAAGCACCGGCAGAGCCTGGGCTGATTCAGCTTGCTGGACGACGCTGCCGGCCTGCGGCTGGTGCGGCTGGTGCGGCACACTGCCCTTTTTGCTGCGCGGCAGCTATAAAAAGAGTAGCAGCTTGTGTATTATTTAAGCAGGCTACAAAGCAAAAAGGCTACAAAACCGAAGTCTTGAAGCCTTTTCAGGGTCATCCCCGATGATGACCGGGGATGCGCTGGTGCATTAGCCAGCTATGGGGTACAGGGCTTAGTAGCCGCCGCGTCCGCCGCCGCCGGAACGGCCACCGCCGCTACCGCCGCCGCCGTAAGGACTGCGGAAACCGCCGTCGCTACCGCCGCCACCGGAACGGCCGCCGCCGCCACCACCACCGTAGCCGCCGCCACCACCACCACCGCCGTAGCCGCCACCACCAGAGCCGCCGCCGAAGCCGCCGCTACGTGGAGGACGTGCTTCCATTGGACGTGCTTCGTTCACAACGACGCTGCGGCCACCCAGAGGCTGACCGTTCATGCCGTTGATAGCTGCCTGGGCTTCTGCATCGCTGCCCATTTCGACAAAGCCAAAGCCCTTGGAGCGACCCGTGTCGCGTTCCATCATGACTTTAGCGCTGGTAACAGAGCCGAACTGGCCAAAAGATTGTTGCAGGTCTTCGTCACGCACCGAGTAAGGCAGGTTGCCGACGTATAGTTTGTTGCCCATGAAGGGACTCCTCTAAAACACAAAAACAAAAGCGATGGGGTCCCGAAAGCACAACAAATCTTGATACGTACCGCTGTAGCGCGCGAAACTGACCGATCACCTAACGTGTGTAATACCGGCATTGCTGGCATTTACACCCGCATATTATGCTTCACTTATTCAAAACACAACCAGCTATCGTGATTACCCGGGGTAGTGAAAGCCCGCATGAACACTGGCTTTGACGATTTCGCGGGCCTCACGGGAGCGCAGCACGGCGTATCTGCAGCGCCTGATGGTCGCCACCTGGCCAGCCGGGGGTCAATGTGGCGGGTTGAAAACGCGGGGAAAACGCTGGACGGACAAGCTGAAGCGGTTGCTGATGCAGGAATTAAATCAAGGCTGAAGCTAATGTTTCAGAAGAGTTAGCGCCTACACACCACAAAGCCTTCGGTGCGACCCCTGCCCCAGAATATCCCGCCGCGGGCTCGCCAGACCGTGGACATGCAGGAGGGCAACTGGCTGCTGAAGCGCCGCAAACGCCATTGCCGGCACGGGTGCAGGAAAAACAAACCCTGCACCAGACAGGTAAATAGTTACATAAATTTGCAGGGTCAGTGGCCAGTGGCCAGTGGCCAGTGGCCAGTGAGCCAGGCTGGCGCCGGATCTGGACGGGGCAGTTCCATGCCGTGCCCAGCCCCGCTGCGACGACCATCACGGTTTTAGTCGGGTGACGGGTCGGCTGAAGTCTTGTCGGCCGCCCGTTCCGCATCGCTGGTGTAGTTGCGCCAGCGGCGCATGGCGGCGCGCGTGGTCAGGATCTGGTTCTCGAATTTGGGACAGGCTTTGCAGGCCAGCAGATGCAATTTCAGCGCGACGTGGTCGGGCATGCTGAGGACATGGTCTTCCCGCGCAATCAGCAGCGCAGCAGCCTGCCGGCAGGTGCGTCTTAGCAAAGTGATATTCGGTTTCACGCCAAAAAGCCGTTAGGGTTAGGTTAAATGCTTAAATGTTCAGGCGCTGTGCTTGCCAAACCAGTGGATATTCAGGCATTCCTGCAGGCGCAGCCGGGCCCGGTGCAACTGGACATACAGGTTGGTCGGCGTGAGAGACAGCTCCTTACAGACTTCCTGTGAAGAAAGCTGCAGCCATTCACGCATCAGGAACAGCCGGCCCAGCGCCGGCGGCAAGCGCTCCATGCAGGCATCCAGAACTTCGAAGAATTGCACTTGCTGCAAGGTTTGATGGGGGTCTCCCCAATCATTGGGCATCTCGGCAAAGTGGCCGTCGGCCTTGAATGCCAGACGATCAAGCTCGTCGCCCTCCTCGTCAACCTGCGCATCCGGCAGGGCCACCAGCCGTGCGTTGCTGCGAATCAGGTCGATGACCTTGTGCTTGAGGATGCCGACCAGCCAGGTCTTGAGCTGCGAGCGATTGCCGAAACTCTGCGGCCTGGACAGTGCGGCCAGCAATGTTTCCGATACCGCATCTTCCGCCCAGTCGTCATTGCGCAGCTGAAGGCGCGCAAAGCGGAGCAGGTAGACGCGGTGTTCAACCAGCTGTTCTTCAAAAGTCGGCATGGGGGCAGTCTAGCGGCAGCGGGGCTGTTTGTGTGCGCCACGCTGCAATTGGCGGCGAGCGCCCCCGCCCGCGCATGTGCGGGATGCCGGCCGCTGCCCTCATGCCCGCCAGGTTGGCAATTACCACAATTACCAGTTGACTTCCCGGTCAGGCGTAGCGCCGATGCGGTGAACCGACAGGTCGGCGCCTTCAAACTCCTCTTCCTGGCTCAGCCGCAGCCCGAACGAAGCCTTGAGCGCGCCATACACGATAAAGCCCGCCAGCAGCGCCCACGCCACGCCCATGGCGCTGCCGATTAATTGCGCGCCCAAGCTCACCCCGCCCAAGCCACCCAGTGCCTGGCTGCCAAAAATGCCGGCTGCGATTCCGCCCCACGCGCCACACAGGCCATGCAGCGGCCAGACGCCGAGCACGTCGTCAATTTTCCATTTGTTTTGCGTCAGCGTGAACATCACCACAAACACAGCGCCAGCCACACCGCCCACCACCAGCGCGCCCAGCGGATGCATCAGGTCGGAGCCGGCGCACACCGCCACCAGCCCGGCCAGTGGCCCGTTGTGCACAAAACCAGGGTCGTTCTTGCCGAACACCAGCGCGGCCAGGGTACCGCCCACCATGGCCATCAGCGAGTTCACCGCCACCAGCCCGGAAATCTTGTCAATGGTCTGCGCGCTCATCACGTTGAAACCGAACCAGCCGACCGTCAGGATCCAGGCGCCCAGCGCCAGAAACGGAATATTGGAAGGCGGGTGAGCCGAGACCGCGCCGTCCTTGCGGTAGCGGTTGCTGCGTGCGCCGAGCAGAATCACGGCCGGCAGTGCCAGCCAGCCGCCCACCGCATGGACCACGATGGAACCGGCGAAATCGTGAAACTCCGCGCCGGTGAGCGACTTGATCCAGGCCTGCACGCCAAAATGCTGGTTCCAGGCGATGCCTTCGAAGAATGGATAGACCAAGCCCACGATGACGGCCGTTGCAATCAGTTGTGGGTAAAAGCGTGCGCGTTCGGCGATGCCGCCCGAAATAATCGCCGGGATGGCGGCCGCAAATGTCAGCAGAAAGAAGAACTTGACCAGCTCATAGCCGTTTTTAGCGGCAAGTTGTTCCGCGCCGACGAAAAAATGCGTGCCATACGCCACGCCGTAGCCCACCACGAAATAGACCACGGTCGACACCGAGAAGTCGACCAGAATCTTGACCAGTGCATTGACCTGGTTCTTTTTGCGGACGGTGCCCAGCTCCAGAAAGGCAAAACCGGCGTGCATGGCGAGCACCATGATGCCGCCGAGCAGAATGAACAGGGCATCCGAGCCCTGTTTTAGTGCTTCCATAAATTCCTCTTGGGTGAAATGGGGTGTTTTAGTTCTGTTTTGGTGCGTATCTTGGGAAAATCCCGAAACCGCACCAAATACAAGCAAGAAATGCGCCATAAATGTGCGGAGCGGCATCGAAGCGCCGCCGTATGGGTTCATACGCCCTCGCTGCCCGGCCGCGAAGGGTTTGGTAGAATGCAGGCTGTCATTGGGGAGTAGCCTCCTTCCTTGAGTGAGAGGGGTTTGCGTCAACAGACTTGTCTGGCCTTGCAACAGGGCAGGCATGGCGCAAACGGTTTTCCGGACTTGGCGAGACCTTTGACTGCACAGCCTCCATAGCTTGAAAAAGTTATAGGCCGGGGTCGTCGTGCAGTCATGGGTTTTGTACCGGCCGGAGTCATTCATGGAAGCCTTCCTCATCTCCACCGGCATCGTCGCCCTCGCCGAAATGGGCGACAAAACCCAGCTGCTCGCCCTGCTGCTGGCCGCCCGGTTCAGCAAACCCTGGCCCATCGTCCTGGGCATTCTGGTCGCCACCATCGCCAACCACGCCATTGCAGGCGCGCTGGGCGCCTGGGTCACCACGATGATCAGCCCCCAGGCCTTGCGCTGGATTCTGGGGGCATCTTTCCTGGCCATGGCGGCCTGGATGCTGATCCCGGACAGGCTCGAGGATGACGCCGGCGGCCAGTCGCCGAGCCTTGGCGTGTTCGGCACCACCGTACTCGTGTTTTTCCTGGCGGAGATGGGCGACAAAACCCAGATCGCCACGGTCATGCTGGCCGCCCGCTACGACATGTACCTGGGCGTGGTGGCCGGCACCACGCTGGGCATGATGCTGGCCAACGCTCCCGTGGTGTGGCTGGGCGAGCGTGTCACCCGCCTGGTGCCGCTGCGCGTGGTCCACCTCGTGTCCGCGGTGATTTTTGCGGTACTGGGTGTTATCGCGCTGCTGATACCCGCCTGACCGCCGGTGCCCGACAGGCACACCGGTCAGGGCGCCGCTTCAGCCTTGCTATACTTGCCGTAGCGCCGATTTGCTCAGCTTGCGGGCGCTTAAAAAGTACCGCTAAAGACGAACATCCATGAACCCGGACTCGCCCTTAGCGATGCCGGGTTTTCTTTTTGCCGTTTCACTTTCCAGTCCAGTCCAGTCCAGTAAATCCAGTCTTGTTTCGATCACGGGCCTTTTTATCGTGTCTTCTGTGTCTTCTGCTTCAGTCCTTGTTGCCACGCCAAAGTCCATGCACTTTGCGGACGCCCTGCCGCTGCAAAGCGGCGCGTCGATCCGCGCCTATGACCTGAGCTATGAAACCTATGGCGAGCTCAATGCCGACAAATCCAATGCGGTGCTGATCTGCCACGCGCTGAATGCCTCCCACCATGTGGCCGGCGTCTACCTCGACGAGACCGGGCGCATCAAAGGCAAGTCCGAAGGCTGGTGGGACACCATGATCGGCCCGGGCAAGCCGGTGGACACCAATCAGTTTTTTGTCATCGGCGTCAACAACCTGGGTTCCTGTTTTGGCTCCACCGGCCCCATGCAGGTCAATCCGGACACGAATGAAATCTACGGCGCCGACTTCCCGGTGGTCACGGTGGAGGACTGGGTCCACGCGCAGGCCAGGCTGCTCGATGCGCTGGGCATCCAGACGCTGGCGGCCGTCATGGGGGGCAGCCTGGGTGGCATGCAGGCCCTGAGCTGGACGCTGCAATACCCCGAGCGCGTGCGCCATGCGGTGGTGGTGGCCAGCGCGCCCAACCTGACGGCCGAGAACATCGCCTTCAACGAGGTGGCGCGACGCGCCATCGTCACCGACCCGGACTTTCACGGCGGCCATTTTTACCGCCATGGCGTGCTGCCCCAGCGCGGCCTGCGCATTGCCCGCATGATTGGCCACATCACCTACCTGAGCGACGATGTGATGAACGAGAAGTTTGGCCGCAAGCTTCGCGATGCCATCGGCAGCCACGCCAGCGGGTACAGGTTTTCCACCCAGGATGTCGAGTTTCAGATCGAAAGCTATCTGCGCTACCAGGGCGACAAGTTCAGCGAGTACTTCGACGCCAACACCTATTTGCTGATTACCCGCGCGCTCGACTACTTTGATCCAGCCAAGGCATCTGGCGGCAACCTCACCCTGGCGCTGGCCGGCGTCACGGCAAAATTCCTGATGGTGAGCTTCACCACCGACTGGCGCTTTTCACCGGCGCGCAGCCGTGAAATCGTCAAGGCCCTGCTCGACAACCAGCGCGACGTGAGTTATGCCGAAATCGATGCGCCGCACGGGCATGATGCGTTTTTGCTGGAGGACGAGCGCTATCTCGGTGTGGTGCGCTCCTACTTTCAGAGCAAGGTGGCTGTATGAACCTGCCTGTCGAACTCAATGTGGAGCCCTCGGCGGCTCTGCTGTCGATTGCCCGGCTGGTGCCGCATGGCTCGCGCGTGCTCGACCTCGGGTGCGGCACCGGCGAGCTGCTGGCCCACCTGATCCGCGAGCGCGGCTGCTCGGGCTACGGCGTCGAGATCAACGACGCCAATGTGCAGGCCTGCGTGGCACGCGGTGTGAACGTGATCCAGCTGAACCTGGAGGAAGGCCTCGCGATGTTTGGCGACGGCTCGTTTGACGTGGTGCTGCAGATCGACACGCTGCAGCACTTGCGCAATGCTGAAATCATGCTGCGCGAAACTGCTCGCGTGGGCCGCATCGGCATCGTCGCTTTCCCGAACTTCGGCCACTGGCCGAACCGCCTGGCGGTGCTGCGCGGCCGCATGCCGGTCACCAAGGTGCTGCCCTACCAGTGGTACGACACCCCCAACATCCGTGTCGGCACGCTGCAGGATTTTGAAGCGCTGGCATTGCAAAACCGGCTGGAGATTCTCGACCAGTTTGGCCTGCAGGATGGCCGGGAGGTCCGTTTCTGGCCCAATGCCCGGGCCAGCCGTGCGGTCTTCAAGTTCCGCCGCGCCTGACGGCCCCGGTGCGCGGGGGGCAGGCTGGCGCATCGCAGTCGGTGGTGCTACCATTTAGCCATCGGGATTTCAGCCTCCCGACTCTTCACAGATAGACGGTGTCCCGTCCAAGTGCTGGTAACCGACTTGGAGTATTTTTCGTGGACACCTCTTTCATTTCCCCACAGGAACTGGCCGCCCGCATGGGCCGTGCCGATGCCCCGCTGCTGCTCGACGTGCGGCGCGAAAACAAATTCCTTGAAAGCCGATACCTGCTCGCCGGCGCGAGGCGCTACGCGCCTGACGACGTGGCGGCCTTCGCTACGTCGCAGCGCGCCGCATCGGGCCACAGCGACGTGGTGGTTTATTGCGTTTATGGCCACAACGTGAGTGCCGATGCTGTGGCCACGCTGCGTGCCGCGGGCTGGAACGCGCGCGCGCTGGCCGGCGGCATCGAGGGCGGCGAAGACGGCGTCGACTCACCGCAAGACATCGCGCAGTGGCGCGCGCATCGCCCCCTGACCATGCTCAAGCGGCCCGATTGGGGCGTAGGCGGCGGCAGCGAGCAGGCTTCGCGCTGGATCACGCGGGAACGCCCCAAGATTGACCGCATCGCCTGCCCGTGGCTGGTCCGCCGCTTTATCGACGCACGGGCGGAGTTCTTTTATGTGCCCACGGCCCGGGTGTTTGACGAGGCGGCGCGTCTGGGCGCCGTGGCTTACGACATTCCCGGCGCGCCGGTCTCGCATGAGGGTGAGCTGTGCAGCTTCGACACCCTGCTGCGCGCCTTTGAGTTGAGCGATCCGGCGCTTGAAATACTCGCCCGCATCGTGCGCGGCGCCGACACCGACCGCCTTGAACTCGCACCGCAGTCGGCGGGTCTGCTGGCCTTCTCGCTGGGGCTGTCACAACTGCACGCCACCAGCGACGCCGGCATGCTGGAAGCCGCCCTGCCGCTGTATGACGCGTTGTACGCCTGGTGCCGCAGTGCGCAAGCCGAGACGCACAGCTGGAAACCCGAAACCATGATCGTGAAAGCGACCACCGCATGAGCCACATTGCAACGTCCCTTCCCGCCACAGTGAGCTTTGCGCAGGCCTTCAGGTTCTGGCTCAAGCTGGGGTTCATCAGCTTCGGCGGGCCGGCCGGGCAAATCGCCATCATGCACCGCGAGCTGGTGGAACAACAACGCTGGATTTCGGAAAAGCGCTTCCTGCATGCCTTGAACTACTGCATGCTGCTGCCCGGGCCCGAGGCGCAGCAGCTGGCCACGTACATTGGCTGGCTGATGCACCGGACATGGGGTGGTGTGGTCGCCGGTGCGCTGTTTGTGCTGCCCTCGCTGTTCATCCTGGTGGCGCTGAGCTGGATTTACGTCGCCTTTGGCGACGTGCCGGTGGTCGCCGCCATCTTCTATGGCATCAAGCCCGCCGTGGCGGCCATCGTGGTGCAGGCGGTTCACCGCATCGGCAGCAAATCGCTGAAAAGCCCGGCGAAAGCCCCGGTTCCGTGGGCGGTGGCTGTCCTCAGTTTCGTGGCCATTGCCGTTCTGCATGTCCCCTTCCCGTGGGTGGTGCTGAGCGCGGCGCTGACCGGCTGGCTGTGCGCGAAATTCGCGCCGGGGCAGTTTGCCGGCGGCGGCGGGCACGGGGCAGCTGTCGTGGCGCAGGGTCCGGCCCTGATCGACGACGACACACCGACGCCCGAGCATGCACGCTTCAAGACATCGCGGCTGGCGACGGTGCTGGCAACAGGGGCCGTGCTCTGGCTGCTGCCCATGGGTGCGCTGATGGCCTGGCAGGGCTGGAGCGGCGCGCTGACCCAGATGAGCTGGTTTTTCACCAAGGCCGCGCTGCTGACTTTTGGCGGCGCCTACGCGGTGCTGCCCTATGTCTATCAAGGCGCGGTGGAGCAGTTCGGCTGGCTCACCGGTCCGCAAATGATCGACGGGCTGGCGCTCGGCGAAACCACGCCGGGGCCGCTGATCATGGTGGTGGCCTTTGTCGGCTTTATCGGCGGCTGGACCCGGCAGGTGCTCGGTCCGGACGCGCTGTTCCTGGGCGCCGCACTGGCGGCGACGCTGGTCACCTGGTTCACCTTCCTGCCGTCCTTCATCTTCATCCTGGCGGGCGGGCCGTTGGTGGAGTCCACCCATGGCAAGCTGCAGTTCACCGCGCCGCTGGCGGCCATCACCGCCGCGGTGGTCGGCGTCATTGCCAGTCTTGCACTGTTTTTTATAGTGCATATCGCTTTCAACAAGGAGGCTGCGGCCGGTTTCCCGTCCAACGTGGCGTGGCCTTCGCTGCTCATCATGGTTGCGGCCGGGGTGGCGCTGCTGCGCTACAAGGTGGGCGTGATTCCGTTGATCGCCGCCTGCGCCGTGGCCGGCTTGCTGCTGCGCTGGAGTGGTCTGGCCTGAGGCTGGCGCTGCGCCGGCTGTGATGGCGCCCGGGTGCCGGCGTGCCCGGTGAGCGCGCGGCGCGTTATGCTCAAGTCCATGGCAGGAGATACCGAAAAACACCAGGATGCGCCCACCCGCACCAGGGCCGAGCGCCTGTTTGGCGACTGGGTGCGGCAGGTGTCGACCGTCACGCTGCGCGCCGATGTGATGGCCGGCCTGCTCGGCGCGGTGCTGGTGCTGCCGCAGGGCATTGCCTTTGCCACGCTGGCCGGGCTGCCGCCGGAGTATGGCCTGTACACCGCCGTCATTCCCTGCATCATCGCCGCGCTGTTTGGCTCCAGCTGGCATGTCATGTCGGGCCCCACCAACGCCAATTCGCTGGCGCTGTTTGCCATGCTCTCGCCGCTGGCCATGGCCTTCAGCCCGCAGTACATCCAGCTGGCGCTGGCCGTGACCGTGATGGTTGGCGTCATGCAGTGGCTGATTGGCGCGCTGCGCCTGGGTGTGCTGGCCAATTTCATTTCTCCGGCCACGCTCTTTGGCTTTACCTCAGGTGCGGCCTTGCTGATTGCGGTGCATGCGCTGCCCGACCTGCTGGGCTTGCCGGCCGCGCCCGAGCACAGCGCTGCGGCCGTGCTCAGGCATGTGTTCACGCAGCTGTATCTGGTGCAGCCGGTGGCGCTGACGGTGGGCGCCATCACCATCGGCGTGGCACTGCTGCTGCGCCGGCTGCGGCGCAGCTGGCCCGCCATGCTCATCGGCCTGGTGGTGGCGACCGCGCTGGCATGGCTGTGGAGCCATTTCCCGAACGCCGGCAGCGTCACGCCATCTTCCGCGCTGCGTATGGTGGGGCAGATCCCTGTGCCATGGCCGCGCTTTGAGCTGCCCCGCATCAGCTGGGCCCAAGCCACAGACCTGGTCGGCCTGGCATTTGCGCTGACCATCGTGGCCCTGGGGCAGGCGATTTCGATTGCCAAGACGGTGGCGCTGCGCTCGGGCCAGCGCATTGATGCGAACCGCGAGTTTCGCGGCCAGGGGCTGTCCAACATCGTCGGCGGGTTTTTCTCCTGCTATGTGTCTTGCGGCTCCATGAACCGCTCCATGCCCAATTTGCAAGCGGGCGCCCGGACACCACTGGCCTCGGTGTTTTCTGCGCTGCTCTTGCTCGTATTGGTCGCGGTTAGCGCACCACTGCTGGCGCTCATTCCCATGGCCGCACTGGCCGGCCTGCTGGTGCTGGTGGCTGTCGCCCTGCTGGATTTTGCGCGCTGGCGCCAGCTGTTCAGCTTGAGCCGCAGTGATTTTGCGGTGGCGCTGGCCACCATGGTCGCGACGGTCACCATCCGGCTGGAGATTGCCATTTTGCTGGGCATGATCCTGTCGCTGATGTCTTTTTTGTACCGCACCTCGCGTCCCGCCATGCGCACCATGGGTTTTGACAGCCGCGGGCTGGACCGGCAGTTTGTGGTGATCGACAACTCGCCCGACGCCGGGCTTGATACGGCGGAAATAACCAGGCCGGACAAATCGAAGGAGCCGGGTGAGACGCCGCGTCATGCTTTGCCGGAATGCCCGCAGCTCAAGCTGCTGCGCATGGAAGGCGAGGTCTATTTCGGCGCGACCCAGCATGTGGCCGACATCCTGCATGCGCTGCGCAGCCAGCCGCAACCGCAAAAGCATCTGCTGGTCATGGGCAAGAGCATGAACTTCATCGACCTGGCCGGTGCCGAGTTGTGGGAGGCCGAACTTGCCGCGCGGCGCGCCATGGGCGGCGACCTGTATTTTCACCGGCCGCGGCCCGAGGTGATCCGCATGTGGCGCAAAACCGGCTTCACCCGCCTGCTGGGGCCGGAGCACCAGTTTCCCGACAAATTCACCGCGATCGCGACGATTTTCAACAAGCTCGATCCCGCGATTTGCCGGCGCTGCACGGCCCGTATTTTTTGGGAGTGTCAGAGCGTGCCGGGACCGGACATGGATGTGGATGTGGACACGAACGCTGGCGCCGCTTGAACATCCGGCCAGTGCGTTAAAGTTGTACGATAAATTCCGATACATATGATCAGCCACTTCAAGTCCATCACCCCCGGTGCGCATCTTTCTGACCGAGTTGCCGACGCGCTCGCCGCAGAGATTCGCGCGGGCCGCCTCGTGGCCGGTGACAAGCTCCCGACCGAAGCGGTGCTGGTCGAGCAGTTTTCGGTCAGCCGCACGGTGGTCCGGGAGGCCGTTTCGCGCCTGAAGTCGCTGGAGCTGGTCGACTCCCGGCAAGGCAGCGGGGTCTACGTGAAGGAGGCGGGCTTTTCGCCGCTGAACTTCGACGCCCGTTTCGCGGTGTCCAAGCAGGCGGTGATCCAGATGGTGGAAGTGCGGCGCGCGCTGGAGGCCGAAGTCGCCGCGCTCGCGGCCCAGCGGCGCACCCAGGCGGACGTGAAGCGCATTCGCCAGTCGATCACCGCGCTGGAAAAGGCGGTGCTGGCCGGCGGCGACGGCGTGAGCGAGGATGTCAAGTTCCACCGCGCCATCGCCGACGCGGCGCGCAATCCCTTCCTCATCGGCACGCTGGAGTACCTGGGCCAGTTCCTGCAGGGGGCCACGCGCGTCACCCGGGCCAACGAAGCGCGGCGCGCCGACTTCGCCCGCCAGGTCGCTGACGAGCACGAACAGATCTCGCAGGCGATCGAGGCCGGCGATGTGGCCGCCGCCCGGCGATCGGCCGCGCGCCACATGGACAACGCCATCAAGCGCATCGAGCAAGCCGACCCCGCCTTCTGGCAGGAGGAAGGCATGAAACTGGCGCATCCGCTGGTCAAGGGCCTGCACCCCGGCGCTTGAGCCGGCCGAACATCGTTGCCACCCCTTCATTGGGGAAAACCCCGAGCAGGCAGAAAATCCCAAAGTTGTATGATAACCATATAAATCAACCGAGCGACCGGTCCTGCGGGTGTGGTCGCGCATTCCTGGAGACGCACTACATGACTTCCTCGATCCTGGTGGGCGCCCTGCCCGCCCAAGACCCGCTTGAGCGCCGTGCCTACGGCAAAGTGTTCTGGCGCCTCGTGCCCTTCCTCATGCTCTGCTACGTGATCGCCTACCTCGACCGCGTGAACGTCGGCTTTGCCAAGCTGCAGATGGCGCAGCAGCTGGGCTTCAGCGAAACCGTGTTCGGCCTCGGTGCCGGCATCTTCTTCCTCGGCTACTTCCTGTTCGAGGTGCCAAGCAATCTGCTCATGAGCAAGGTCGGCGCGCGCATCTGGATCGCGCGCATCATGATCACCTGGGGCCTGCTGTCGGCCTGCTTCATGTTCGTGAAGACGCCCACCACCTTCTATGTCTTGCGCTTCCTGCTTGGCCTGGCTGAAGCCGGCTTCTACCCGGGCGTGATCCTGTACCTGACCTACTGGTATCCGGCACACCGGCGCGCCAAAATCATCGCGGTCTTCATGTCGGCGATTCCGGTTGCGGGCATCTTTGGCAACCCCCTGTCGGGCTGGATCATGGACGCCTTCAACGGTGCCTCATCGCTGCAAGGCTGGCAATGGATGTTCCTGATCGAGGCAGTGCCCGCCTTGCTGATCGGCGTGGTGGTGCTGTTCTATCTGGACAACGGCATTGCCAAGGCCAAGTGGCTGGATGCCGACGAAAAGAAACTGCTGGCGCGCGAGATTGAACTCGACCAGCAGCACGGCAGCAAAGGGCCGCACTCGGTGGCCGGCGTGTTCAGGGACCGCCGCATCTGGTGGATGTCGCTGATCTACTTTGCCTTCGTGATGGGTCAGTACGCGTTGACGTTCTGGTTGCCAACGCTGATCAAGGCGACGGGCGTCAAGGGCAATCTGAACATCGGATTGCTGAGCGCCATTCCCTTCATCTGCGCAATCATTGCGATGAACCTGTTCGGCCGCAGCGCGGACCAGCGGCGCGAGCGCCGCTGGCACCTGATCGTGCCGGCACTGATGGGCGCGGTCGGCTTCACCGTGGCAGCCTCATACACCCAGAACACCGCCGTGTCGCTGACCTTCCTCTCGCTGGCCGCCGCCGGCGTGCTGACCTGCGCACCGCTGTTCTGGTCGCTGCCTACGGCGTTCCTGTCGGGCACGGCCGCAGCCGCCGGCATTGCCGTCATCAACTCGGTGGGCAACCTCGCCGGCTTCGTGAGCCCCTACCTGATCGGCTACCTCAAGGACGCCACCGGCAGTACCCAGGTCGGCATGTACGTGCTGGCCGGCGCCCTGGTGGTCGGCGCGATCGCCGTCTGGTGGACGCCCAAAGAGCTCGTCAATCGCTGAGCCACACCCTATCATCCCCGCATCACCCCAAGGAGTATTGACATGAATCCCATCATCGGCCTGATCGGCCTCGGCGCCATGGGCGGTGGCATGGCACAGTCGCTGCGCCGCGCCGGCTACGACTTGCGGGTCTTCGACGTGCGCGCCGACGTGGCCCAGGCCTTTGCGCAGGGCGGCGGGACGGCCTGCGCCACGCTGGCGGAGCTCGGCGCCCAGTGCGATATCGTCATCTCGGTGGTGGTCAACGCCGCGCAGACCGAGAGCGTGCTGTTCGGCAGCGGCGACGTCGCCGGTTGCGCGGCCGCCATGAAACCCGGCAGCGTGTTCGTGATGTGCTCCACGGTGGATCCGCGCTGGTCGGCCGCGCTGGAGCAGCGGCTGGCGGGACTCGGCCTGCTCTACATCGATGCGCCGATTTCCGGCGGCGCCGCCAAGGCGGCGAGCGGCGACATGACGATGATGACCTCGGCCAGGCCGCAAGCCTACGAACGCTGCGAAGCCGCCCTCAACGCCATGGCTGCCAAGGTCTACAAGCTGGGCGACCAGGCCGGCGCCGGCAGCAAGGTCAAGATCATCAACCAGTTGCTGGCCGGCGTGCATATCGCGGCCGCCGCCGAAGCCATGGCGCTGGGCCTGCGCGAAGGCGTGGACGCGGCGGCGCTGTACGAGGTGATCACCCACAGTGCCGGCAACAGCTGGATGTTCGAGAACCGCATGGCCCATGTGCTGGCGGCCGACTACACGCCGCTGTCGGCGGTCGACATCTTCGTCAAGGACCTGGGGCTGGTGCTCGACCTGGCGCGTGCCAGCAAGTTTCCGCTGCCACTGTCCAGCACCGCGCACCAGATGTTCATGCAGGCGTCGACGGCCGGCTTCGCGAAGGAAGACGACAGCGCCGTGATCAAGATCTTCCCGGGCATCGAACTTCCCCAGCCGCCCAAGGCGGCTAACTGAGACGCCAGGGCGGCCCCTTACTCACCTCCTGCTCATTCCTTTCATCCTTTTTTCACTCCCTTCCCCAGGACACGACCATGCATATCCTGATCACCGGTGGCTGCGGCTTCGTCGGCGCGCGGCTGGCGCGCACCCTGTTGGCCTCGGGCTCGCTGGCGGTGGCTGGCGGGCCGGCGCAGGCCATAACGACCATCACCCTGGCGGACCGCGCGCCCCCACCCGACGACTTGCGGGCCGACCCCCGCATCGTCTTCCTCGGCGGCGACCTCAACGAACAGCTGCAAAGCAGGCAACTTCCGAGTGCCGGCACCTCGCTGATCTTTCATCTGGCCGCGGCCGTCAGCAGCGAGTGCGAGGCGGATTTCGACCTGGGCATGCACAGCAACCTCGACGCCACGCGCGCGCTGCTCGAAGCCTGCCGCGCGCTCGGCACGAAGCCGGTGCTGGTGTTTTCCAGTTCGCTCGCCGTGTTCGGCCATTCGCCGCAGCAGCCCCTGCCCGCGGTGCTGGAAGACCACAGCTTGCCGACGCCGCAAAGCAGCTACGGCATCCAGAAATTCATTTGTGAACAGCTGGTGGCCGACTACGCGCGCAAGGGCTTTGTCGAGGGCCGCAGCGTGCGTCTGATGACGGTAGCGGTGCGCCCGGGCCGGCCCAACGCCGCTGCATCGAGTTTCCTGAGTGGCATGATCCGCGAGCCGCTGGCCGGCCAGCGCGCCCTGTGCCCGGTGCACCCGGACACCGGCGTGGCGCTGTCGTCGCCGGCGCGCACGGTCGAGGGCCTGATTCGCGCCGCACAGGCCAGCCCCGCCGAGTGGGGCCCGCGCACCGCACTCAACCTGCCGGGACTCATGACCACGGTGCGTGAGATGGCGGCCGCGCTCGAGCGCGTGGCCGGGCCGGCGGCCACGGCGCTGCTCGACTGGCGCATCGACCCGGCGATTGAAAAAATCGTCACCACCTGGCCCGGCAACGTGAAGACCGCCCGCGCGCAAGCCATGGGCCTGGACGCCGACACCAGCTTCGAGCAGGTGATCCGCGACTACGTGCGCGAAAACCCGACCGCCGTGCGCCTTTCTGTGCGTTCCTGATACCGACCCGATACAACGATGAACCCCATTTTTCTAGGCTGCATCGCCGACGATTTCACCGGCGCCACCGATCTGGCCAATAACTTGGTGCGCAGCGGCATGCGTGTGGTGCAGACCATTGGTGTGCCGTCCATGCCACTGGACGCGGACGTGGACGCCGTGGTGGTGGCGCTCAAGTCGCGCACCATTGCCCCGGCCGATGCCGTGGCGCAATCGCTGGCCGCCCTGCGCTGGCTGCAGGCTCAAGGCGCGCGGCAAATCTACTTCAAGTACTGCTCCACTTTCGACAGCACGCCGCAAGGCAACATCGGCCCGGTCACCGAAGCGCTGATGGACGCGCTGTCGAACGAGGCAGGAGGGGACTTCACCATCGCCACGCCGGCTTTTCCCGACAACCAGCGCACCGTGTTCAAAGGCTACCTGTTTGCGGGCGACGTGCTGCTGAGCGAGAGCGGCATGCAAAGCCATCCGCTGACCCCCATGACCGACGCCAACCTGGTGCGCGTGCTGCAGGCGCAGTGCAAGCGCAAGGTCGGCCTGATCGACTACCGCGTCGTGGCCCGGGGCGAGGCCGCGATCCGTGCGCGCATTGACCAGCTCAAGGCCGAGGGGATCGGGGTGGCCGTGGTGGATGCGCTGTCCAACGACGACCTGCTGCGCCTCGGCCCGGCGCTCAAGGGCATGCCGCTGGTCACGGCCGGCTCGGGTGTGGCGATCGGCCTGCCGCAAAACTTCGGCATTGCGCCCTCCTCCCAGGCCAGCGAGTTGCCTGCCGCCACGGGCTTGCAGGCCGTGGTGTCGGGCAGCTGTTCGATGGCCACCAACCGCCAGGTGCTGGCCTTCATCAAGGCCGGGCGTCCGGCGCTGGGCATCGACCCGCTGCGCATCGCGGCCGGCGTGGACGTTGCCGCCGAAGCGCTGGCCTGGGCCGAGCCGCTGATTCAGAAAGGTCCGGTGCTGGTGTATTCCACGGCGGACTCGAATGCGGTCAAATCGGTGCAAGGCCGCCTGGGTGTCGAAGAAGCCGGCGCCATGGTCGAGCGCACCATCGCGGCCATTGCGCGCGGCCTGGTCGAGCGCGGCGTGCGCCAGCTGGTGGTCGCGGGCGGTGAAACCTCGGGCGCCTGCGTGCAGGCACTCGACATCACGCAAATGAAGATCGGCCCGCAGATCGATCCCGGCGTGCCCTGGTGCCACGCCCAGTCTGATGCGGCCGATGCGACAGGATTGCACCTCACGCTCAAGTCGGGCAACTTCGGCACCGACGACTTTTTCACCAAAGCCTTTACGATGCTCACATGACTGAAAACCAGGCCCGTGAAGAAATCTGCCGCATAGGCCGCAGCCTGTTCGAGCGCGGTTATGTGCATGCCACGGCCGGCAATATCAGCGTGCGGCTCGACGATGGTTTCCTGATCACGCCCACCGATGCCTGCCTGGGCTTTCTCGATCCGGCGAAACTGGCGCGGCTGGATGCCAACGCGCAACAACTCAGCGGCGACCGGGCCAGCAAGACCATCGCACTGCATGCCCATATCTATGGCGCTGCGGGCCGATTTGATGCCAATACCCGCTGCGTGATCCACACCCACAGCACGCACTGCGTGGCGCTAAGCCTTGAGGCCACGGGTGCCGAGTTGCTGCCACCGATCACGCCCTACTTTGTGATGAAGGTCGGCCATGTGCCGCTGATCCCCTACCACCGCCCCGGCGACCCGCAGGCGGCGGCCCTGGTGGCGCAAACCATTGCCCGCTACGGCGAGCGTGGCGCGCCGATCCGCGCCGTCATGCTGGAGCGCCTGGGGCCCAATGTCTGGCACGATTCGCCCGCCGCCGCCATGGCCACGCTCGAAGAACTTGAAGAAACCGCCAGGCTGATGGCCCTGAGCCGCACGCCGCCCGAACCCCTGTCCGAAACCCAAATCGATGAACTGCGCCAGACTTTTGGCGCGCACTGGTGAACCCTATGCCCCAATTTGCTGCCAACCTCTCCATGCTTTACCCTGAACTCGATTTTCTCGATCGCTTTGAAGCGGCCGCGAAAGACGGTTTCAAGGCCGTCGAGTACCTGTTTCCCTACGCGTATGACAAGCAGGAACTCGCCGCGCGCCTGAAAGCCCACGGCCTTCAGCAGGTGCTGTTCAATGCGCCTCCCGGTGACTGGGACCAGGGCGAACGCGGCCTGGCCTGCCTGCCCGGGCGCGAGGCGGAGTTTCGCAGTGGCATCGCCCGAGCGCTGGACTATGCGGCAGCGCTCGATTGCTCGCGCGTCCATGTCATGGCCGGCCTGGTGCCTGCGGGCGTCGAGCGCGAGGCGGTGCGCCCGACCTATGTGGACAACCTGCGCTGGGCCGCGGCCGAGGCCGCGAAACAGGGCGTGGATGTGCTGATCGAACCGATCAACACCCGCGACATCCCGCGCTTCTTTTTGAACCGGCAGGACCATGCGCATGAACTGATCGCCGAGATCGGCGCGCCCAACGTCAAGGTGCAGTTCGATCTGTACCACTGCCAGATCGTCGAGGGTGATGTGGCCATGAAGATACGCCAGTACCTGCCGACCGGCCGCGTCGGCCATTTCCAGCTCGCCGGCGTGCCCGAGCGGCACGAACCCGATATCGGCGAGATGAACTACCCCTACCTGTTCAAGGTGATCGACGAGGTGGCGCAGCAATGCGGCTGGACCGGTTGGGTCGGCTGCGAATACCGGCCCAGCCGTGGCGCACAGCCTGGCGGTACGTCGGCGGGCCTGGGCTGGATGAAGGCGAATGCGAAAGCCAGCGCCTAAGCTGCGCAGCGAAACGTCAGGTTGATGCGCTGCCGCCCCAGCAGGGCGTGCTCGCCTTCGGCCAGCGGCGCAACGCCGTGGTAGGCCAGCCGCGCCGGGCCGCCCCACACTGCCACATCGCCGTGCACCAGCCGGTAACGCGCCGGGCGGTCTTTGCGCAGCGTGGTGCCAAATAAAAACACGGCCGGCAAACCCAGCGACACCGACACAATCGGCGCGCTCATGTCGCCCTCGTCCTTGTCCTGGTGCAGCGACAGGCGCGCGCCGGGTTTATAGCGGTTGACCAGGCAGGCATCCGGTTTGAAGTCATTGAAACCGGCCTCGGCCGCCGCGCGCCCGGCCAGGTCTACAAAGCAGTCGGGCATGGGCGGCCAGGGCTGGCCAGACAGCGGGTCGGTGCGGGTGTAGCGGTAACCGGTGCGATCGGACACCCAGCCCAGCGCGCCGCAATTGCTCATGGCCACCGACATGGTGTAGCCGCCCGGTGTGACGAGATGGCGCCAGGGTGCGCAGGCTGTCACCTGCGCCACCGCGTCAAGCAGTGCCTGGTCCACACCGATGGCAAAGCCGCGCAGCAGCACGGCGCCCGGCGCCATAACTTGCGGCGCGGCATAGGGAAGCGGCTCTTCCTCGAACAGGTTTTTGGTCAAAAGGTTTCCCCAACCACTTACTGCGACTACTGCGCGTCATGAAAAATGATACCCAGCGTGTGGCGCTGCCCGGAGCGCAACCGGCTGACGCCATGGCGCATGGTGACCCGGTACACCCCCCGGCTGCCCTGCACCGGGCGCTGGTTCACCGCAAACACCACGGCATCGCCTTGCGCCAGCGGCACCACTTCCGGCCGTGACTGCATGCGTGGGCGCTGTTCGGTCAGCACAAACTCGCCGCCCGTGAAGTCTTCACCGGGCCGTGACAACAGCACCGCCACCTGGAGCGGAAACACCTGCTCGCCATACAGGTCCTGGTGCAGGCAGTTGTAGTCGCCAGGCCCATAGCGCAGCAGCAGCGGCGTCGGGCGATGCTGGCCCGCGGCATGGCAGTGCGCCAGAAAATCGGCATGCTCGTGCGGGAAGCGCGCTTCGATACCGAGGGCCGCATTCCACGCGTTGGCCACGCCCGCCAGCGCCGGGTACAGCGTGGCGCGCAGGCGCTGCACGGTCTCGGGCAGGGGGTAGCTGAAATACTGGTATTCGCCTTGCCCAAAGCCATGCTGCTGCATCACGACGCGGCTGCGGAAGTGCCGGGCGTCCGGGTAGAGCCGCACGAGTGCCTCGCATTCAGCGGCGCTGAGCAGCTGCGGGATGACCGCGCTGCCCTGCCGGTTCAGCTCGGCCGTGGTCTCGGCCCAGTGAGCGGCGCCGGGCGTGAGGTGTGACGTAAGGTGTGAGGCAAACAGGTCCATGCGTCAGCATAAATCGGTGTGCCCCTTGATGCACGCCGGATCCGGACATTTCATGGCGGCCCCGGCTCAGACTGCCAACTCAGGCAGCCAACTCGGTCAGGATGGGGCAATCCGGCCGGCTGTTACCTTGGCAACAATGCGCCAGATGCTGCAGGGTTTGCTTCATCGCCGCCATCTCGGCAATGCGCCGTTCCAGGTCGGCTACATGGGCCAGCGCGATGCGCTTGACGTCGGCACTGGCGCGGCGCTTGTTTTGCCACAGCTTGAGCAGCTCGGCGATTTCGGCCATGCTGAAGCCCAGCGTGCGGGCGCGGCGAATGAAGCTCAGGGTGTGCACTTCCTTCTCGCCATACTGCCGGTAGCCCGCGTCGGTGCGGTGCACGGCCGGCAGCAGGCCCAGGGATTCGTAGTGGCGGATCATCTTGGAAGAAACGCCGGAACGGGCGGCCGCCTGGCCGATGTTTAAAGGGCCCCCACGCTTTTCACTTTGTGTAATACGCTGCCCCCCAAGGGGGCTGGCCTTGCTTGGGGCGGCCCGGCGCGGCGGCCGGCCTTCACGGTTTTCACTGTGTGTCATAGCTTGCCTTGCAAGGGTTGAGGCGTCATTTCGTCGCTCCTTTCCAGCGCCGCAGCAGCAGCGCGTTCATCACCACGCTGACGCTGCTGAAGGCCATGGCGGCACCGGCAATCACCGGGTTCAGCAGCCCAAAGGCCGCCAGCGGTATGCCCACCACGTTGTAGAAAAACGCCCAGAACAGGTTTTGCCGGATCTTGGCGTAGGTGCGGCGCGAGATGTCGATGGCATCGGCCACCAGCGCCGGGTCGCCGCGCATCAGCGTGATGCCCGCCGCGTGCATGGCCACATCGGTGCCGGTGGACATGGCAATGCCCACATCGGCAGCCGCCAGCGCCGGCGCGTCGTTGATGCCGTCGCCCACCATCGCGATGCGGCCGGTCTTGTCCTGCAGCGCCTGCTTGAGCCGGCCCAGGATGTTGGCCTTGTCTTCCGGCAGCACCTGAAAATGCACCCGGTCGATGCCGAGTTGGTGGGCCACCGCCTCTGCGCTGCCGCGGTTGTCGCCGGTGATCAGGGCGGTCTGTATGCCCAGCGCATGCAGCCGGGCAATGGCCGGGCCTGCGGCCGGCTTGAGGCTGTCGCCAAACGCCATCAGGCCCAGCAGCCGGGGCGGCCCGGTCACATCGGCCAGCCAGGACACGGTGCGGCCCTGGTCCTGGAGCGCCTCGGCGCGCGCTGCGCCGGCGCTCAGGTCAACCCCCAGCTCCTGCATGAAGTGCGGGCTGCCCAGCCGGAGCGCCCGCCCCTCGACCACGGCCGACATGCCGCGCCCGGCGACCGCCTGAACCTGCGACGCCGCCGGGACGTGCAGGCCGTCCCGCGCGGCCTGCGCGATCACGGCCTTGGCCAGCGGGTGCTCGCTGCCGGCCTGGATGGCGGCACTCCAGGCCAGCATGGCGTCGCGCGAACCGCCGCAAGGCTCCAGCGCGACCAGTTCGGGGTGGCCCTGCGTCAGCGTGCCGGTTTTGTCAAAGGCCACCAGCTTCACCCGGTGCGCCACCTCCAGCGCCTCGGCGTCCTTGATCAGGATGCCGTGGCGCGCGGCCACCCCGGTGCCGGCCATGATGGCCGTCGGCGTGGCCAGCCCCAGCGCACAGGGGCAGGCAATCACCAGCACGGCCACGGCATGCAGGATGGCGGCCTCCCACTGGCCGGTGAGCAGGCCCCAGCCCAGCAGCGTCACCGCTGCGATGGCCATGACCACCGGCACGAACACCGCGCTGACCTGGTCCACCAGCCGCTGTATCGGTGCCTTGCGGGCCTGCGCCGATTCCACCATGCGCACAATGCGCGCCAGCGTTGATTCGGCCCCGACGGCCGCGGTGCGCACCACGATCAGGCCTTCGGCGTTGATGGCCCCGCCGGTGACGCGGTCGCCCTCGTGCTTGCTGACGGGCAGGCTTTCGCCCGTGATCAGCGACTCGTCGACCTGGGTGGCGCCTTCGGTGATTTCACCGTCGACGGCGATGCGTTCTCCGGGACGCACCACGACCAGGTCGCCCACCCGCACCTCGGAGATGGCGACCTCCTCGTCCCGGCCCTCGCGGCGCCGGCGGGCGGTTTCCGGCCGCAGCGCATTGAGCGCGCGGATCGCCTCGGTGGTCTGGCGCTTGGCGCGCGCTTCCATCCATTTGCCCAGCAGCACCAGCGTGATCACGACGGCCGAGGCCTCGAAATACAGGTGATCCATTGCGTGTTCGCCGTGCACCAGCAACTGGTAAACACTGAGGCCATAGGCGGCGGACGTGCCGATGGCCACCAACAGGTCCATGTTGCCGGTCCGGGCGCGCAGGGCCTTGAAACCCGCGCGGTAAAAGCGCGCACCCAGCCAGAATTGCACTGGCGTGGCCAACGCCCACTGCAGCCAGCCGTCCAGCATCCAGTGCCGGCCGGCCAGCGCACCCAGCATGGGCAGCATCAGCGGCGCGGACAGGGCCGCCGCCAGGGCGACCGGCCACCACGACGCGCCGGCTTTGGTGGTGGCGCGGGCCTGATCGGCCAGGCTGTCGCCAGCCGCCTGGATTTCCCGGGCCTGGTAGCCCGCCTTGTTCACCGCGGCGATGAGCTGGGGCGCCGAGACCATGCCACCCACCAGCTTGACCTCAGCCGTCTCGGTGGCCAGATTGACTTCGGCCGACAACACGCCGGGCAACTGCTTGAGCGCTTTCTCCACGCGTGAGACGCACGACGCGCAGGTCATGCCCTCGATGCCGAGCCGCAGGGGCTGCTCACTGACGGCATAGCCCGCCTTCTCCACAGCGGCCTTCAGCGCGCCCATGCCGACATCGCGGCGCGCCTTGACGGCGGCCTGCTCGGTCGCAAAATTGACGCTGACCTCCAGCACTCCCGCGATGCCGCGGAGGGCCCGCTCCACTCGGGCGACACACGACGCGCAGGTCATGCCCTGCACGGGAAAGCGCCATTCGTTCAGGCCCTGGGGGGTGTCGGGGGTTTTCAGGGTATCGGCGATGCTCATGGACGGGCTTCCGGGGGGCGGACTGCTGGAGTGAGGAGAGGACAGGACAGAGGAACCATGGTTGCAGTTTGAACCTTACCACCATGGAAGGGTCAAGCGTGCGACGTCTATAACCCTTCCATCGCCGGGACTTTGCGCCGGACGGCTTGACCCTGCCCCCGTGGGAAGGTTCAGACTATGGGTGCAGTGTTGCATCGGCTTGTTGCACCAGCTTTCACCGTTCAAGGAGCTTTCATGGAACTCAAGGAATTCGACGTCCCCTCGATGAGTTGCGGGCATTGCGCCAGCGCGATTACCCAGACGCTGAAGGGGCTGGACCCCGGCGCGGAGGTCAGCGTGGACCTGGACCGCAAAAAAGTCACCGTCCGGACCACGGAAGACCGGCAAAAGATCGCGGCAGCATTGTCGGAAGCCGGCTATCCCACCCACTGAATCCTGCGCACAACGCTGCGCATCCTGTGGGCGTGGCGGGGGCGGGTGCACAAGCCGCGCATAAGTGGCGCGCACGTCGCCGCAGTGGCCTCGGGGAGCGCCTCTCGCGCACCGATAGAATGAATCTTCCCCTCACTACCGCCCGCGCCTGTGTCCGAACGCTTTTCCGTACTGCCCCAATACCTCCTGCCCAAGCAGGCGCTGACTGCTTTCGCAGGTTTCGTTGCATCGAGGGAGCGTGGCTGGGTCACCACCGAAATCATTCGGCGCTTTGTCGCCAAATACCAGGTGAACATGGAGGAAGCCGCCCGCGCCGACATTGCCAGTTACCTGACATTCAATGATTTTTTTACGCGGGCGCTCAAGCCCGGTGTGCGGCCTCTGGCTGACGCCGACCTGATCTCACCGGTCGACGGCGCGATCAGCCAGTTTGGCCGGATTGAGCATGACCAGATTTTTCAGGCCAAGGGGCACCGCTATTCCACCACGGCGCTGGTGGGCGGCGATGCGGCGCTGGCCGCGCGGTTCCACAACGGCAGCTTTGCCACGCTGTACCTGAGCCCCAAGGATTACCACCGCATTCACATGCCGTGTGACGGGCGCCTGGTGCGCATGGTCCACGTGCCCGGCGAGCTGTTTTCCGTCAACCCGATCACCGCGCGGGGTGTGCCCGGGCTGTTTGCGCGCAACGAGCGTGTGGTGTGCGTGTTCGAGTCGCCACGCGGACCGTTTGTGCTGATCCTGGTCGGCGCCACCATTGTGGGCAGCATGGCCACGGTATGGCATGGCGTGGTGAATCCACCGCGCGGCAAGCAGGTGCGCGCCTGGGACTACGACCCCAGCGCGGAGTCCGCCGTTGCGCTGCGGCGGGGCGAGGAGATGGGTCGCTTTTTGCTCGGCTCGACGGTCGTCATGCTCTTTCCCGCCGGACCGCTGCACTTCAATCCCGACTGGGCGCCCGGCCGCCTCATCCGGCTGGGTGAAGCCATGGCCAACTACGCCTGAAGAAGTCGGGTTAAAAAATCCGGGCTTTTACTTTCAGGGTGCGGGCGTTGGCTGGAAGCCCAGGCGTGCCAGCAGTGCCATCGCCGCAGCAGGTGCCTTTTCCTTCGCGCCATTGATGAAGTAAACAAACACGTCGCGAGACCGAACGGGAGCTGGCGGCGCCTCCAGGGCCGGCAGGTCTTCCGGCGTCTCGCCGGCGGCCCAGCGGCGGGCGCGCTCCGCCCAGGCGTCCAGTGCCGCCTCCGCATAGCCGGTGGCCAGTGCGGCATCGCTCATCATCAGCCGGGCATAGACGATGTCGCCGGTCAGGTCGGCGAACGAGGGAAATTTGTCGGCATCGGTGAACACCGTGGCTACCCGGTAACGCCGCGCCAGCGCCAGGTACGCCGGGTCCATGAAGCTTTCATGGCGCACATCCACCACATGGCGCAGCGCGAGCCTATCGACTTGGGTTGGCAACAACGCCAGGAAAGCCTCGAAATCCTGCGCCTCAAACACCTTGCCGGGCATGAACTGCCAGACAATGGGGCCGAGCTTGCGGCCCAGCTCGCTGATGCCGCTTTCCACAAAGCGGGTGATCGAGTCGCCCGCCTCGGCCAGCACGCGGCGGTTGGTGGCATAGCGCGAGGCCTTCAGTGAAAAAACGAAATCATCGGGCGTTTCGTCGTGCCACTTTTTGAAGCTGGCCGGCTTGAGCGTGCCATAGTAGGTGCCATTGACCTCGATGGCGCTGAGCTGGCGGCTCGCATAGGCCAGCTCCCGGCTGTGCGGCAGGCCGTCCGGAAAGAAGTTGCTGCGCCAGGGTTCATAGGTCCAGCCACCCACACCGACACGGATGGATGTCGGGGTTTGCGCGGCAACAGGATCGGATGAAGCTTGCAGTCGTTCGCTGGATGGACGGGATGGATGGATCATGAGGTCTCCATGTGCGGGATCTCCTCTAAATGGAGGAGATAGTTGGGCCAGAAATCATCGATCAAACAGGCCGGGGCCGCAACTGCAGCTGTAAGTCGCATTCTGCGACAGTATTCAGTGGCGCGATTTTTAAGGTCAGCGTAAAGTAGCAGCCATTGCCCAGCGCGCACTTTTCGTTCCCGGAGTCTGTCCCCATGAATGCCCCCCTGCACCGCGAAATTCCCGCCAGCGTCCTCAACGCCGCCCAGGCCCTGTCGCAGGTGTCCGCCCAGTGGGACAGCGACATCGTCCAACAGATCACCGACTACATCGCCATTCCCGCCAAGTCGCCCACGTTTGACAGCGACTGGGCGCAGCATGGTTTTATCGACACCGTCATGCGCAACGCCGCCAGCTGGGTGGAGGCGCAAAAAGTCGAAGGCCTGACGCTGGAAATCGTGCGGCTGGAAGGGCGCACGCCGGTGCTGTTTTTTGAGATTCCGGCGACGCGCGCCGACTCCACGCAAACAGTGCTGATGTACGGCCACCTCGACAAGCAGCCCGAGTTCACCGGCTGGCGCAACGACCTCGGCCCGTGGACGCCGAAATACATCGACGGCAAGCTCTATGGTCGCGGCGGTGCCGATGATGGCTATGCGGTCTACGCCAGCATTGCCGCGGTGCAGGCCCTCAAGGCCCAGGGCGTGGCGCATCCGCGCATCGTCGGCCTGATTGAAACCTGTGAAGAAAGCGGCTCTTACGACCTGCTGCCTTACGTGAACGCCCTGCGCGAGCGCCTCGGCGAAGTTGCGCTGGTGGTCTGCCTCGATTCGGGTGCCGGCAATTACGACCAGCTCTGGCTCACCACCAGCTTGCGCGGCAATGCGGCCGGCGTGCTCAAGGTCGAGGTGCTGACCGAAGGCGTGCACTCGGGTGATGCCAGCGGCCTGGTGCCGTCGAGCTTTCGCATCATGCGGCAGGTGCTGGACCGCCTGGAGGACAGCAAGACCGGGCGCCTGCTGCCGCAGAGCTTTCATTGCGAAATTCCGGCCGACCGGTTGGCCCAGGCGCAGGCCACCGCCAAAATTCTGGGCGATGAAATCTACAAGCGCTTTCCGTGGGCCCGCTACGACTGCGAGGGTTCAAGCACCCTGGCCCTGCCGACCACCACCGACCCGGTCGAGGCGCTGCTCAACCGCACGTGGCGACCCACCCTGAGCGTGACCGGCGCGGAAGGTTTTCCGGCGCTCAAGGATGCGGGCAATGTGCTGCGTCCCTATACCGCTTTCAAGCTCTCGCTGCGCTTTCCGCCGCTGATCGACGCCAGCGCCGCCGTGCAGGAACTGAAAACCCTGCTC
This sequence comes from Polaromonas sp. P4_F9, assembly GCF_056401235.1. NCBI lineage: Bacteria > Pseudomonadati > Pseudomonadota > Betaproteobacteria > Burkholderiales > Comamonadaceae > Polaromonas > Polaromonas sp. P4_F9. Next base: position 118,343 of record NZ_JBFUJT010000014.1, on the reverse strand, counting down.
GAAGACAACGCTCCCTACCAGGCCCGGGTCACCTTTGAAAGCAGCGGCGGCGCCACCGGCTGGAACGCCCCCGGTACCGTGCCATGGTTTGAGCAGGCGCTGAACGATGCCTCGCAGAGTTTCTTTGGCGCGCCCTGCGGCACCATTGGCCAGGGCGGCACGATCCCGCTCATGAACATGCTGAGCCAGGGCTTTCCCAAGGCGCAGATGATGGTGTGCGGCGTGCTGGGCCCCAAGAGCAATGCCCATGGGCCCAACGAATTCCTGAACGTGCCCTATGCCAAGAAGCTGACCGCAGCAGTAGCGCATGTCATGGCCCGGATGCCGGGTTGAATGCGCATGGCTGTTTTTTCTTTCAACCGGCCTGCGCCCAAAGTCGTTTTCCCCAAATCGAAGTCTCACCACACACCCTCCACGGTGGTCGTGCCCTTCACCGCTCGCGATGGTGAAAACCTCGCCCTGTACGAATGGCCGCTGGATGACTGGGCCAATGCCATGGGCCGGGTCAGGCGGCCACCCCGCGCGGTGGTGCTGATGGTTCACGGCCTGGGCGAGCATGCCGGCCGCTATGCGCCGGTGGCCCGCCGGCTGCTTGAATGGGGTTTTGAAGTGCGGGCCTACGACCAGCGCGGCCACGGGCGGTCGGGTGGCGCGCGCGGTGTGCTGCCCGACGACACGGCCCTGCTCGAAGATTTGGCGGAGATGGTCGATGACATGCGGCTGCACTGCCGGCGCTTGCAGCCGGTCAGCAGCGCGGCGCAGCAGGAGCCGCAACCCCTGCCCCTGATCCTGTTGGGTCACAGCCTGGGTGGCCTGGTTGTGAGCCGCTTCGTCGCGCTCAATATGCGGCCGGTGGATGGTCTGGTGATGTCGTCGCCGGCACTGGACCCGGGGCTCAATGCGCTGCAAAAACTGTTGCTGGCCGTGATGCCCAGGCTGGCGCCCAATCTGTGCGTCAGCAATGGGCTGGACCCCTATGGCCTGTCCCACGATGACCTGGTGGTTCAAAAATACCTTGCGGACCGGCTGGTGCACAGCAAGATTTCTGCCCGGCTGGGTGAGTTCATTGCCACCGGCGGCCCCGCCACGGTGGCAGCCGCCGCCAGCTGGAGCACGCCGACCTTGTTGATGTACGCCGGCGCCGACCGCCTCGTCAACCCCGCGGGCAGCTGCGCTTTTGCACAAGCTGCCGCCAATTCATCGGCCGTGGCGCCCGGCACCGTGACCAGCAAGTGCTTCGAGGGCTTCTACCACGAGATTTTCAACGAGGTGGATGCGGGGTCGGTGTTTGACACCCTGAAGGACTGGCTGGACGCCAGATTTTAGAGAAAACAGACCACAGCCCGTGCTCGGTTGCCATCGTCAGCTATCGAATCAATAGCAGTGATGGAGCCTGAGCCACTGCTCAGCCTTTTTGCAGCAGGCCGCCGAGCATGCCCATCAGGTCATCCGAGTTGCCCAGGCCGTCTGCTGGCGCCTGGCCTTGCGGGGTGAGCCGGTCAATCAGGCCGGGCAGGATGCTGGACAGCTGGCTCGCCGCATCACCCTCGCTCACGCCCAGTTTCTCGGCCAGGCTGGAGAGCGCGTCCGGGCCCAGCACATCGCTCAGCTGTTCGCCCGAGATGGTCTGGTTCTGCCCGCTGCTGACCCAGGAGCCAATCACGTCGCCCAGGCCGGCCTGCTGAAACCTGGCCACCAGGCCGCCCAAACCGCCTTGCGCGCCGTCGTTGCTCAACATGCCCGTGATGGTTTGCAGCAATTGCGGATTGCTGGCCACCAGGCCGATCAGGCCACCCAGACCACCGCTGGCGGCGTTGTCACCGCTTGGGGGTTGCTGCCCGTTCATGACCGCGCCCAACACTGAATCAAATAAACCCATGGTGTGCTTTCAAAGTTGAAAAAAAGAACCCGGAAAAGCGGCACAGGCCCCAAACACCTGGCCGGCTACGTGGCCCTGATTGTGGTGTTTGCGCCGCGTCGCTGCAAGCTGCGCTGCCTAAGAACCTGTTTGCGATCTAAACGGGGGCCGCGCAAGCACCTTCTCGGGATGGGATGCAAGGCGCGGTGCGCCGCCCATAGCTCGGGCTATGGGCAAGCGCCGCAACGCCGCAGACCGCCCGAGAAGGCGCTTGCCCTTCGGGTTGGGGTGAAATCGGGCGATTGAGCCACCCGAGCCCTTGCATGGGCATTAGCCCATGCGGCGGACCCGGGCGCCCCACTCATCCCGATTGCACCCCAACGCGGCCTCGTTTAGATCGTAAACAGGTTCTCAGGTCTGGACTGGCGGCAAAAGCGTCAGCAGCGACAGGCAGGCCAGCGGCGCCGTCTCGGCGCGCAGCACGCGCGGGCCCAGGGTGACCGGCGCAAAGCCGCAGGCGATGGCTGCGGCCTCTTCGGCGGCGTTCAGGCCACCCTCCGGGCCACTGAGAAATGTCAGCGCGCCCGTGCCGGCGACGGCCCTGGCCAGCGGCTGCGTGCCCTCGCGCAGTGACAGCAGCAGCCGTGTGCCCGTAGCGGCGGCAGGCGCTTGCGCCAGGCCGTCCCTCAGCCACTCATCCAGGCCGGTGACCTCGTGGATCACCGGGATGCGGTTACGGCCGCATTGTTCGCAGGCCGCCACGGCCACGCCGCGCCAGTGCGCGAGCTTTTTCCCGGCGCGTTCACCCTTGATGCGCAGCACGGTACGCTCGCTCATCAGCGGGCGGATGCTGGCCACGCCCAGTTCGGTTGCCTTCTCGATCAGCCAGTCCATGCGTTCATTGGCGGGCATGCCCAGCACCAGGTGGACGGCGCGGTCTGCTTCACGCCGTGTCGCGGTGTAGGCCCCGATGGTGACCTGCACATCGCTGCGGCCCATGCGTTCAATGGTGGCGTCAAACTCGCCTTCACTGCCGGGCTCGCCGTTGCCCTGGCCGTTGAACAGCGTGATGGTATCGCCGGGTTGCAGGCGCAGGACCTGCACATGGCGGGCGGCCTGATCGGGCAGGCTGACGGAACTGCCGGGCACCAGCGCAAGGTCGGCGTGGAAACGGGCGGTCACGGTAGCGGGAGATGGTTGACTGCGAGGCCGGCTGCAATGGTTGCAAGGGCTGCAGCTGCTGTAAAAACAATAGCAGCAGGCTGACGGCGTGGAAGGGCTGATGCCTGGGTTTGCATCAGAAAGTGTAGCCCACGCGGGTTTCGTTGCCTTCAATCTCGTCGAGCAGCACCATCAACGGCCCGAGCTGCCGGTAGCGGGCGGCGGTATGGCGCGCATACCGGATGAAGCGCGGCGTGTCCGCCAGGTATTTGGGCTTGCCGTCGCGCAGCGTGAGCCGCGCAAAGATGCCGAGTACCTTGAGGTGGCGCTGCAGGCCCATCCACTCCACGGCGCGGTAAAACTCGCCGAAATCATCACCGACCGGCAGGCCGGCCGTGCGCGCCTTTTGCCAGTAGCGCACGGTGACGTCGATCACGAAATCCTCGTCCCAGCTCAGGAACGCGTCGCGCATCAGGCTGGCAATGTCATAGGTGATGGGGCCGTACACCGCATCCTGGAAGTCCAGGATGCCCAAGCGCGTGCCTGATTCACCATGAGGTTTCGCCGCCGGGCCGCCCCAAGGCGAAACAGCCCCCTCGGGGGGCAGTGCAGTACGCGAAGCGACAAGCGTGGGGGCCATCAAATTTCGGGGCATGAAGTCGCGATGTACGTAGACGCGCGCGCCGCCCAGCGACTGCAGGTTGCTGGCCTTGATCTGCGCAAACAGGCCATCGAGCTTGCCCTGCAGGCCGGTCTCCAGTGCCAGGCCGCGGTGCCGGGCGACATACCAGTCGGGGAAGAGCGCGAGTTCGCGCGACAGCAGCGCGTCGTCATAGGGCGGCAGCACGTCCGGCCGGGAGGCGAGCTGCCAGCGCACCAGCGCATCCACCGCGTCCATGTACAGCTCATGGTGTGCGGACGTCGGGCTGGCGAGGGCATCGGCGGCCTGGGGTGGGTCGATCACGTCGAGCATGGTCTGTGTGCCCAGGTCCGTGAGCAGCATGAAGCCCAGGGGCTCATCCCAGGACAGGACGCGCGGCGCATTCAGGCCCGCGTCCTGCATCAGTCCGGCCACCTTGACGAAGGGCTTGCAGTCTTCCTGGGCTGGTGGCGCATCCATGATGATGAAACTGCCGGCACCGTCTGCCCGGTCTACCCGCAGATAACGACGGAAGCTGGCGTCGGCGGAAGCCAGTCTCACGCTCTCAGCCCGCAGGCGGTGCTGCCCGGCCATGGCGGCCAGCCAGTGCTCAAAGGCGCTGGCACGCGCCGGATCGGCCCAGACGACAGGGGAAGAAATCATGATTGGCGGGCCTTCGTCAGGGCGGCGGCCAGGCGCTGTTTCGCGGCGCCAGGGGTGGAGTGGAGGGTCATGGATAATCGGCCTTGATTTTACAAACGGGTTTATCTCACATAAACGATGCGCCGCGCATCCCGCTCCCCCTTTATTCTTTCCCCGGTGGCTCATGCTGTCTCCCGTCTGGTGCTGTGCGCCACGCTGGGCTGGACGTACGCCGGGTGGGGGCACGCCCAGGTGCCGGCGCCTGCGGAAGGCTCCGAAGTCCCGTCGGGCGCCCGCCCGCCTGCCTCTGCGCCCGTTGCGGCGCAGCAGGAAACCCCGGTCAAGCTCAAAAGCTCTCCCATGCTGGCCGAGGAGGTACCGAAGCGGCCCGGTGATGAAGCGCCGACCTTTGTGTTCGGCGACCGGGTCTCGGGCCGACCCAATCTGGAAACCGTGATCGATGGCAACGCGGAACTGCGCCGCGGCGCCACCAGCATACGCGCCGACCGGATCGAGTATTACCAGCCCGAAGATCGCGTCAAAAGCCGCGGCAATGTGCGCATCAACAGCGCCGGCAACAGATTTGAAGGCCCCGAGCTGGAAATCACGCTGGACCGGTTTGAGGGCTTTTTCACCCAGCCGCGCTACCGCTTTCTGAGCAATGGCGGCAATGGCCAGGCCGAGCGGGTTGATTTCATCGACGACAAGCACCTCACGGCGCACCGTGCCAGCTACACCACCTGCGAGCGCGACAACGAAGCCAGCTGGAAGCCCGCCTGGGAATTGCGCGCCCGAAGCTTTGAATTTGATTTTGACGAGGAAGTCGGCGTGGCCAACGGCGCGGTGCTGCGCTTCAAGGACGTGCCCATTCTGGGGTTTCCGAAATTCAGTTTTCCGCTGAGCGACAAGCGCAAGTCGGGCCTGCTGCCGCCGACCCTCAACGTGAGTTCGGTCAACGGCGTTGAAGTGCGGCAACCCTATTATTTCGACATCGCCCCGAACCGCGATGCGACGTTTTCGCCCGCCGTCATGACCAAGCGCGGCGTGGACCTGGCCGGCGAGTTCCGCTACCTGGAGCCGACCTACAAGGGCGAGCTGCGCGCCAATATCCTGCCCGGCGACAAGCTGCGCAACCGCGACCGCTGGTCCTACGGTTACCTGCACAGCGGCACCATCGACAGCGGCGTGTCGGCCATCGGCAATCTGGGGGTCAACCTCAATTTGAACCGGGTCAGCGACAACGACTACTGGCGCGATTTCCCCATCGCCACGACATCGACCACGCAGCGCCTGCTGCCCCAGGACGCCACCGTGACGTGGGGCCGCGGTTATTTTTCTACGGCCGTGCGCACCCTCAAGTGGCAGACACTGCAGGACCTGAGCGCGCCCATCGTTCCGCCTTACGACCGCCTGCCCCAGTTCACCGCCAATTACACCCGGGTGGATGCGCCGCTGCTGGGCCTGGGCAACGGCTTCGACTGGTCTGTCGAGGGCGACTACACCCGCTTTTCTGCCGACAGGCTGCTCACCCTGCAGCCCAACAGCAACCGCGCCTTCACCCGGGCCCAGGTCAGCCGCCCCTGGCTGATGCCGGCCGGCTTCATCACCCCCAAGCTGCAGTTGCACGCCACCAGCTACCAGTTTGACGCGCCGCTGGCCAATGGCGCGCGGTCGGCCTCGCGCACCGTTCCCACCTTCAGCCTCGACAGCGGCCTGCAGTTCGAGCGCCAGGCCGGCTTCCTGGGCCGCAGTTTTACCCAGACGCTGGAGCCGCGGGCTTTTTATGTGCGCACGCCCTACCGCAACCAGAGCCTGTTGCCCAACTACGACTCGGGCGCCAACGACTTCAACTTTGCGACGGTGTTCACCGAGAACGCCTTTGTCGGCAACGACCGCATTTCAGACGCAAACCTGCTCACCCTGGGCGTGACCTCCCGTTTGCTGGACCCCGCCACCGGCGCCGAGGCGGTCCGCGTGGGCGTCGCGCAGCGGCTGCGTTTTGCCGACCAGAAAGTGACCTTGCCGGGCGGCCTGCCGATCACGGACCGTATCAGCGATCTGCTGGTGGGTGCGTCGGTCAACTGGGTGCCGCAATGGTCTTTTGACAGCACCATTCAGTACAACCCCAAGACCCAGAATTCCGAACGCAGCTCGATCGGGGTGCGCTACAACCCCAGCAATTACCGTGTGATCAGTGCCGCGTACCGGCGCCAGCGCAATATCAGCGAACAGATTGACGTAGGCTGGCAGTGGCCCATCAATGACCTGTGGGGCGACAAGGGGCGCGACCTGGGTGCGGGGCAGGGTCAGGGCGGGGGGCGTTACTATGCGGTTGGGCGCCTGAATTACAGCGTACCCGACCGGAAGCTGGTGGATGCGATCGTCGGCGTGGAGTACGACGGCTGCTGCTGGATTGGCCGGGTGATGCTGCAGCGCACGCAAAACGGCACGGCAACGTCCGACACCCGGATCCTGTTCCAGCTTGAACTGGTCGGCTTTTCGCGCATTGGCGCGAACCCTCTGGAAACTCTCAAGTCCAACGTTCCACGCTACCAATACCTGCGTGAGAAAATCAACACCCCAAGCCGTTTTACCACCTATGACTAATCACCGTCTTTTCGCCGGGCTCGCCAGACGGCTCCCCGTCCGGCCCCTGGCTGCCGCGCTGGCGCTCCTGCTCACCCTTCCCCTGATCGGGGTGCAGGCCCAAAGCCTGCGGCCGTCCGGCGGCTTGCGGCTCCCCAGCCCCGCCGCCAGCGCGGGCGCTGCAGCCGGAAGCGCTGCGGGCCAGCGGCAGGCTGACTTCATCGTCGCTGTCGTGAATTCGGAACCCATCACCAACAGCGAGGTGCGTACCAAGCTGGCCCGCACCGAGCAGCAAATCATCCAGCAGGGTGCGACCCTGCCCCCCCGGAGAGAGCTGCTCCCGCAGGTGCTGGAGCGGTTGATCAGCGACAAGGCGCAACTGCAGCTGGCCCGATCGAGCGGCGTGCGCGTCGACGACAACGCCCTCGAAGCCGCCGTGCAGACGGTTGCCCGGCAAAACCAGATCAGCGTGGATGAGTTGCGCCGTCGCCTGAAGGCCGATGGCATCGCCTACAGCCAGTTCGAGTCCGACTTGCGCGACGAGCTGCTGGTCAGCCGCCTGCGCCAGCGCGAGGTCGAGTCCCGGGTGACCGTGACCGAGCAGGACATTGACCAGTTCCTGCGCGAACAGGAAGGTGCTTCCGAGCTGTCCTCGCTGGCCCTCAACCTGGCCCAGATTCTGGTGGCCGTCCCGGAAAATGCCACGCCCGCGCAGGTGGCAGCCCTGCAGGCCAAGGCCCAGCAGGTGATGGATAAGGCGCGCGGGGGGGCTGACTTTGCGGCCCTGGCCAATGAGTTCTCCGACTCCCCCACCCGCGGCACCGGCGGGCTGATGGGCTTGCGCGAGGCAGACCGCTACCCGCCGCTTTTTGTGGAGAGCACCAAGAGCCTGAAGGTGGGCGGGCTCGCCGGCCCGATCCGCAGCGGTGCCGGTTTTCACGTCCTGAAAGTGATTGAAAAAAGGCGGGCCGGCATGCCCGGCTCTGTCATTCCACAAACCCATGCCCGCCACATCCTGCTGCGGCTGTCGCCCAAGCAGGGCGAAGCCGCCGCGATGGAGAAGCTGGCCGCGTTCAGGAAGCGCATCCTGGCCGGCCAGGCCGATTTTGCCGCCCTGGCGCGCGAAAACAGTGAAGATGGCTCCGCCAAGCAAGGCGGTGATCTGGGCTGGGCCAACCCCGGCATGTTTGTGCCCGAGTTCGAGAAGGTCATGGATGGCCTGGCGCCCAACCAGATTTCCGAACCGCTGGTGTCGCGCTTCGGTGTGCACCTGATCCAGGTGCTGGAGCGGCGCGAGGCGCAGATGTCCCCGCGCGACCAGCGCGAGATGGCGCGCAACGTCCTGCGCGGGAAAAAGCAGGACGAAGCGTATGCCCTGTGGGCGCAGGAAGTCCGCGGCCGTGCCTATGTGGAATACCGCGAATCGCCGCAGTGAATGTGGCCCCCACGCTTGTCACTGCGTGTACTGCGCTGCCCCCCGAGGGGGCCGCTGCGCCTGCGGCCCGGCAAAGCCGGTTCCGCGGCCCCTGCTGGGATGAAGAGCCCCCCCGCTTGTCACTGGGCGGCCCGGCGGAAAATTGCTTGAGCCTGCCGGAGAGCGGCCGCAACTTTGGCGGGCAGAACTGATCGTGAAACATATCCCGCGCAAGCGCTTTGGCCAGCATTTCCTGACGGACCAGGGCATTATTGAAGGCATCGTCCAGGCGATTTCGCCCCGGGCGGGCCAGGCGGTGGTGGAGATTGGCCCCGGTCTTGCGGCGCTGACGCAGCCGCTGGTCGAGCGGCTGGGACATCTCACGGTGATTGAACTGGACCGTGATCTGGCGCAGCAACTGCGTGCGCACCCGCAGCTGACGGTGGTGGAGTCGGATGTGCTGAAGGTGGACTTTCGCCAACTGGCAGAGCGCTTGCAACACGGCCCCGTGCGCAGCGCAGGGCTGTCCCAAGCCGAAACAGCCCCCAAGGGGCTGGAGCCTGCAGGCTCTTCAGCCCAGCAGGGGCCGCGGGACTGGCTTCGCCAGACCGCAGGCGCAGCGGCCCCCTCGGGGGGCAGCGCAGTACACCAAGTGACAAGCGTGGGGGCTCATAAGCTCCGCGTGGTCGGCAACCTGCCCTACAACATCTCCACGCCCATTTTGTTCCACCTGCTGGACGCCGTGGATGTGATTGAAGACCAGCACTTCATGCTGCAAAAGGAAGTGATTGACCGCATGGTGGCGGCGCCCTCCACGAGCGACTATGGCCGGCTCAGCGTGATGCTGCAGTGGCGCTACGCAATGGAAAACGTGCTGTTTGTGCCGCCGCAGAGCTTTGACCCGCCGCCGCGGGTGGACAGTGCGGTCGTGCGCATGGTGCCGCACGCCCACCCTGCGGCGCTGGACGTCAAACTGCTGAGCCAGCTCGTGCAGGTGGCTTTCAGCCAGCGCCGCAAGCTGCTGCGCCATACCCTGGGCCAGTGGCTGACGGCGCGGGGCTTCCCGGGAAGCTTTGACGTGCAGCGCCGGGCCGAGGAGGTGCCGGTGGCCGAATATGTGGCGCTGGCGCAGCAGGTGGCTGCCGTGGCCGTGTAGGAGCCGTGCCATGGCTGTGCCGTGGCCATGTGGGCGCCTGCTGGCGCTTGCACCATGAAAAAAGGCCGTCGGATGACGGCCTTTTTTCTTTTCGCCTGAAACCGGGGTGTCAGGCGGCTGCGAGCCAGTAGCCCGCGTTGAACGGACTGCTCATACGCAGCGCCAGCGGTGACACGTCTACCAGTTTGTCGGTAGGCATGGGTTCTTCACCGTCTGCAACTGCTTGCTGGGCCTCATTCGCCCGATCCCCTTGGCCAATGTCTGGGGAGCGGGCTACAGAAAAGAATAGAAACATCTGAACGGGATCTTTCGATCCGCCCAGTAGTCCGCGGCATCCCTGAAGATGTCGAGCAGTTGCTCCCGCGCTTCCTTGTCAAACTTGGCGTTGGCCGGAATCTGCTCGAGCACGACGATGAAGCCGGGTTGCGGGCCTGATTTGTGGACCAGGTCCGTCATGCAGTCGTACAGCGCATCGAAATTCTTGCCGAAATGTGCCGGGAAGGTGTATTGCGCCGCGATCATGTCCAGAATGTCCTGTTTGCTCTGGGCATTGCCCAGGTTGGCATACAGGAAGTGCTGATTCAGCTGTGTGGCCGCATCCTGCAGGTCCTGTACGCGGAATGCGCGTATGGACTGCACGATATTGGGCCGCACGCCACGCAAAGGCGTTTCGTTGTCCCGACGAAGTGGTGTATCCATCTCCGCTTCTCTTTCTCTTAAGTCAAAAACTCGAATTAACAACCACAGTCCAATTTATCGGACTTCAAGGAGTAATCTTGCGAAAACTCGCATAGTGGTTATCGGTGTAATAACAGGCATCAGGTGCGGTGGGTTTCAAGCCGCCACAAATAATGCGCCGGGCTCCCCGGCTCTGCTCACCGGGTGTCCGGACGGTGTACTCACGGTAGTAGCCGCGATTGTTGGCGGGAAGAATCCGTTCCCGGTTGCCAAACACCGTGCCGTCCTTGTCGTACCTGAACGGCCCACCCTGGTAAATCAGCCTCATCATGTCGCGCCCTTGAGGGGGCAGCTGGGTTGCCGGAATCGTTGCCACCGGGCCCGGATCAACCGGGCTTCTGGCTTGCGCCACATCGGGGCTTAACCCTGCCAGGCTCGTCGACAGGACCCACAACCCGGCGGCTACCGCCGCCCGCCAGAAACCCCACTCACCGCGCCCAGTCTTGCGCAACATGAAAAATGCCTTTCTTGAATTCAGGTATTAACCCCCAAATTTTTTTCGGGTTAACCCTTAAATTTCAAGAGGCGTAGTTTGCCGCATATGGGCAGAAAACGCAAGTGGCTGCTGAAAATTTAGGCACCAACTGCGGGGGATAAGCCGCTAGTAAGTTGGTGCTAGCTATCTAAATTTTCGTTATCTGGCTGCGTTTGCGTCCGCTACGGTAAGGGCTGTCATATTGACAATACGGCGCACCGTGGCCGTCGGAGTCAGGATGTGCATGGGCTTGTTGGCGCCCAGCAACACGGGGCCGATGGTAATGTTGCCACCGGCGGCGGTCTTGAGCAGGTTGTAGGCAATATTGGCCGCATCGATGTTGGGCAGCACCAGCAAATTGGCTTCACCTGTCAGCGTGCAGTTGGGCATGATGACGCCGCGGGTAACGGCGTCCAGCGCCATGTCGCCATGCATTTCGCCGTCGACTTCCAGCCAGGGCGCTTTGTCGCGCAACAGTTCCAGCGTGCGGCGCATCTTCAGGGCGCTGGGCTGGTTGGACGAGCCAAAGTTGGAGTGCGACAGCAAGGCTGCCTTGGGTTTGATGCCAAAGCGCAGCATTTCCTCGGCCGCCATGGTGGTGATTTCGGCCAGCTGCTCCGCCGTCGGGTCGTAGTTCACATGGGTATCGAGCAGAAACACCTGACGTCCGGGCAGCAGCAGACCATTCATGCAGGCGTAGGTGCACACGCCGTCACGCTTGCCAATCACCTGGTCCAGGTAGTCCAGGTGGTGGGCGGTGGTACCCCAGGTGCCGCAAATCAGCCCGTCCACATCGCCCTTGTGCAGCAGCATGCCGGCGATCAGTGTGAGGCGGCGGCGCATTTCGATCTTGGCCATCTGCACGGTCACGCCGCGGCGCTCCGTCATGCGGTGGTAGGTCTGCCAGAAGTCGCGGTAGCGGTGATCCTGCTCGACATTCACCACGTCGTAGTCGAGGTCCTCCTTCAGGCGCAGGCCAAACTTTTCAATGCGCTGGGCAATGATCGCGGGCCGGCCGATCAGGGTCGGGCGCGCCAGGTTTTCGTCTACCACGATCTGGCAGGCGCGCAGCACGCGTTCTTCCTCGCCCTCGGCATAGGCCACGCGCTTGCGGGCCGCCGTCTTGGCCGAAGCAAAGATCGGTTTCATCACGGTGCCGGAGGCATAGACAAAGCTTTGCAGCCTCTCGCGGTAGGCGTCCAGGTCCTGGATGGGGCGCAGGGCCACGCCGCTGTCGGCGGCCGCCTTGGCCACGGCAGGCGCAATCTTCATCATGAGGCGCGGATCGAAGGGCTTGGGAATCAGGTATTCCGGGCCGAAGGTGAGCTTTTCGCCCACGTAAGCGGCGGCCACCACCTCGCTCTGCTCGGCCTGCGCCAGCTCGGCAATCGCGTGCACCGCGGCAATTTCCATCTCGATGGTGATGGTCGATGCGCCGGCGTCCAGGGCTCCCCGGAAAATATAGGGAAAGCACAGCACGTTGTTGACCTGGTTCGGGTAATCAGTCCGACCTGTTGCCATGATGGCGTCATCACGCACGGATTTGACGTCTTCTGGCGATATCTCCGGATTGGGATTGGCCAGGGCCAAAATGATGGGCTTGGCCGCCATCTTCTTGACCATCTCCTTCTTGAGCACGCCGCCGGCCGAAAGGCCCAAAAAGATGTCGGCGTCTTCGATGATTTCGCCCAGGGTGCGGGCCGACGTTTTTTGCGCAAACTGGATCTTGTCTTCATCCATCAGCTCGGTGCGGCCTTCATAGACCACGCCGGCCAGGTCGGTCACATAGATGTTCTCGCGTGGAATGCCGAGTTTGATCAGCAGCCCGAGGCAGGCCAGCGCCGCCGCACCCGCGCCCGAAGTCACCAGCTTGACCTGTTTCAGGTCCTTGCCCACGACCTTGAGCGCATTCAGCACCGCTGCGCCCACCGTGATGGCCGTGCCATGCTGGTCGTCGTGGAACACGGGAATCTTCATCCGCTTGCGCAGCTCACGTTCCACGTAAAAGCAGTCGGGCGCCTTGATGTCTTCCAGGTTGATGGCGCCAAAGGTCGGCTCCAGCGCGGCGATGATGTCGACCAGTTTGGCCGGGTCCTTTTCGTCGATTTCGATGTCGAACACATCGACACCGGCAAACTTCTTGAATAAAACCGCCTTGCCTTCCATGACCGGCTTGGACGCCAGCGGGCCGATGTCGCCCAGGCCCAGCACGGCGGTGCCGTTGGTCACCACGGCCACCAGATTGCCGCGGCTGGTGTATTTGAAGGCCGCGTTCGGGTCCTTGACGATTTCCTCGCAGGGCGCCGCCACGCCGGGCGAATAGGCCAGCGCCAGGTCGCGCTGGTTGGTCAGCTGCTTGGTGGCCGCGATGGCCAGCTTGCCGGGGGTCGGAAACTCGTGGTATTCGAGCGCGGCGCGGCGCAGTTCTGCGCGTCTTTCGTCACGGTTGTCGGGCGTCGCGGCGGGTGGTGTCGGCATCTAGGGGTCTCCAGCAGAAACGGTCGGTATGACCGTCAATTTCTTGTAAGGTCTGCGATTGTAGGCCGTTGCGTGGGAAAACCCCAGTCAGTGAATCTACGCAAATCAGGTGTTGCGCTTTTGACTTTTTACCAAGGAACCGGCCGGGCACGGCCTCCCGCGTCCAGGGCGCGTTCAGGCCCTACAGCGCAACCCGCTTGGACTGCACCATGCGCTGGGCGGTCTGCGTGCCCGCCAGCACAAAGCCGCGTTGCAGGCCCGCTTCGTCAACCCATTGCCACAGGCCTGTTTCCGGCATGTGCCATTGGCCGTCTGTGCCGGGCTGCGGCGGCGCCACCACCAGCGGCAGTGCGGGGGTTTTCACGGAAACCGGCATCAGCGGGAAGACAACTTCTGCCGGCGTGCCCGCCAGGTTGGCCGCCAGCGCCTTGGCCGCAGCCATGATGGGCATCACGTAAGGCAGCGCGCTGCCATGCACCGACAGTTTTGAAGCCGCGCTGCCGTACTGGGCGCTGTCGCCCAGCGCGTATACGCCCTCAGCGCTGGTTTGCAGGCGGGTATTGACCACAATGGCGCGGTCCACTGTCAGGCCCGCCGCCCGGGCCAGGGCCGTGTCGGCTCTCAGGCCGATCGCGCTCAATACGCAGCCGGCGTCAATGACTTCCCCGCTGGCCAGCGAAACCGCCAGGGCGTCGGCGCCTGCCGGCTGTGCTGCGGCCGGGTCCACCGCGCGCACCGTGGTGCCGAAGTAAAAGCGGACGCCCAGGGCTTCCAGCGCCTGCTGCAGGGCCGTGCTGGCCGCTTCCGGCAGCAGGGCGGCCAACGGGCGGGTACCGGGATCGACCACGCTGACGCGGTAGCCGGCCTGGGCCAGGTCATTGGCAAACTCGCAGCCAATCAGCCCGGCACCCATGACCAGCACGTGCCGGCCGCGGTTGCCTGCGGAGTCACCCGCCGGCTGCAGCTCCGCGTGAAAACGCGCGAAGTCTTCGAGCGAATTGACGCTGATCACGCGGTCCGCGGCCCGGCCCTCGAGCGGCACGCGAATCGGCTGCGCGCCGGTGGCCAGCACCAGATCGCGGTAGGCCACCGTTCCGGCAGACGTGCTGACGGTTTTGGCGGCCACATCGAGCGCCTCCACCCGCGTGTGGGGCATCAGCGTCACGTTCAGCGATTCGGCCATTTTGGCGGCGGGGGTGCTGATGAGCTGCGCCGGCAGCCGGCCCTGCGCGAAGGCGTTTGATAAGGACGGCTTGGCGTAGAAGTCGCCGCTGTCCGCGGTGATCATCACCACGGGCGTGCTGCTGTCCAGCTTGCGGAACTCGCGCACCGTGGTCCAGCCGGCCAGCCCGGCGCCAATGACCAGCACGGGCCGGCTCATGCCGCAGCTCCTGCCGTCAAGGGCATCGCTGGCATGGAGCTCAGCGCCCTGCGCTGTCCGCCCCAGCGTTCCCAGGCTTTCTCATGGAAGAAAAAGGCAAAGGCCTGAACCGTGGGCTCCAGCAGGCTCAGCGTCATGGCCAGCAAAAAATTGCCCGTGACAGCGTAGGCCACCAAGGCGGCGACGGTGACGTGCAGCACGTAGTAGCTGGCAGTCTTCTTCAGGGTAGGCAAGTTGGCGCGGGCAAGTTTGGCCATCACGGACTCCACAAATTCGGTAAAACAAGGACCGGCCGCGCCGCAATGGCGGGCCGGCAGCGGCAGGGCTGCGGGTTTCTTAAATTTCGACCACTTCAAAATCGGCCTTGGCAACGCCGCAGTCCGGGCATGCCCAGCTGTCAGGCACATCGGCCCAGCGCGTGCCGGCTGCGATGCCGTCTTCAGGACGGCCAGCCGCCTCATCGTACACAAAGCCGCAAACGATGCAGAGATAGGTTTTCATCGGGTTTCTTTCAGTTTCTAAAGTTAAATGTGCCGCTGACCCCTCTTGCTCTTGTACAGGGGTCGCCGGCTCTCAAAAATCAAGGGCGCCCGGAAGGACGCCCGGCTGCTTGTGGGGCAGAACTGTTCATTGTCAGTCGCCTCTGCCGTTCGCGTCTTACAGCCCCTGCAGGGTCAGCCCTGCGGGCCCGCCGGTTCAGGCCGCCGCGGCGCCTTCTTTGACGATATTAAGCCGCGCCTGGTAGTGGTTGGCATGGCGCTCTTCCACCCGGGCCAGGGCCGCGAAGCGTTTCTGGGCTTTCTCCAGGGTGGCCTTGAACTGGGCCGCGTGGACCTTGGACTCCTCGATCTGCTCGTCCATTTCAGCCACGGCCGCCGCGTTGCCTTCGGCTTCAGCGGTGGCGCGGAAGCCGGGGTACATCTCGGTGTACTCGTAGGTTTCGCCGTCGATGGCGATCTGTAGCGCCCGGGCGGGCGTCATGGTCGCCTTGGGATAGAGCAGGTCCAGGTGGCCGAAGGCGTGCATCACTTCCTGGTCGGCGGTTTCTTCAAAGGTGCGCGCTGTGGCTTCGTCACCGGCCTCGCGGGCCAGCTTGGCGAAATAGCGGTACTTGATGTGCGCCATGGATTCGCCGGCAAAGGCGGCTTCCAGGTTGGCCATGGTCTTGATTTCGGGGCGTTGCGTTGTGCTCATCGTGAACTCCTGCATGTTGATAGCTATAAATTATCGGAACAGGAGAAATGATATATGCAAGCTATAGAATGGGCCAATTGCTTTTGCCTAAACGATTGATAGAAGCAATGACGGTCTGCCGGGAGGAGCCGGGGCGGTCAGTGGCGCGTGGGTGGCCAACGCGGCCGCGCCCATCGGCGCTTGCTCATGCGGTGCGCTGCGTCTGCCGGCGCTTTTCCAGCACCTCGAACACCGCCATGCCGGCGAGCATCGCGGCGACAAACACCAGCGCTTTAGACTCGCCCATGCCGAGAGCCACCAGGCCGGGGCCCGGGCAGAACCCGGCAATGCCCCAGCCCATGCCGAATAGCGCACTGCCCCTCACCAGCCGGCGGTCTATACGGCTGGCGGTGGGCAGTTTCATATCGGCGCCCAAGAGCGAGCAGGTCCGGTTTTTCGCCAGCAGGAAGGCGACGGAGCCCACCGCGATGGCCCCCGCCATGACCAGTGCCAGCGAGGGGTCCCACCGGCCCGCCAGGTCCAGGAAACCCAGTACCTTGGCCGGATTGGCCATGCCGGACACCATGAGCCCCAGGCCGAACAGGAGGCCGGCGAGTAGCGACGTCAGGACAAACATGAATCTGCTCCTTAACTACGTAACTATTAACTATTGAAGAGGTGGCGCAGCACAAACACCGTCCCGAAACCTGCGCCCATGAAGGTGGCCGTCGCCGCCAGCGAACGCAGCGAGAACCTTGACAGGCCGCAGACACCGTGGCCGCTGGTGCAGCCCGAACCGTAGCGGGTGCCTATGCCCACGAGCAGGCCCGCCGCGACCAGAGCGCTGTAGCCGGCATCAATCTGCACGGCGGGCAGCACGGAGAACGCCGCGTACGCCAGCGGAGCACCAACCAGCCCCGCAATGAACGCGGCGCGCCAACCCACATCGCCCCGCGCGGGCTTCAACAGGCCGCCCAGAACACCGCTGATGCCCGCGATGCGCCCGTTGAGCAGCGCGAACATGGCGGCGGCCAGGCCGATCAGCATGCCGCCCAGCAGGGCGGACCAGGGGGAGAAGGCATTCCAGTCGATGGACATCAGGTTGCTCCTTCGGGGCTTTCGGGGGAGTGGGGGGTTTTGGGGGCTTTGGGGTTCTCGGGGCAATAGAGGCGGTACAGCACCGCCAGGATTTCAAGCAGGGCCGGATCGGCCACGCTGTAGTAAATGTTCTTGCCCTGCCGGCGTGTGTTGACGACGCCCTCATTGCGCAACACGCCGAGTTGTTGCGACAGCGTGGGCTGGCGGATGCCCAGCCCGCCCTCCAGCTCGCTGACGCAGCGCTCGCCCTGCGACAACTGGCACAGCAGCAGCAGCCGGTCCTCATTGGCCAGCAGTTTCAGCACGCCAACCGCTTGCGCGGTCGCGCCGCGCAGCAACTCGGGATCGATGACGGGATGGGTATCTTGCATGGCTCTGTCTGTTTGTCTGTGGGTTACTTGACAATATTATACAAATATATATATTATTGGCAAGTAGATTGTAATTAACCCACGGAGTCGGCCATGAGTGCTCGCATCACAGTCCAAGCTTTTTTTGACAGCCCCACCTGGACGGTCACTTACGTGGTGACAGACACCAGCACCCGACACGCGGCCATCATCGACCCGGTGCTTGACTACGACTTCAAGGCCGGACGCACCAGCACGACCTCGGCGGACCGGGTGCTGGCCTATGTGGCGGAGCAGCAGCTGCACATCGACTGGATTCTGGAAACCCACGCCCACGCCGACCACCTGTCGGCAGCCCGCTATCTGAAGGAGCATGTGGGTGGGCGCATCGCGATTGGCGAGAACATCCGGGCGGTACAGGCGACCTTCAAGAAAATCTTTAACCTGGAGCGCGCCTTCCTGCCCGACGGCAGCCAGTTCGACCATTTGTTCAAGGACGGCGAAACCTTCAGGATCGGGGACGTCGAGGCCACCGCGCTCCTGGTTCCCGGCCATACCCCCGCGGACATGGCGTATCGGGTGGAGGACGCGGTGTTTGTGGGTGACACGCTGTTCATGCCCGATGTGGGCACGGCGCGGGCCGACTTCCCCGGCGGCGACGTCCATGCGCTGTATCGCTCCATCCGCACCCTGCTGGCCTTGCCGGCCAAGACCACGATGTATGTGTGCCACGACTATCCCCCCGCGTCGCGGGCGCCGCAATGGCAGACCACCGTGGGTGAACAGCGCGCCCGCAACATTCATGTGCACGACGGCGTCTCCGAGGAGGCATTCGTCGCCATGCGGACCGCCCGCGACGCCGCGCTGGACATGCCCGCCCTCATCCTGCCGTCCATCCAGGTCAACGTTCGCGCCGGGGACATGCCGCCGCCCGAAGACAATGGCATCCGGTATCTGAAAATTCCGGTCAACACGCTGGGCGCGCAAACTGGATAAAGTGCTTCATAAGGGAAAGTAAAGCAAAGGGCTTTGGCTACGCGCTGGGGTCGCAAACAGGCGTGGCCCGGCGATCAGGGCCCCACCGGATTACTTTGGCGTCTTTGTGAGAGAGCAGGAATGAACACCCGGCATCATTGGGAACAGGTCTATCAACACAAGGCAGCAGACGCGGTCAGCTGGTTTCGCCCGCATCTGGAGCGATCCCTGTCGCTGATCGAAAAAGCGGCCCCCGGCCGTGCCATGTCCGTCATTGACGTCGGCGGTGGCGAGTCGACGCTGGTCGATGATCTGCTGGCGGCGGGCTACCGCGACGTCAGCGTGCTCGATATTTCGCAGGCGGCCATTGATGCCACCCGGCAACGGCTCGGCCCCGCCAGCCAGGCGGTGACGTGGTGGGTCGGGGACGTCACCCGGGTGGCCCTACCCGCAGCGCGCTACGACGTGTGGCACGACAGGGCGGTTTTCCACTTCCTGACCGACGCCGGGCAACGCGATGCCTATGTGCGGCAGGTCATGCGGGCCGTCAAGCCGGGAGGCCATGTCATCGTCGCCACGTTTGGGCCGGAGGGGCCGGCCCAGTGCAGCGGTCTTGACGTGGTCCGCTATGACGCGCAAGGGCTGCACGGGGAATTTGGCGCGGCCTTCCAGCTCGTCGAAAGCGCCACCGAAGTCCATGAAACCCCGTCCGGGACAACGCAGCAGTTCATCTATTGCTACTGCGTCAAGGCGCCTGGGTGATTCAGGACCGCCGCCTGCATCTCCTCGCAACCCACAGCAACGCGGTCGCCGTCAGGCCGCCGGCCCCGCACGCACCGGGTAGTTCGCCTCGCGCCAGCTCTTCATGCCGCCGTCAAGCGCAACCACGCGCTGAAAGCCCATGGTGCGCAGCGTGGCCGCGGCCAGCGTCGAGATGCGGCCGAACTCACAGCAGGTGACGATGCGCGCTGTCGGGTCCGGCAGCTCGCTGTTGACGCGCAGCTCCAGTTGGCCGCGCGGCAGCAGCCGCGCGCCGGGAATGTGCCCGGCCTCGTAGGCGTCGCGCTCGCGCACATCGAGCACGATCAGATCGGCAGGTGCCGCGTCGACACGGCTTCGCAGCTCGGCCATGGACATGAAGGGCACGCAAGCGGCAGCCTCGGCCAGCATCTGCGCCACGGTCTTGCCACCGCTCATGTTGGTGCGCAGCGCTTCCGTGAGGTGGGTGGGCATGGACAGGTCGAGACTCTTCATCATCTCCACGAACGCCGCCCGGTCCGTCCGCTGCAGACGTGGATTGGTGGCGATTTCCTCGCCGATGGTCGAGTGGCTGCGGCCCTTGTAGTCGTGGGCCGGGTACACCAGCAGCGCCGGGTCGAGCTTCAGGAGCCGCCCGAACAGGCTGTCGTACAGCGCTTCGGGATCGCCGGTGGGAAGGTCGGTACGCCCGGTTCCGCCGATGAGCAGGGTGTCGCCGGTGAAGACCCGGTCGTCGGAGACCAGGCACATCGAGTCCACGGTATGCCCGGGCGTGTACAGCACCTGCAGCCGCAACTTGCCGAGCACGATCATCTCGCCGTCATCAACGCGCAGGTCCACGCCGGGCGCCGGGCTGGCCCGGTGCATGACGGTCATCGCGCCGAGGCGGTCGGCCAGCTGGCGCGCGGCCGAGAAGTGATCGGCGTGCGTGTGCGTATCGATCACGAAGTGGATGCGCAGCGCGTCGCGGGACGCCAGCGCCAGGTAACGGTCGACCTGGCTGACCTCGGGATCGATCAGCGCTCCGGCGCAGGTGTCAGCACAACCCAGCAGGTAGGACCGGCAGCCTCCGACGGCGACCTGCTCGAAGATCATGACGGTTGCTTGACGATGCGCAGGTAGGGTTTGGGCGCCTTCCAGCCCTGCGGGAACAGCGTCTTCGCATCGTCGTCGGACACCGAGCCGGCGATGATCACGTCCTCGCCCTGCTTCCAGTTCACCGGCGTGGCCACCTTGTGCTTGGCCGTCATCTGCATCGAGTCGAGCACGCGCAGGATTTCGTCGAAGTTGCGGCCAGTGGTCATCGGGTAGGTCATCATCAGCTTGATCTTCTTGTCGGGGCCAATGACAAAAACCGAGCGGACGGTGGCGTTCGTGGCCGCGGTGCGGCCCTCGGCGGTGCCGGGCTCGTCCGCCGGCAGCATGTTGTAGAGCTTGGCGACCGCCAGGTCGGTGTCGCCGATCATCGGGTACTTCGGCAGATGGCCCTGGGTCTCTTCGATGTCGCGGGCCCAGCGCGTGTGGTTGTCCACCGGATCCACCGACAGGCCAATCAGCTTGCAGTTGCGGCGCGTGAACTCGGGCTCAATCTTCGCCATGTAACCGAGTTCCGTCGTGCAGACGGGCGTGAAGTCCTTCGGGTGCGAGAACAGGATCGCCCATCCGTCCCCTATCCATTCGTGAAAGCGGATCTTGCCCTGAGTGGTCTCGGCTGTGAAGTCAGGGGCGGTGTCGTTGATGCGCAAAGACATGACTACTCCTTCAGCGCCTGAGTTGTAGGCGGCCCGCCCGGCGCCCTGGCGCAGAGCCACCTTGAAATGCTTTGGAAGAACTTGAAATAGTAGCAGCTAGCCCGCCGCAGGTCGAGAGCGGGTATTTTTCAGTTCAGGCGTGAGCCTGAGCCTGAGCGAAGGCGGATCGACGCTGAAGCTGAAGCGCCGGCCCGATTGGCTAGATAAATTGCCTTGTGCGCGCGAAGGGCGGTGGCTCAGGCCAGGTGGACCACAATGGGAATCGCCAGCTCGTTTCCGACGACGACCCGGGCATACAGATAATTGCTGCGGCCATGGTCACTCAGGTTGCCCATCTCCACGCTTCCTTCGGCGTCACAGGGAAATGCATACCCGCGCCCCCGGTTGAACAGACTGGTGAAGCGCAACTCGTAGCGGGACGCATTGGCCGTGGATGTTAAGAACTTGTTCATGATTAGCTTTCGTCTTGACGCCGGGAGGGGACGGCGATGTCCCAGGCGTAGCGCTCCGTATTCTTGCGGTGGCGGCTAATCTGATGATCAACAGGTTAGATGACGGCAATGCCTATGAATACTGTGCGCCCGATACGCTTCGGACGTCTGTGCGCAAGCGCACCCAGGGGTGATGCCCTTGAAAGACATTGGCCGGACCAGGCCCCTGGGGCTATCGATTGCCCTCAGCATTCTGCGTTCAGCCTTCCGCGGCCTCCCCCGCATCAGCGCCTCAATCTCGTCGGCCTTCACCGGCACGCCGCGCGTCATCAGCTCACAGCCCTTGGCGGTGACCAGTGCTACTCCTTCAGCGCCTGTTGGTCGGCGGCGGCCCGCCCAGATTCGGCAGAGCGGGCCACATGCCAGTCCCGGCCGGCAGAGGCGGATTCCAGGAATGAGCCCGGTCAGGCGGGTTCAGACGGGTGGCACCAGACATCGACCCGGGTTCCGCATGGCTTCCGTACTGATTCAAAAACCCATATCGATAGATCACGAAATACGATTGGATGAGGATCGCTAGCCTTCGTATGCTTCGTCACCACGTCAAACACTGTGGCACTGGAGACAAGCATGGCAGTTGAAAAGGCCCGTATCGGGTTCATAGGCTTAGGCATCATGGGCACGGCGATGACTCTGCGCCTGCTCGAACAGGGCTGGCCGGTCACGGTCTGGAACCTCGAGCCCGAGCGGGTGCTGCCTCTGGTTGCGGCCGGCGCCGTGAGCGCGCCTTCACCGGCGGCCGTCACCGCCGCCAGCGACATCGTGATCCTGTGCGTGCTGCATACCGAGGCGGTGCGCAGCTGTGTCTTCGGGGCGCAGGGCATTGCCCAGACGGCGGCGGCCGGCAAGACCCTGATCGACCATTCCACCATCGACCCCGCGGCAACGCGCAGCATGGCGCGGCAACTGCAGGGCGAGACCGGCATGCGCTGGGTCGATGCTCCCGTGAGCGGTGGCCCGCTGCAATCGCGTGCCGGCACGCTGACGGTGATGGCCGGCGGCGAAGCCAGCGACATCGAGTCCATCCGCGCCGTGATGGCCGACCTGGCCGCCAACTTCACCCACATCGGCGCAAGCGGCGCGGGCCAGACCGCCAAGATGATCAACCAGCTGATTGTCGGCAGCGGTTATGTGGTGCTGGCCGAGGCCCTGACCCTGGCCGAAGCGGCCGGCATCAATGCGCAGGTGCTGCCGCAGTGCCTGGCCGGCGGCCATGCCGACAGCAGCCTCCTGAAGCAGCTCTACCCGCAGATGCAGGCGCGCGCGTTTGAGCCACCGCGCAGTTATGCCCGGCAACTGCTGAAGGACCTCAAAGCCGTGAAGGAGTACGCGCACGCGCTCGAGCTCAGCCTGCCCATGCTCGAGGCCGCGACACGTCGCTACACCGACTATGTCGAGCAGGGCAACGGCATGAAGGACACGGCCTCCATCGTCAACTCGTACCGGCCCGCGGCCTGAACCTGCCGGCGACAACATGACTTACAAATTCGACTTCTCCGCCGTGCTGGCCCAGTGGCCGCTGTTCCTGCACGGCGCCTGGCTGACGATCCAGCTCGTGGTGATCGCCACGCTGCTGGGTTTCCTGATCGGCACGCTGTGCGCCTTCGGCCGCGGCAGCCGCAACGGCTGGATCGCGCAGGCCTGCAGCATCTACGTGGAGACCATCCGCAACACCCCCCTGCTGGTGCAGATCTTCATCGTCTACTTCGGGCTGTCCAGCCTGGGCTTCAAGGTGCCGGCCTACGTGGCGGCGATTGCGGCGCTGGTCATCAACATCGGCGCCTACACCACCGAGATCATGCGCGCCGGCATCGACTCCATCCACAAGGGGCAGCTCGAGGCCGCCGAGTGTCTGGCGCTGTCGAAGCTGCAGGTCTACTGGCATGTGGTCCTGCGTCCCGCCATGGAGCGCGTCTACCCGGCGCTGACCAGCCAGTTTGTGCTGCTGATGCTGGCCTCGTCCATCACTTCGCAAATCTCCGCAGAGGAACTGACGGCGATTGCCAACCGCGTCCAGTCCGACACCTACCGCTCCTTCGAGACCTACATCGTGGTGGCCGTGTTCTACCTGATGCTGTCGCTGCTGATGCGCCTCGGTTTCTGGGCCATCGGCCAGGCCGTTTTCACGCGCCGCCGCAGGCTCGGCACCACGATGTGAGCGCGGGATGAAGCCATGAACAACGAATTCAACCTCAACCATCTTTACTTCCTGGCGCAGGGCGCGGGCTGGACCGTCATCCTGTCGCTGATGGCCTTCGCCGGCGGTGGCCTGCTGGGCTTTGGCGTCGCGCTGGCACGCATTTCGCGCAGCCGCACGCTGCGCTGGCTGGCGCTCGGCTATGTGCAGCTGGTGCAGGGCACGCCGCTGCTGATCCTGATGTTCCTGTCGTATTTCGGCCTGAGCATCATGGGCCTGAGCCTGCCCGCGATCGTGGCCGCCGGGCTGTCGATGACCATCTACGTCAGCGCCTATATCGGCGAGATCTGGCGCGGCTGCATTGAAGCGGTTCCCAAAACCCAGTGGGAAGCCGCCGAATGTCTGGCGCTGACCCGCACCCAGCGGCTGTTCATGGTGATCCTGCCGCAGGCGCTGCGCATCGCCACGCCACCGACCGTGGGTTTCATGGTGCAGATCGTCAAAAACACCTCGCTCGCCTCCGTCGTCGGCTTCGTCGAGCTGGCGCGCGCCGGCCAGATCATCAACAACTCGCTGTTCGAGCCCTTTGTGGTCTACATGCTGGTCGCCGGCCTGTACTTTTTGCTGTGTTTCCCGCTGTCCTGGTGGGCCCGGAAACTCGAAAACAGATTGCTCGCTGGCCGCAAGCCCGAGCCGGAACTGAAGAAAGGAATCGGCAATGTCCAATATTGTGAATCTTGAAAACGTGCACAAGAGCTTCGGCAGCCTGAACGTACTCAAAGGGGTGTCGTTCCAGGTGAAAAAAGGCCAGGTGGTGGCCATCATTGGCCGCAGCGGCTCGGGCAAGAGCACGGCGCTGCGCTGCATCAACCGGCTGGAAGCCATCGACAGCGGCCTGATCGAAGTTTGCGGCCACCGGGTGAGCGACCCGGCCATCGACCTGCGCGGCCTGCGCCGCGACGTCGGCATCGTGTTCCAGAGCTACAACCTGTTTCCGCATCTCACGGTGGAAGAGAACATCACGCTCGCCCCACGTGCCGCCAAGGGCAAGAGCCGGGCCGAGGCGCTGGAACTCGCCCGGACGGTGCTGCGCCAGGTCGGCCTGGCGGACAAGGCGCAGGCCTACCCCGAGCAGCTGTCGGGCGGCCAGCAACAGCGTGTGGCGATCGCCCGCTCGCTGGCGATGGAGCCGCAGGTCATGCTGTTCGACGAGGTCACCTCGGCGCTCGATCCGCAGCTGACGGGCGAAGTGCTCAAGGTCATCGAGGAGCTGGCCGCCGGCGGCATGACCATGGTGCTGGTGACCCATGAAATGGCGTTTGCCCGCAAGGTGGCCGACGTCGTGATCTTCATGCATGAAGGCCGGATCTGGGAAACCGGAACCGGCGACATGCTGCTCAACCCGCAGACCGCCGAACTGCAGCAATTTGTCGACAACGGCTTGTAACCCCAAAGGAAACCTCACCATGAAACTGATCTCCATCATCTCCCGCAGCGCCCTGGTGGTGGCCGTGGCTGCCACGGGCTTCGCCGCCCAGGCCGACACGCTGGACAGCATCCGCGCGGCCAAGAAGATCCGCATCTCGGTCGACCTCGCGGTACCGCCCTCGGGCATGACCGACGGCAACATGAAACCCACCGGCTCCGACTATGACGTGGCGGTGCTGCTGGCCAAGGACCTCGGCGTCGCCCTGGAAGTGGTGCCCACCGTCGGCGCTACGCGCATTCCCAACCTGCAGACCGGCAAGGCCGACATCATCATCTCCACCCTGGCCTGGACGGCCGATCGCGCCAAGGTGATCGACTACTCGGTGCCCTATGCCCCGCAGATCTCGCTGGTGGGCGGCATCAAGGGCATCCAGGTCAAGAGCATGGCGGACCTCGCCGGCAAGAGCGTGGCGGTGAACCGCAGCACCACGCAGGACAGCGACATCACGCAGAACGCCAAGGGCGCCACCGTGGTGCGGTATGACGACGATGCCGGCGTGATCACTGCCGTAGTCACCGGCCAGGCCGACCTGGTGGGCACCTCGAACGCGCTGTTCCAGACGATGATGCAGAAGGCGCCGAACCGGCAGCTGGAGCCCAAGTTCATCCTGCGTACCAACGACCTCGGAATCGGCGTGCGCAAGGACGACACGCGCATGCTGGCCTGGGTGAACGACTGGGTGCGGGCCAACCACAAGAACGGCAAGCTGGGCGAGATCTTCAAGAAGTATCACGGCGCGGAGATCCCGGCCGAGGCGCTCGAGAAGTGGCTGAAGTAAGGCTTGCCTGATGGCCGCGTTGCGCCTGTTGCAGTTCCTGCGCGCCGACGGCGAGCGCGCCGTCGGCCTGGTCGAAGCGCCCGATACCGTGCGGGTGCTGGCCGGCTGCGACAGCACGTATGCGCTGGTCCAGCAGGCGCTGGCAGAAAAGACGCCGCTGGCATGGCTGGTCAAAAAACGGGTTTCCGCCGAACGGGTTGACTACGACGGCCTGGTCGAACGCCAGGCCGTGCTGGTGCCGTTCGACCACCCGGACCCGGCCCATATGCTGGTCAGCAGCTCGGGCCTGACACACCTGGGCGGCGAACGCACACGCGACCACCTGCGGCGCGCGCTGCACGCCGGCCAGACCACGCTCAGCGATTCATTGCGGCTGTTCAAGCTGGGCCTGGAAGGCGGGCGTCCCGATGGCAATGGCCCGCCGGGCGTCGCCCCCGAATGGCACTTCAAGGGCAGTGGCCATTCGGTGGTCCATCCCTACCGGGATTTTCCGGTTGCGGCCTTCGCCGAGGACGCGAGCGAAGAGCCCGAACTGGCCGGCCTGTACCTGATCGGTGCCGACCGCACGCCGCGCCGCGTCGGTTTTGCCCTCGCCAACGAGCTGTCCGACCATGTCACCGAGCGCAGCAACAGCGGCCTGGTGTCGCACGCCAAGCTGGGTGGCAGCTCTTTCGGCCCGGAGCTGTTGCTCAACGAACTGCCGCCGAGCATCACCGGCCTGTCGCGCATTGTGCGCAAGGGTCGCTCGCGTTGGGAAAAACCCTTTTTCACCGGGGAGGACAACATGTCGCACTCCATCGGCAACATCGAGTTCCACCATTTCAAGTACGACCAGTTCCTGGTGCCGGGCGACGTACACGTGCACTACTTCGGCACCGCCACGCTGTCGTTCGCCGAAGGCATCAAGGTCGACAGTGCCTGCCGCTTCGAAATCTCCGCGCCACCGTTCGGCCGGGCGCTGGTCAACGGCATCCGGCGCGTCGAGAACGCTTTCCGCTACGGCAGCATGAAAGCTGCCTGACCTTCAGGACCTGCCATGACCGAAGCGCTGGGGTTTCCCATCATCGATGCCCACCACCATTTCTGGGACCCCGTCCTGAACTACTACCCGTGGCTGTGCGACAGCGACCGTCCGCCGCACCGCTATGGCGATCACCAGTCGATCGCCCGCCCCTACCTGCCGGCTGACTACCTCCGGGATACGGCGGCGTTCAGGCTGGCCGGCAGTGTCTACATCGAGGCCGACTGGGATCCGCGCGACCCCATCGGCGAGATGCGCTACATCGCGGGCCTGCGCCAGCAAAGTGGGTGGCCCACGGTGGCGATCGGCAAAGCCTGGCTGGACCAGCCCGATGCGCAGCACACGCTGGAGCAACTGGCCGCCTTCGGGTTTGTGCGCGGCATTCGCCACAAGCCGCGCGCCAACGAATCGCCAGCCGACACGGCAGCGGGTGGCATGGCCGACCCTGCGTGGCGGCACAACTATGGCCTGCTGGCGCGCCACGGCCTGCATTTCGAGCTGCAAACACCCTTTTGGCATTTGCACGAGGCCGCAGCCCTGGCGCGGGACTTTCCGGACACCCCCCTCATCATCAACCACACCGGCATGCCCTCGGATCGCAGCAGCGAAGGGCTCGCAGCCTGGCGAGAGGCCATGCGGTGCGTGGCGCAGTGCCCCAACGTCAGCGTGAAGATTAGCGGCATCGGCCTGGCCGGGCGGCGCTGGTCGGTGCAAGCCAACCGCCCGGTGGTTCGCGACACCATCGAGATCTTTGGTGCTGACCGCTGCATGTTCGGCAGCAACTTTCCGGTGGACAGCCTGTGCGCCTCGTTCGAGGACATCTTCCGCGGCTTCGCGGCGATCGTCGCCGACCTCGCGCCGCACGAGCAGCGCCAGCTGTTCCACGACAACGCGCTGCGCCTCTACGACATGCGCCGCTGAACCGGCCGCGCCCCGCGCGGCCCCCTAGATTCCCAGCAGGTTGCGCCGCACGCGCAGCAGGTGGTCGCGGGTGCGCGCGGTGGCGGTGGCCAGGTCGCGGTCCTGGAATGCCGCGACCAGTGCCCTGTGCTCGCGCTGGTACTCGGCACGGCGCTCCGGCGTGACGCTCTTGCGCTTGAGCATTCCCCACTCGCCTTGCTCGCGCGCCTCGCTCATGAGGCGGGACACGTTGGTGACGAAGGTGTTGTGGGCGGCTTCCGCGATGACCTCGTGCAGCATGCCGTCCCAGTGCTCGAACTCCTCCAGCGAGGCGGCGGCCTCGGCCTTGTCGCAGCACGCTTGCATGCGCTCGAAATCGGCCGACGTCGCGTTGCGGATCACCATCTCCACGATCGCCGGCTCCAGCGCCAGCCGGGCTTCCATCAATTCCGCCGGGCTGGTGGCCTGGGCGCTGCCGCCCTTCGCCATGCGGGCCAGCGCGCCGTTGACGCCATCGGTGACATAGGTCCCGCTGCCGACGGTCTGCGTGATGAGCTGCGCGTCCTTCAGTTGCGCCAGCACGCGCCGCACCGTGGAACGGCCGATGCCGAACTGGTCGCACAGCTCACGTTCGGTGGGAATGCGGTGCCCGGCCCGCCAGGTGCCGGACTTCAGGTTCTTGACGATGGTCTCCCGCAACTGGGCTGCACTGTCCATGAAAGGCTCCGGGTGATTGGAAGGATTCAGCCTGCATCGTACCAAATCAAACCAATTGCGTGAATACACATCAGATTTGGTCGGTTATTGAGTTGAATATCGAGTTGAACTAGAATTTGACCAAGTTAACCAAATCAACCCAATAAGTACCAATTGGTGCTTTCACTTTGACTGGAGATTTCATGAAGATCGGACGCGCCACCTGGGCCGGCAAGACCCGCCTTGCCTTGATCGACGAGCAGAAGCAGGAGGTCCTGTTCATCGAGGGCGGCCTCGCTTCCCATCCCAACCCCGTGCTTGCCGTGATCGAGCAGGGCCTGACGGCGAACGACCTGAAATCCGCCGCCACCGACCGTGCGCCGCTGGCCGAAGTCACGTTCCTGCCGCCGCTGTCGGCCTTCGTGCGCAACGTCATCGCGGTGGGCAAGAACTACCACGACCATGCGATGGAGTTCGACAAGAGCGGTTTCAACGCGACCAGCGGCGCTTCGGCCATCCCGGCGTTTCCGCAGATCTTCACCAAGGCGACCACGACGCTGGCCGGCCCCAACGACGCCATCCGCTTTGACAGCAAGCACACCTCGTCGGTCGACTACGAAGGCGAGATCGGCGTGGTCATCGGCGCGCCATGCCGCAACGTCTCGAAGGCCGACGCCTTGAGCAAGGTGTTCGGCTTCGTTGCGCTGAACGACGTCACCGCCCGCGACCTGCAGAAGAACCATGCGCAGTGGTTCCTGGGCAAGTCGCTCGACGGCTTCTGCCCGCTCGGCCCGTGGATCGCCACGCAGGACGACGCGCCGATCGATTCACTGCGCGTGCAGACCTGGGTCAACGGCGAACTGCGCCAGGACGCGCATATTTCGCAGCTGATCTTCGACGTGGCGACCCTGGTCGAAACCCTGTCGCGCGCCATGACGCTGCAGCCCGGCGACATCATCGCCACCGGCACGCCCGTCGGCGTCGGCATCGGCTTCACGCCCCCCAAATTCCTTCGCCATGGCGACCAGGTCCGCGTCGCCGTGACCGGCCTGGGTGAACTCAACAACCGTGTGGAGACCCTGTAAATGATCGACCGTCGCAACGTACTTCAATTCCTGGCCTCTTCGGCCGTGCCCGGCCTGCTGTCTGCCCCCGCGTGGGCGCAGCATGGATTCCCCGCCCACCCCCTGACCATGACGGTCCCGTTCCCGCCTGGCGGCGTGGCCGACACCGTGGGTCGCCCCGTGGCTGAGGCGATGGGCCGTGCGCTCAATCAATCCGTGATCGTGGAAAACCGCGGTGGCGCCGGTGGCGGCATCGGCATGGGCCAGGTCGCCAAGGCCAAGGCCGATGGCTACACGATGCTCATGTCGCTGTCGTCGGTCGTCGTGCTGCCCGAAGCCGACAAGGTGCTCAAGCGCACGCCGATGTACACGCTGGACCAGTTGAAGCCGATCGCGCGCTTCACCGCCGACCCCACCGTGCTGATCGTGAAGGCCGACAGCCCGTGGAAGACCTACAAGGACTTCATCGCCGCCGTCAAGGCCAAGCCCGGTGCGATCACCTTCGGCTCGTCCGGCAAC
This sequence comes from Polaromonas sp. P4_F9, assembly GCF_056401235.1. Taxonomy (NCBI): domain Bacteria; kingdom Pseudomonadati; phylum Pseudomonadota; class Betaproteobacteria; order Burkholderiales; family Comamonadaceae; genus Polaromonas; species Polaromonas sp. P4_F9. The sequence continues at coordinate 88,613 of NZ_JBFUJT010000014.1, read as the reverse complement.
TACGGCACCATGCACGTGCCGATGGAGCAGCTCAAGGCCGCCACCAACAGCTTCATGCTGCACGTGCCGTACACCGGCGCAGGTCCGGCGGTGTTGTCGGTTCTGATGGGGCAGGTCGATGCCATCGCGACCGGCCCGTCCAGCGTGATGCAGCACATTCGTGCCGGCACGCTGCGTGCTCTGGCGCATTGGGGCGAGACCAAGCTCGCGGCGCTGCCCGACGTGCCGAGCTTCAAGGAACTGGGCGTGCCCATCTCTTACTCGCAGTGGTCGGGCCTTTTCGTGCCCGCCGCCACGCCCGAGCCGGTGGTGACGCGCCTGCGCCAGGCGGCGAAGTTCGTCGCCGAGGACCCGCGTGCGATCCAGGCGCTGGCCTCGGCGGGCAGCTATTTCCAGTACCAGGACAAGCCCGAGTTCGAGCACTTCGTGCAAGCCGACGCCCGCCAGATGGCGGCGCTGGTGCAGCGCATCGGGCGCGTCGAGTAACGCGGCTAGCGCGCTAACGCGCGATCTGCCGTTCCAGCATGCTGTCGCGCAGGGCATGCAAAAAGCCCTTGACTGCGGGCGACAGGTCTTTTTTCTTGCGCGTGATGATGCCCAGATTGGCCATGGGCATCGGCAGGTCCACCGGCAGGATCGCGACCATCCCATAGTTCGCATAGTGCTGTGCCACATCCAGCGGCACGACCGAGATCATGTCGCTGGCCTCCAGCAGCGAGGTGGTGGCGAGGATGGACGAGGTCTCGACGATGTCGGGCGGCGCCGACAGGCTGGCGTGCTGCAGCGCCTGCTCGACACGGCGCCGCATCGGGCTGCCCAGCGGATGCAGGATCCAGGTCTGCGCGACCAGGTCGGCCAGCGTCACCTTGGCGAGGCCAAACAGCGGATGGCCCGGCCGCGCCACCACGCTCATCGGCTCGCCCTCCAGCTGCTCGATCTCCAGGTCTTCGTCATAGAACTGGTCCGGCAGGCGCCCCAGCACCACGTCGAGGTCACCGCGCAGCAGGGCCGGCATCAGCAGGTCGCTGGTGTCCACCTGCAGGGAAACGCGCACCCGCGGGTTGCCGGCCTTGAAGCGCGCCAGGCCCTGGGTGAGCAGGACCGGCGTGGCGCCCATGACGCTGCCGATGCGCACCAGCCCCGATGCGCCCGCGGCCAGCGCCGCCATCTCGTCGCCGGCGTGGGCGAAGTCGTGCAGCACACCGCGCGCGTAGCGAATCATCACCTCGCCATACACCGTGGGCTCCATGCCGCGCGCATGGCGCTCGAACAGCACCACGCCCAGCCCTTCTTCCAGCTGCTGCAGCAACGCCGTGGCGGCGGGCTGGGTGGTGTGGATGGCCGCCGCCGCGCGCCGCAGGTTGCGGTGCTCGTCGAGGGCGTCCAGCAGCATGACCTGCCGGCTCTTGATGCGCAGCCGGCGAAACAGGTTGGCCGGAGGGGCGGGAGGCGAGGGAGCAGCGGTGGCGGCGGGGGTGGCGGGGGTGGCGGGGGTGGCAGGAGTGCCGTTGGCATCGTCCATGAGTGATCCAAAAATGTGAATCGAAATATACCAAATAACGATTGGATGGGGATCGCCAATCGGCATAAGCTTCGCTATCTTTTCACTCCCTTTGAAAGACAGAAGTGCCGACCACCATCACCCACCTCTCGGTTCGCGACATCCGTTTCCCCACCTCGCGCTCGCTCGATGGCTCGGACGCCATGAACACGGCGCCCGACTATTCCGCTACCTACGTCGTCCTGCACACCGATGCCCCCTCGGCGCTGGAAGGCCATGGGCTGACCTTCACGATTGGCCGAGGCAATGAAATCTGCGTGGCCGCCGTCAACTCGCTGGCTTCGTTCGTGGTCGGCCACACGCTCGAAGAGATCACGGGCAACATGGGCGCGTTCTGGCGCAACATCACCAGCGGCGACAGCCAGCTGCGCTGGCTGGGCCCGGACAAAGGCGTGATCCACCTGGCCACGGCCGCCATCGTCAATGCCGTCTGGGACCTGTGGGCCAAGTCCGAAGGCAAGCCGGTCTGGAAGCTGCTGGCCGACATGAGCCCGGAGGAGCTGGTGCGCTGCCTGGACTTCCGTTTCGTCACCGACGCGCTCACGCCCGAGGAGGCGCTGGCCATCCTGCGCCGCAACGCCGGCGGCAAGGCCGCGCGCGAGCAGGAAATGCTGGAGCAGGGCTACCCCGGCTACACCACCTCGGCCGGCTGGCTGGGTTATTCCGAGGAAAAAATGCGCCGTCTGGCCCGCGAAGGCGTGGCTGAGGGCTGGACACACTTCAAGCAGAAGGTCGGCGGCAGCATCGAGGAAGACATGCGCCGCGCCGCCATCCTGCGCGAAGAGATCGGCTGGGACCGTAAGTTGATGATGGACGCCAACCAGGTGTGGGAAGTGGACGAAGCCGTCGTCAACATGCGCCGCCTGGCCGCCTTCGAACCCTGGTGGATCGAAGAGCCGACCAACCCGGACGACATCCTGGGGCATGCCACCATCCGCGAGCGCATTGCGCCCATCGGCATGGCGACCGGCGAGCATTGCCACAACCGGGTGATGTTCAAGCAGCTGCTGCAGGCCAAGGCCATTGACTTCTGCCAGGTTGACGCGGCCCGCCTCGGTGGCCTGAACGAGGTGCTGGTGGTGCTGCTGATGGCCGCCAAGTTCGGTGTGCCGGTGTGCCCGCACGCCGGTGGCGTGGGCCTGTGTGAATACGTGCAGAACATCTCGCTGTTTGACTACATCGCGGTGTCTGCCTCGCTGGAAAACCGTGTGCTGGAATACGTGGACCACCTGCATGAGCATTTCCTCGACCCGGTGGTCATCCGCAAGGGCCGCTACATGCCGCCGCAGCGCCCGGGCTACAGCATCGAGATGCATGCCGCGACGCTCAAGGAATTCGAGTTTCCGAACGGCCCCGCCTGGTCCTGAAGGTCCTGAACTTCACGCTCCTTCCAATCATCACGACATCCCCACCCCTGCCAACAAAGAGAGACAACCATGAAGACCATGAAGACATTTGCTTCCCGCATCCTGGCCGGCCTGCTGTGCGCCCTGGCCCTGCCTGCCGCCGTGCTGGCCCAGGCCGCCTACCCGAACCGGCCGATTGAGCTGATCGTGCCCTACCCGGCCGGCGGCGGCACCGACGTGCTGGGCCGGGCCTTCGCGCTGGCGTCGGTCAAGCACCTGCCGCAGAACCTGATCGTGGTCAACAAGCCCGGCGCCAGCGGCGCCATCGGCTGGGCCGACGTCATCAATGGCAAGCCGGAGGGCTACAAGGTCGCCCTGCTCGCGACCGACCTGATGACGCAGCCCAACATGGGCCTGACCAAAATCACCTATGAGGATTTCATCCCCATCGCCCGCCTGAACTACGACCCGGCAGCGATCACGGTGCGCGCCGATGCGCCGTGGAACACCGTCGAAGAATTCCTGGCGGCTGCGAAACAGGGCGACTTCCGCGTGGGCAACGGCGGCAACGGCTCGACCTGGCATCTTGCCGCCGCGGCCGTGGAAGACAAGACCGGGGTGAAGTTCAACCATATTCCGTTTGCCGGCGCTGCACCGGCCGCGCTGTCCCTGCTGGGCGGCCACATCGAGGCCATCACGGTGAGCGCGGCGGAAGTCTATGCCTACACCTCGACGGGCAAGCTGAAAACGCTGGCGGTGATGTCCGAGCAGCGCATCAAGGGCTTCGAGAAAGTGCCGACGCTCAAGGAACGCAACATCGACATTTCCATCGGCACCTGGCGTGGCCTGGCCGTGACCAAGGGCACGCCGCCCGAAGTTGTCAATGTGCTGCGCGCAGCGACCGCGAAGATCGTGACCGAACAAAGCCTGCGTGACGCGCTGGACCGCCAGAACATGGGTTATGCCTATGCGGATGGCGAAGCCTTTGGTGCGGTCATGGCCCGCGATCACGCCTTCTACAAAGGCCTGATCAGCAAGCTCGGCCTGAAGCAGTAGGTCAAAGATCAAAGGTCAAAGGCATGAGCAAGCCCTCCCTTCTGGTCTGCCGGGCGATCGCGCCCGAGGTGATTGCCCGCCTTGAGCCGCACTTCGAGGTGCGGGCCAACCAGGCGGATGAGCCCTGGTCTCCCGCGCAGTTGATGGACGCGCTGCAAGGCCGGCAGGCGCTCTTTGCCACCGGCAGCGAGCGCATTGATGCCGCGTTGTTGCAAGCCTGCCCGGACCTGCGCATCTGCGCCAACATGTCGGTGGGGTTCAACAACTTTGATGTGGAGGCCATGACCGCGCACGGCGTGGTCGGCACCAACGCGCCGGGTGTGTTGACCGAAACTACGGCTGATTTCGGCTTCGCCCTGCTGCTGGCCGCAGCGCGGCGGGTGTCGGAAGGCGAGCGCTACCTGCGCGCCGGGCAGTGGAGCCGTTGGCAATACAACACGCTGGTCGGCTCCGACGTTCACGGCTCGACACTGGGCATCCTGGGCATGGGCCGCATCGGCCAGGCCTTGGCTCGCCGCGGCCACTTTGGCTTTGGCATGCAGGTGATTTACCACAACCGTTCCCGGCTTGAAGACAGCGTCGAGCGTGAGACCGGCGCCCGCTATGTCGGCAAGGACGAGTTGCTGCGCACTGCCGACCACCTGGTGCTGGTGCTGCCGTACTCCAAGGCCTCGCACCATGCCATCGGCGCGGCCGAGCTGGCGCTGATGAAACCGACCGCGACGCTGGTCAACATCGCGCGTGGCGGCATCGCCGATGATGCGGCACTGGCCCTGGCGCTGCGTGACAAGCGCATTGCTGCGGCGGGCCTGGACGTGTATGAGGGCGAGCCCACGCTTCACCCGGGCTTGCTCGAGGTACCCAACGTCGTGCTGACGCCGCACATCGGCAGCGCGACCGGACCGACGCGCCTGGCCATGGCCAACCTGGCCGCAGACAACCTGATCGGTTTTTTCTGCGGTGACGGACCGACAAACCCTGTGAATCCGGAGGTGCTCAATGGAGTGGTTGCCTGAAGACAAGATGACCGGGACGCTGGTCGGCCGCGCCTGGATTCCGGGCGAGGGCGCGGGCCAGCCCGCCGGCCCGAGCGTTGTGGCCCTGCGCGAGGGTGGCGTCTTTGACCTGTCGCAGGCCGTGCCCACCATGAGCGGCCTGCTCGAGTTGGCCGACCCGGCCGCGCGGGTGCGCGCCACGCCGGGCCGCTACATCGGCAGCGCCGACAGCCTGTTCCAGAACAGCCAGCGGACAAACGGCGAGGCGCCTTACTTTTTGGCGCCCTGCGACCTGCAGGTCATCAAGGCGGCCGGGGTCACCTTTGCCTCCAGCCTGGTGGAACGCGTGATCGAAGAGCAGGCCAAGGGCGATGCCAGCCAGGCCGAGGCGATTCGCGGCCGGGTGTTGGAGCTGCTGGGCGGCTCGCTGGCCAGCATAGTGCCCGGTTCGGCCAAGGCGGAGCAGCTCAAGGAACTGCTGGTGCGGCAAGGGCTGTGGTCGCAATACCTCGAGGTCGGCATCGGCCCCGACGCCGAAGTGTTTACCAAGGGGCCGGTGCTGTCTGCCGTGGGCACCGGGGCCGAGATCGGCATCCATCCCGGTTCGGCCTGGAACAATCCCGAGCCGGAAGTGGTGCTGGCCGTCAACAGCCGCGGCGAAGTCCTGGGCGCGACGCTGGGCAATGACGTCAACCTGCGCGACTTCGAGGGCCGCAGCGCCCTGCTGCTCGGCAAGGCCAAGGACAACAATGCCTCCTGCGCGATCGGCCCGTTCATTCGCCTGTTCGACGCCAGTTTTTCGCTCGACGACGTGCGGCGCTGCACCGTGAGCCTCGACGTGCAAGGCCCCGACGGTTTTGTGCTGCGCGGCGAAAGCTCCATGTCGCAGATCAGCCGCGACCCGCTGGACCTGGTGCGCCAGACCGTGGGCGCCCACCACCAGTACCCCGACGGCTTCATGCTCTTCCTGGGCACCATGTTCGCGCCCACGCAGGACCGCGGCGCGGCGGGCAGTGGTTTCACCCACCAGGTGGGCGACGTGGTCGGCATCTCCAGCCCCAAGCTCGGCCGCCTGGTCAACACCGTCAACCAGAGTGACCGCATCGCGCCGTGGACCTTCGGGTTGCAGGCCTTTTTCACCAACCTGGCGGCGCGCGGCCTGCTGCCCAGCCGCTGAGCAAAGGAATTCATGAAATCACGCAAACCTCGCATCGCTATGGTGCTGGGCGACCCGGCCGGCATCGGGCCCGAACTGGTCGCCCGGCTGCTGGCCGACCCGGCCGCCGCGCAGTCGGCGGAGCTGCTGCTGATCGCCGACCGGGCCGAACTGGAGCGCGGCATGGCGGTGGCGGGTTGCCGCACGCCCTATGTGCAGGCGGCTTCGATAAACGAGGCCGACTTCTCGCACGACAAGCCGGTGCTGGTGGATTACCGCGGAGAGACGGAAGGCGAATTTGAACGCGGTGTATCCAGCGTCAAGGGCGGTCGCTACTGCCTGGACACGCTGTCCATGGCGCTGCAAGCCACCCGGCATGGGCAGGCTGATGCCATCCTGTTCGCGCCGCTGAACAAACACTCGCTGCACCAGGCCGGCATGCACACCAGCGACGAGCTGCACTGGTTCGTCGAGCAGCTCGGTTTCGACGGGCCGGTGTGCGAGTTCAATGTGCTCGATGGCCTGTGGACTTCGCGCGTCACCTCTCACATTGCGCACCGCGAGGTGGCCGACCAGATCACGCACCAGGGCGTGACACAGGGCATTGAATTGATCCACGGCGAACTGCAGCGCAGCGGTGTGGCCCATCCGCGCATTGCGGTCTGCGGCCTGAACCCGCACAACGGCGACAACGGCTCGTTCGGCCGGGAAGAGATCGACATCATCGGTCCGACGGTGGAAGCGGCGCGGGCGCGCGGCATCCCGGTTGAAGGCCCGTTCGCGGCAGACACGATTTTCCTGAAGGTGCAGGGCGAGCAGCGCCAGTACGACGCCGTGGTCACCATGTACCACGACCAGGGCCAGATCGCCATGAAACTCATGGGCTTCTGGCGCGGCATCACGGTGCAGGGCGGCCTGCCATTTCCCATCCTGACACCCGCGCACGGCACGGCGTTTGACATTGCGGGCCAGGGTGTCGCCAATCCGGGCGCGATGCTGCAGGCTTTTCAGCTGGCCTGCCGCATGGCCCTCGCGCGCCGTGAACAGGAGGCTGAACATGCCCTCGCCTGAAAAAATTGCGCTGGTCACGGGCGCCGGCACCGGCATCGGCAAGCAGGTGGCGCTGGCACTCATGCAAAGCGGCTTTTCGGTGGTGCTGGCCGGTCGGCGCCGGGAGCCGCTGGACCTGGTGGCGCAAGAAGGTGCCGCGAGCGGCGCAAAGTCGCTGGTGGTGACGGCCGACGTCAGCGACCCGGTCTCGGTCAAGGCGCTGTTCGCCCGTGCGCTCGCGGTCTTTGGCCGGCTGGACCTGCTGGTCAACAACGCGGGCATTTCGTCGCCGGCGGTGCCGCTCGAAGCGCTGAGCTACGAGGACTGGAACAAGGCCATCGGCATCAACCTGAGCGGCGTGTTTCTCTGCACGCAGGAAGCCTTCCGCATCATGAAGGCGCAGACCCCCGGTGGCGGCCGCATCATCAACAATGGCTCGATCGCCGCCACCAGCCCGCGCCCGCATGCCGCCGCCTATGCCGCCGCCAAACACGCGGTCACCGGGTTGACCAAGGCCGCTTCGCTCGAAGGCCGCCGCTTCAACATCGCCTGCGGGCAGATCGACGTGGGCAACGCGGCCACCGACCGGACCGAACGGATGAAAACCGGCGTGCTGCAGGCCAACGGCACGCTGGCCGTGGAGCCGACCATGGACGCCCGGCATGTCGGCAGCGCCGTCGCCTACATGGCCAGCCTGCCGCTCGATGCCAACGTGCCCTTCCTGACCGTAATGGCGACCACCATGCCCTTTATCGGCCGCGGCTAATCCCATTTCTACTTCAATACGATATGTCGTTGCCACACCTTGGCCGTTACAGCACTGTCTGCGGTGGTATGCCTAATCTCGCATCGAATTAGAAATGGAATAACACTTTCTGAAAAAAACATGACGCAACACGACAACCTCATCAATGGCCAATGGCTGGCCGGCAACAGCTACTCGCCCAACCTCAACCCCTCGAACATGGCCGACGTGATCGGCCACTACACCCAGGGCGATGCTGTGCAGGTGGACGAAGCCGTGCAGGCGGCACGCAGCGCCTATGACGCCTGGTCGGTGTCAGGCATCCAGGCCAGGGCCGACGCCCTGGACAAGATCGGCAACGAGATACTGGCGCGCAAGGAGGAGCTTGGCACCCTGTTGGCGCGCGAAGAAGGCAAGACCCGCGCCGAGGGCATGGGCGAAGCCGCACGCGCCGGCAACATCTTCAAATTTTTCGCCGGCGAATGCCTGCGCCTGGGCGGTGAAACCCTGCCCTCGGTGCGCCCCGGCATCGGCGTGGAAATCACCCGCGAGCCCGTCGGCGTGGTTGGCCTGATCACGCCGTGGAACTTTCCGCTGGCCATTCCCGCCTGGAAAATCGCCCCGGCCCTGGCTCACGGCAATTGCGTGGTCTTCAAACCCGCCGACCTTGTGCCCGGCTGCGCCTGGGCACTGGCCGACATCATCAGCCGCTCGGGCATTCCGGCCGGCGTGTTCAACCTCGTCATGGGCCGCGGGAGCGTCATCGGCGACGCGCTGGTGAATCACCCCGGCATCGACGCCATCAGTTTCACGGGCAGCCAGGGTGTCGGTGCCCGTATTGCGCAAGCCTGTGCACAGAACCTCAAGAAGGTGCAGCTCGAAATGGGCGGCAAGAACCCGCAAGTCGTGCTCGACGACGCTGACCTCCAGACCGCGGTCGAGCTGTGCGTGCAAAGCGCCTTCTTCTCCACCGGCCAGCGCTGCACGGCGTCCAGCCGGCTGATCGTCACCGAAGGCATTTACCCGAAATTCATCGACGCCATGAAAAAGCGCATGGCCACGCTCAAGGTGGGTGATGCGCTGGAGGCCGGCATCGACATCGGCCCGGTATCCAGCCAGAGCCAGCTCGAGCAGGACCTGAGTTATGTGGACATCGGCAAAGCCGAGGGCGCGCTGCTGGCGGCCGGCGGCCAACGCCTGAAAATGGCCCTGGACGGCTTTTACATGGCACCGGCGCTGTTCAGCGAAAGCGTGGCGTCCATGCGCATCAACCGCGAAGAAATCTTCGGGCCGGTGGCCAGCGTCATCCAGGTCAGGGACTATGAAGAGGCGCTGGCAACCGCCAACGACACGCCGTTTGGCCTGTCCGCCGGCATTGCCACCACCAGCCTGAAATACGCTACGCACTTCAAGCGCCACAGCCAGGCCGGCATGGTGATGGTGAACCTGCCCACCGCCGGGGTCGACTACCACGTGCCTTTCGGCGGCCGCAAGGGCTCCAGCTACGGGCCGCGCGAGCAGGGCCGCTATGCGCAGGAGTTCTTCACCACGGTGAAGACGGCTTATACGCTGGCCTGAGCGGCGACAGGACGCTGCCTGCAGTATCCACGCCATGCACGGCAAAGACGTTCTTGGCGAGATCGATTCCAACGGTGACAATAGTAGCCATGGACTTTCCCTTTCGAGTGAGTGGATGAGAGGATGAGACTTTGCACTTCCCATCGTGGCACTGAGTTGCCGTTTGCCGCTACTGCGTGGCTAGCTCGGGACGGGGAAGGCCTTTTCATTCGTTAAGCCCCTCATGAGCGCACCCGCAGTTGTGGTTCGATCATCTCCAGCGTTGGACGCCATAGAGCCCGCCGCCTCCGGTACATTCTGTTCATGTTCGCAACGCTTGTCCTTGTTTCATGCATCGGTGCCGGAACTGTTGGCGGCGTGTTCTTTGCCTTGCCGTCGATCTTGCAAAGTCTGTGTTTCAACTGGCCGTTAGCCCGCAGGCGACACCGCACGCTCATAGCGGACAAAGCTGCTCTGCCAAGGAGCGAGTTTTCTCCGTGACGAGATCACCCGTATGGAGCGTGGCCTTCCGCTCAACAAGCATGATCAAGCACTCTTGCTCCGCAACCGGATTGTGGCGAACGCCTTTGGGTACGACGAACATTTCGCCTTCACCAAGCTCGACATTGCCACCTTCCATTTCGATTCGAAGATGACCTTTGAGAATGAGGAAAAGTTCGTCTTCGTTCTCGTGGCTGTGCCAAGCGAGAGAGCCCTGAACTTTGGCCACCTTGACGTAGGAGTCGTCGACTTCAGCGACAACGCGCGGGGACCACAGCTCGGTAAGGGAGGTGGCGACCTGAAGAGGTGAGGCGGCTTTGAACATGGCTTTCCTGAGGGCTAACGTGAAGATGACCGGACCACCAACATTAGCGGCGAAGCCGCCTCCTGCAGTTGTGGGGGTCCATATATGAAGGGTTAGGTACCAGTTGCAGCACTGATTGCCCTACGGGTCCAGGCCAATAGTGCTTCCTTCGATTCCAATAGCTCTTCAGGTGCAGCGAAGTACGTTCGGACCTCGACTCGCCTAGCCTTTGTTAGATAGGAAAACGCTTTCGAACCCTTCGCGACGTACTCCGGTCTGGTTTCATCGTTGACCCGAAGGTAAAGGGTGTTCCCCATGATCATGGCGAACTGTTGCCCATTGTGCTTCAGCGCGTGGCCACCAAAGAACGTGCCGTCGCTGAGATTTCCAATGGGCGACAACAACTCTCGAACGTGACTGACGAATTCTTTGCTTGCGCTCATGATGTTGATCATACGGCCCGCCGGTGCAAAGAGTCCCACGGGAGGGAGCAGCAGGAGCAGTCTCTGCTGGCGCCTAACGTGATGTAGATCGTCGGATATTCTGGGAATCCAGTTTGTCCGACTGGATAAGCTGGAACGCCGGGTTGCAACTAACCCAGCCTAAGCCCAGTAACCCGCTTGGCATCTTGCCTCTTGGCGCAAATGCTGCGTTTTTTATACATAGTTTTGTTCCCATGAACTCTGTCGCCTATCCTCCCCCAATCCAAGCGCCTGCTGGAGCAGGTGAGTGACGTGCTACGTTACAAACCCCGACGATGCTCGCCAACGAGCGCAGGGTGTCGGTGTGAACGCACAACCGCTAGACACGCTTGGTAGCATGGCTCCGTGACCGGCCGCTCCCGCTGCGCTGCCGTCGGCCACCGATCATCACCAACGTCAGGAATTTTCAATCCACGCCGCTAATGAACGGTTGCTTGCCGTCACTTAAATTCAAGTTTGATTTGAAGCCCGGAAGCAGACAGCGGTCTACTACCGATTCTGGCCCGCTGTAGCCTCAGCTCGTCTGGAACTAACGCCGCTTCCTGGATATTTTGACAACGCGCTTTTCAGCAATTCCTAGTGCAGCACGAGCCAGCGCATCAGCCTCGCTGTTGCGATGGCGCGGTATCCACACCAGGTTTGCCTGGGCGAACGAATTGAGCAGTGCTCGCGCTTCATCAAACAAGGAGGCCAGCCGGGCTATCGGCTTTGCTGCGCCGCCGCCGACCTGTTCGACAACGACACTGTTGTCGCAGTGTATGAGCAGCGTGCCCGCACCACGTAATTTCAGTTCCCGAAGCGTCGCCAGCAGCGCTCTTAGCTCCGCCTCATTGTTGCAGCCGTTCTCATGCGCCGCTTGCGAAAGAGTGTGGCGCGTGCCATCAGGCTCGGTAAACACCGCTCCGAGGCCGATACGACCGGGGTTGGGCACGGCGCTGCCGTCACAGTAAACAACCCAGGGGTTCATGTGCAAGGTCGGTTGTTGGCCGTAGCCGGCCTTCACCCGCGCATCAAGGCCTCAATCTCATCGGCCTTGACCGGCACGCCGCGCGTCATCAGCTCACAGCCTTTGGCGGTCACGAGCGCGTCGTCTTCAATGCGGATGCCGATGTTCCAAAACTCCTTGGGCACGCCCTTGGCGGGGCGCACGTAGATGCCCGGCTCGATTGTCAGCACCATGCCGGGCTTCAGGACGCGCGAGGGCTTGCGCATCACGGTCTGGCCCAGCGCGTCTTTTTCTTCGCGTGGCTTGGCCGAAGGTTCGGTGTAATCGCCGCAGTCGTGCACGTCCATGCCCATCCAGTGGCCGGTGCGGTGCATGTAGAACTGGCGGTAGGCGCCCGACTCCAGCACGTCGTCGACCTTGCCGTGTTTGGCTTTGGGCAGCAGGCCGGTGTCCAGCATGCCTTCGACCAGCACCCGCGTGGCCGCTTCGTGCGGGTCCAGAAAGCGCTTGCCCGGTTTGGTGACCTGCACCGCCGCCTCCTGTGCGGCCTGTACGATGTCATAGAGCGTGCGCTGGGCCGGGGTGAATTTTCCATCAGCCGGAAAGGTGCGCGTGATGTCGCTGGCGTAACCGTCGAGTTCGCAGCCGGCATCGATCAGGCACAACTGGCCGGGTTTAAGTTCGGTGTCGCCGGCGCGGTAGTGCAGGATGCAGGCGTTGGCCCCCGCCGCGACGATGCTGCCGTAAGCCGGAAACTGCGAGCCCTGGCGGCGGAACTCGTGCAGCAGTTCGGCTTCCAGGTGGTATTCACGCAGACCGCCCTTGGCTCCGCTGGCTGCGCCGTTGCGCAGCATGGCCGCCGAGGTCTGCATGGCGCGCACATGGGCAGCGGCGGAGATCTTGCCGGCACGCCGCAAAATGGCAATCTCGTGGCTGTCTTTCATCAGCCGCATTTCATCGAGCAGCTTGCACAGGTCGTGCTGGCTTTGCGGGCATTCGGCGCCAAAGCGCACGCGCGCGCGCACGCTGTTCAGCCAGCCATCGACCCGGCTTTCCAGGCCCTTGTGCGTGGCAAACGGAAACCACACGGCCTTCTGGTTGGCCAGCAGTGCCGGCATTTTCTCGTCCAGTGTCTCGACGCTGAAGGCGGCATCCACCCCCAGGCCGACCGGCGCGGCCTTGGGGCCCAGGCGAATGCCGTCCCAGATCTCGCGTTCCAGGTCCTTGGGCCGGCAAAACAGCGTGGTCTTCGTCGTCTGGCCGCTGGCCTCAATCACCAGCCAGCTGTCGGGCTCGCTGAAGCCCGTCAGGTAATAAAAGTAGCTGTCGTGGCGATACGGGAAGTCGCTGTCGCGGTTGCGCGGCACTTCGGGGGCGGTGGGCAGCAGGGCGATGCCGCCGCCGGCCGCTTTGAGGGCGCGGGCAATGGTGGCGCGGCGCTTCTGGTAAATGCTTGTGGTCATGGTGGTGTTGCCGGTCGGCGGGTTTGGTTGGGCTCGTTGGGTTACTCGTTGAGTTCAGTGAGGCGCTCGGGCGTTCCCACATCGGTCCATGGGCCTGAATATAGCGCCGCCGAGACGAGGCCGCGCCGCATGGCCTGGCGCAGCAGCGGCGCCAGTGCGGCCTTCTGCCCGGCCGGCGTGTGGCTGAAAAGCGCCGGGCGATACAGGCCCAAGGTGCTGTAGGTGAACTTTTCCGCGGCCTCATCCAGCGCCAGGCCGTCGGCCGAGAGGCCGAAGTCGCCTTGGGGGTGGTGCGGTGGATTCGGCACCAGGTAAAGATGGGCCAGTGAATCAGACGCGGCGAACTGTGTGGCGGCGGCGGGCGAAAACTCAAACCCGGGCGTGTAGACATCGCCCGCCATCAGCCAGAACGGCGCATCGGCCAGCAGCGGCAGGGCGGTGGCAATGCCGCCGGCGGTTTCCAGTGCGCCGCCAAAGCGCGCGCCTTCGTGCGAGTAGCGGATGCGCAGGCCCCATGCGCGGCCATCGCCGAGCGCGGCGGGAAGCTGCTCCTCCAGCCAGGCGGTGTTGATCACCACGTCGGTCACCCCGTCGCGTGCCAGGTCCTCAAGATGCCAGACGATCAGTGGTTTACCCTGCACAGTGAGCAAGGGCTTGGGGCAGGTGTCGGTCAGCGGGCGCATGCGTTCACCGCGACCGGCGGCCAGAATCAGGGCTTGGGTGGTCATACAGGCTGCGATTATGGCCTTTTTAAGCAGAAAACCGGGCTGCAGCCAGCTTTATGCGGGCACAACCAGCTATTGAATTGATAGCTGCTGGCGCTGCCATGGCACCCGCCCGACGCTGAAACACGGCCGGGGCCCTGGGGGCGCCCGGTCGCCCCGGCCTGCCGACCGGGCACATCCCGTAAAATCATGGGTTTTCCCGCGCTGGCTGGTTTTCCCGTAATTAATGCCAAGTCAGTTGCCGGGCGCGAACTTCACCTACCCTGGACCTTACGTCAATGACTGCACTGGCTGACACCTCCCCATCCCTCATGGCCAATTCCATTCGTGCGCTGGCCATGGATGCCGTGCAGCAGGCCAACTCCGGCCACCCTGGCGCGCCCATGGGCATGGCCGATATCGCCGTTGCCTTGTGGGGCCGCCACCTCAAGCACAGCCCGCACAATCCGCAGTGGTTTGACCGCGACCGCTTCGTGCTGTCCAACGGCCACGGCTCCATGCTGCTCTATGCGCTGCTGCACCTGACCGGCTACAAGCTGCCCATGAGTGAGCTGAAGAACTTCCGCCAACTGCACAGCAAAACCCCCGGCCACCCCGAGCACGGCTACACCCCCGGCGTGGAAACCACCACCGGCCCGCTGGGCCAGGGCCTGACCAATGCCGTGGGCATGGCGCTGGCCGAAAAGCTGCTCGCCAAGGAGTTCAACCGTGACGGCCATACGGTGGTCGACCACCACACCTATGTTTTCATGGGCGATGGCTGCCTGATGGAAGGCATCAGCCACGAAGCCGCCGCCCTCGCCGGCGCCTGGAAGCTGGGCAAGCTGATCGCCCTGTACGACGACAACGGCATTTCGATTGACGGCCCGGTCACCCCCTGGTTTATCGACAACACGCCGCTGCGCTTTGCCGCCTACGGCTGGAACGTGATCGGCCCCCTCGACGGGCACGACGCGGAAGCCGTGTCAGCCGCGATTGCCGAAGCAAAAGAGAACACCGACAAGCCCACGCTGATCGTCTGCAAAACCCACATCGGCAAAGGCAGCCCCAACCGCGCCAACACCGCCAAGGCCCATGGCGAGCCGCTGGGCGCCGAAGAAATCAAGCTCACGCGCGACGAACTGAACTGGCCGCACACCCCGTTCGAAGTGCCCAAGGAAAGCTATGACGCCTGGGACGCCAAGGCCGCCGGCCTGGCCGCAGAGACTGCCTGGGACGTGAAATTTGCCGCTTACAAGGCCGCCTATCCGGAGCTGGCCGCGGAATTCACACGCCGCATGAAGGGCGAACTGCCCAAGCGTTTTTCGCAGCTGGCCGTCGATACGGTGATTGGCGCGCACACCCGGGCCGAAACCGTGGCGTCGCGCAAGGCCTCACAGATTGCGCTGGAGTCCTTCACCGCCGGCCTGCCCGAGATGCTGGGCGGCTCGGCCGACCTGACCGGCTCCAACCTCACCAACACCAAGTCAACGCCCAGCCTGCGCTTTGACCTGAACGGCGAGGTGGTACAGACCGAAGCCGCCAACGGCAGCCAGGTCGGCGGCCGTCACATCAACTACGGCGTGCGCGAATTCGGCATGGCCGCCATCATGAACGGTGTGGCGCTGCATGGTGGCTACATCCCTTACGGCGGCACCTTCCTGACCTTCAGCGACTACAGCCGCAACGCCATCCGCATGGCCGCGCTGATGAAGCTGCGCGTGGTGCATGTGTTCACGCACGACTCCATCGGCCTGGGCGAAGACGGCCCGACGCACCAGTCGATCGAGCATGCCGCCAGCCTGCGTTTGATTCCCAACCTCGACGTCTGGCGTCCGGGCGACACGGCCGAAACCGCCGTGGCCTGGGCCGTGGCGCTGCAAAACAAGAACAAGCCCACCGCCTTGTTGCTGAGCCGCCAGAACCTGCCGTACGCGCCGAAGAACGACCTTGGCGAGATCAGCAAGGGTGCTTACGTGCTGGCCGAGCCCGCCGAAGTGGGGCTGAACAAAAAGGCCCAGGCCGTCATCATCGCCACCGGCTCCGAAGTGCAGCTGGCGCTCAAGGCGCAGGAACTGCTTGCCGCCAAAAAGATTGCGGTTCGCGTGGTCTCCATGCCCAGCACCACCACCTTTGACAAGCAAAGCACCGCGTACAAGACGTCCGTGCTGCCGGCCGGCATTCCGCGCATCGCGGTCGAGATGGGTGTGACCGACGGCTGGTGGAAATACGGCTGCGCCGCCGTGGTCGGCATCGACACCTACGGCGAGTCGGCACCCGCGGCGGCGTTGTTCAAGCACTTTGGCTTCACGCCCGAGAACGTGGCCGACACCGTGCGCAAGGTGTTGAAGAAATAAATCGGTATTCGGCAAGAACCGGTTTTTGATATTAACTTTTCTGGAGAAACGAGCATGACGATCAAGGTAGGCATCAATGGTTTCGGCCGCATCGGCCGCAATGTGTTCCGTTCGGCGGTGCAGAGCTTCGGCGACATTGAAATCGTGGGCATCAACGATTTGCTCGAGCCCGAGTACCTGGCTTACATGCTGCAGTACGACTCGGTGCATGGCCGCTTCAAGGGCGAGGTGTCGGTCGACGGCAACACGCTGATCGTCAACGGCAAGAAAATCCGCCTCACGCAGGAGCGCGATCCGGCAAACCTGAAATGGAATGACGTCGGCGCGCAGGTCGTGATCGAATCCACCGGCCTCTTTCTCGACAAGGCCTCGGCTGAAAAGCACCTGGCGGCCGGCGCCAAAAAGGTCATCATTTCCGCCCCCTCGAAAGACGACACCCCCATGTTCGTCTTCGGCGTGAATGACAAGACCTACAAGGGCGAAGCCGTCATCTCCAATGCCAGCTGCACCACCAACTGCCTGGCGCCCGTCGCCAAGGTGCTCAACGACAAATGGGGCATCAAGCGCGGCCTGATGACCACCGTGCACGCGGCCACCGCCACGCAGAAGACCGTGGACGGCCCGAGCAACAAGGACTGGCGCGGCGGCCGCGGCATCCTGGAAAACATCATCCCGTCGTCCACCGGTGCCGCCAAGGCCGTGGGCGTGGTGATTCCCGAGCTCAACAAAAAGCTCACCGGCATGTCCTTCCGTGTACCCACCTCCGACGTCTCGGTGGTCGACCTGACCTGCGAGCTGAGCAAGGAAGCTACGCTGAAGGAAATCTGCGCCGAGATGAAAGCGCAAAGCGAAGGCGCGCTCAAGGGCGTGCTCGGCTACACCGAAGACAAGGTGGTGGCCACCGACTTCCGCGGTGATGCCCGCACGTCGATCTTCGACGCCGACGCCAGCATTGCGCTCGACGGCACCTTCATCAAGGTCGTGGCCTGGTATGACAACGAATGGGGCTACTCGAACAAGTGCCTGGAGATGGTGCGGGTGGTGGCGAAGTAATTCGCTTTCACTTTCCACAAAAAACGCGCCTTCGGGCGCGTTTTTTTATGGGGTTGGCGGTTGCACGACCCCAAATTATTCACGGGCAAGTTCTAGTACTTCGACACAGAGGTATCGGAACACAATGAAAGCGATGGATTCGGGCCCAGGCCCAGGCGCAATACGGTTCAGTCAAGCCCTTGCCCCCTGGTTTGTCATCCCGGACTTGATCCGGGATCCATGGATTGCGGGTCAGGCCCGCAATGACAAGTCAAAGTTCTAGGTACTCAGGGGTGGATGGGTTGTGCCCCACAGGCTGTCGTCGAGCACCCGCTGCAAGGTCTGGATCAGCTCCGCGTTGGAGGTGTTCGCTTTCACCAGCACCGCTTCTGCGCGCTGGCTTTCCGTCATGTTCAGATCGCTGGCAGAGAACACGACGACCGGTGGTGCGGGGTCCAGCGCTTCGATGGTGTCTAACAGCTCCCAGCCCGAACCGTCCTGGAGCGTCAGGTCAAGCAGTACCAGATCGTAATGATGGCTGGCCAGCTGGTCCCTCGCTTCCTGCAGGGTACAGGCGAATTCAAAGGTTGCGAAGTCCTGGGCAATGGCCGCGGCAATGCGCTGAATGTCCAGGTCGTCCTCGACGTGCAGAATGCGCGGCTTGCCTTCAGCCATGTTGTCAATGGCGCGGCGCAAACTCAGGATCAGCAGGTTTTCGTCGATAGGCTTTTCCAGCCAGGTCGACACTGCCAGCGGCTGGGTGTTGAATTCGAGTTCGCCTTCTTCGGCGTTGGCCGACACCACCACAATGGGCAGGTTCCGCGTGCGGCTTTCGCGGCGCAGCGCACGGATCACGCAGATCCCGTCCAGGTCGGGCAGGTTCAGATCGACCGTCATGGCGGCGTAAGGCCAGCGCGTCACCTGTTCCAGCGCTTGCGCGGCGTTGTGCACGATGTCCGAATCAAAGCCGCCCTTTTCAAGCATCAGGTTGATCAGCCGGGCAATGTCGGGGTCGTCTTCGCAAATCAGGACACGGGGCCGCGGCGCGGCACTGTCCCGGTCTTCAACCGGCAGCGGCACCGCTTCGGGCAGCTCAAAGTGAAAAACGGTCCCTATCCCGGTCTTGGTGGTAAATCCCATGCTGCCGCCCATCTGCTCCACGATGGCGCGCGAGATACTCAGGCCCAGGCCCGTGCCACCCTTTTGCCGGGTGTCCGAGGTGTCGGCTTGCGAGAATTTCTGGAAGATGCGTTTGCGAAACTCTTCGGGGATGCCGGGGCCGCTGTCGGCCACTTCAACCCGGACCCGCCCGCCGCTGCACAGCAGCCTGATATGTACGCAGGACGCCGGCGGTGAAAATTTCACGGCATTGGACAGCAGGTTGGTGACGACCTGGGTGAGCCGGTCGCTGTCGACGTTGACCCTCACCGCGGCTGTCGGGGCATCGAGGGCCAGTTTGACGTTGTGCTGGCCTGCAAAGCCTTCATTGGCCGCCAGGGCCTGCACCAGCAGAGGCTGCAGTTCCACCTGCTGCAGCTCAAAGCGCATCTTGCCCGACTCGATTTTTTCGCTGTCAAGAATGTCGTTGATGAGCCTGATCAGGCGCTCGCAGTTATTGGCGGCAATACCGACCAGGTTCCTGGCCATGACCGGCAGCTCTCCGGCAACACCACCGGCCATCAGGCCCAGCGAGCCGCGGATGGAGGTCAGCGGCGTGCGCAGCTCATGGCTGACGGTGGAGACAAATTCACTTTTCATGCGGTCGATGCGTCTGAGTTCGGTCATATCGGTGCCCAGCGAGAAAAAGCCCACCACCTTGCCTTCATCCTTGTCTTCGCCATAGCGCGGAAAGTACTGCATGACGTAGTCGCGCAGCTGGCCGTCCGCAGTTTTCTGCACGCGGTCATACTGCACCGCGTAACCCGACAAGACTTCTTCAATCTTGCTGCGTTCTTTTTCGTAAAGCGCATCACCCATCATCTCGCGCATGGTCTTGCCGTGGATCTGATCGCGCTTCAGGCCAAAGCCTTCTTCATAGGCCAGGTTGTGAAACTGAAAGCGCTGTTCAGCGTCGACGTAGGCAATCAAGGCCGGCACGGTGTCCGTGATCTGGCGCAACTGCGATTCGCTGGCGCGCATCGCCTTGGCGCGTTCCTCTGCGGCTTCCTCCAGGCCGCTCATCTGCAGCGTCGTCTGCCGCGCCAGTTCCCATTTGGTGGTCAGCGTCCTGGCCAGCTGGCTGACCTCGATCATGTCGAACGGCTTCTTGATGATGAGCAGGCGGTCCTGCGCGTCCAGCCGCGTCAGCACCTCCTCCCACGGGTAGTCGGAGTAGGCCGTGCAGATCACGATCTGCATCTGCGGGTCGATGCGCCAGAGCCGCTCGATCGTCTCCACGCCATCCAGGCCCGGGGGCATGCGCATGTCCACAAAGGCCATGGCATAAGGATGGCCGGCCTGAACGGAGGCTTCGACCCTGGCCACCCCTTCGAGTCCCTGGTAGGCCGAGTCCAGTTCGAAGCCCTCACCGGACGGCGATGCGGGCGGGCCAAACAGGGCTGCTTCGACTTCGTCCAGATCGCGCCCCCCCGACTTGGCCGCGAGGATCTTGCGGAAGTCCTCATGGATGGAGGGCATGTCGTCGACCAGCAAAATGTGCCGGTTCTGCTGCGTGGTCATGGCGCGTTCCTGTTTTCTTGTGGTGCGAAGTGGCTTTCACGGGGCGGGCCTTGCCGGGCGGCCGAAGGGAGCGTGAAGTAAAACGTGGCGCCTTCGTCAGGTTTGGAATCGGCCCAGACCCGGCCGCCGTGCCGGCCGACAATCCGGCTCACGGTGACCAGTCCCGCGCCGGTTCCGGGAAACTCATGGACCGCGTGGAGCCGCTGGAAGGTGCCGAACAGCTTGCTGGCGTAAGCCATGTCGAAACCGCAACCGTTGTCTCGCACAAAGAACACCGCCTCGCCGTCGGTGCCGTCCAGTCTGCCGACCTCGATCTCGGTATGGGTCCGCAGGGACGAGAACTTCCAGGCATTGTCCAGCAGGTGCTGCATCGCGGTCCGGATCAGGCGCCGGTCGCCGTGGACCCACAAACCGTCCTGGACGGTGATGGACGCCTCGCGCGACGGAACAACGCTGCGGTAATCGCCGAGGAGCTCGCGCGAGATGGCGCTCAGATCGACTGGCTCCATGTGCAGCTCGGCACGCGATGCCTGGGCCAGGGACAACAGGGCTTCGATCAGTTGCGACCCCACCACGGCATTGGCCTGAATTCTGGACAGGTAGTGCAGCACCGCCTCGCTGGCATGGCCGTCCAGTTCCTTGGCCAGCAGATTGCTGAACGCATTCATGATGCTCAGCGGCGTGCGCAGATCATGCGATACGGCGTACGCAAACGCCTCGAGCTCCCTGTTGGATTGGCGCAGGGCTGCTTCGGTTGCCCTGAGCTCCCGCACGGCCTCTTCCAGGCTGTTCATCTGCAACGCCGCCTGGCGTGCCAGTTCCCATTTGGCGGTCAGCATCCTGGCCAGCTGGCTGACCTCGATCATGTCGAACGGCTTCTTGATGATGAGCAGGCGATCCTGCACATCCAGCCGCGTCAGCACTTCCTCCCAGGGGTAGTCGGAGTAGGCTGTGCAGATCACGACCTGCACCTGCGGGTCGATGCGCCAGAGCCGTTCGATTGTCTCCACGCCGTCCCAGCCCGGGGGCATGCGCATGTCCACAAAGGCCATGGCATAGGGACGGCCGGCCTGAACGGAGGCTTCGACCCTGGCCACGCCTTCCTGCCCCTGGTAGGCTGAGTCCAGTTCGAAGCCCTCACCGGACAGGGATGTGGCCTGGCCAAACAGGGCCGTTTCGACATCGTCCAGATCGTGCGCCGCCGGCCTGGCCACGAGGATCTTGCGGAAGTCCTCATGGATGGAGGGCATGTCGTCGACCAGCAAAATGCGCCGATTCGGTTGCGGGTTCACGGCTGGTCCTGCGCGCCGTTGATCGGAAGCTCGAGTGTGAAGGTCGCGCCCCGGCCGATCCCGTCGCTGTGGGTCGTGAGAGTGCCACCCATCTCCGCGGCCGCCAGTGCGCAGCTGTGCAATCCGAAGCCGTGGCCGTCCTTCTTGGTGGTGAAGCCGTGGGAAAAGATTCGCCCCAGGTTTTCGGGCGGTATGCCCACACCGTTGTCACTGACCGCGATTCGAACGTGATCGTTGTCGCGGGTCGTATGGACGCCCAATTTTTTCTCCTGGCGGCCTGAAACTTCGCAGGATTGTTTGGCATTGCGAACCAGGTTGACCAGGATTTGCAGCACCTTGTGCTTTTCCACCCTGACAGCCGGCACGGCCTTGAAATCCCTGATGACTTCAATGTCGTGCTGCGCCGCCCCGCTCAGGTTCATCCGCAGGGCGTCTTCCACCAACTCGGGCACATTGACGGCTTCCGTCGCACCGGGCGTTCTGGCCAGGTCCTGCTGCCTCGCCACAACCTCTTTGATGTGTTGGAGGTTCTTTTGCAGTTGCGCCAGTTCCTTGAGTGCGCCGGCTTGCTCTTCGGCCAGTTGCCCGGCCAGTTGCGCCAGGTAAACCGGCACCTGCCGGCCTTTGGGGCTGTTGGTGAAGAAGTCGCCCAGATCCTTCTCGTGCTCCCGCAGTAGCGCGACCACTTTGGACAAATTGGCGGCCTTCGATTTTCTGAGGCTGTCAGCCACGCAAAAAGACGCGATATTGGCGCTGTTGAGCACATTGCCGATGTCGTGCAGGATTCCGGTGGCGAATTCCGCCATGTCGGCCTTGAGGGATGCGGCCAATAGTTGAGTGTGGGCCTGCTCCAGCTCTAGCGCCGCCTGCCTGCGCGCGGTGATGTCCTGAAGCGCCCCTTGCACCCGCGTGATCGTGCCGGCGGCATGGCATTCGGCCTCGCCGATGGCGCGAACCCAGACATGCCGTCCTTTGGCGGTGATGAGTTCCGCTTCGAGATCGAAGGGCGTGCCCTCCCGGACGCAGGCCTCATAGGCTTTCTGGATGGACTCACGCGACTGCGGGGCGTAGAAACTCAAGGCCAGCTCAAGTCCAGGCGCGGTGCCGGGTGCCACGTCGTGGATGGCGCATATCTCATCCGACCAGGTGATGCGGGCTTCCGGCAGGTCAACGGTCCAGCCGCCCAGCCGGGCGGTGTGGCCGGCAATACGGAGCAGGGCTTCGCTCTGGCGAAGGCTTTCCTCCGCGGCCCTGCGCTCTATCGTCGCCCAGCAACGTTCGACGACTTCCTGAACGATGGCGACTTCGCCCGGGGTCCAGTCGCGCGGTGTCGTCTGGTGCACGGCCATCATGGCGCGAAGAATGCCATCCTTGACCAGCGGGCAGGTGATGATCGCCTGGATGCCGATGGCATTGAACATCTCCGCTCCATCGCCCGGCAAAAGCTCCGCCTCCACATTGCGAATGATCAGGGTCTGCCCGCTTTGGAGCTTGGCCACGGGCCGCGCACCAAAGAGCGAAAGCTGATAATTGCCCACGGTGCTCATGCAGCCGTCGGTGTAGTCGTGCAGGATGGTGAACTGTTCGCCGTCCTTTTCCACGTCTGCGTAGGCGCAGCGGGAGGCGCCCAGGCGCTCGCCCAGCATGCGCGCCGTCACTGCCATGATCTGCTCCGGATCGGCCAGCGCGCGCGTCGCTTTGGCCAGATCGTTCAGAAAGCGAAAATGCTCTTCGCTCTCGCGCAGGGCTCGCTCCGTCCGCTTGCGCTCGGTGATGTCAAGCACGACGCCCTGGCTGCCAATGATGGCCTGGTCAGGCCCAAACACCGCCGATTTGACAACCTGCCAGTGCTGCGGCTGGCCGTCCGGGCCGGTGTAGGTTTCCTCCAGTGCGACCGGCTGCCCGTTTCGCATGATCTGCTCGTGGTGGATCGTCCCCTGGCCGGCCAGCTCAGGGAGCCACATACTGGCCGCGTTCTGTGATTCGCGCGCGCAAATCTCCGGCGCGGTCCAGCCCAGAATCTGATCCGCCGGCATGTGTTTGAGCTCGCAAAACCGGGGGTTGACGAAAACGTGTCGCCCGGCGGCGTCCTTGCGAAAAATCCCGACCGGCAGCTGCACGACCAGCGAGTGATAGAGCGCCTGCGACACCAGCAACGCTTCTTCGGCGTGGTCGCGCTCGGCGACCCGTGCCGCGAGATCGTCGTGGGACTGCTGCAAAGTGGCATTCTTTTGTTGAATTTGGGCGAGCATTTCGTTGAACCCGTCCGTGAGCAGGCCCAGCTCATCGCGGCTGCTTCGTTGCGCGCGGAGCGAATAGTCTTTCTCGGCCGAAACTCTGGCTACCGTCTGCGTCAGGTCATGAATGGACCTGGTGATGCGCCTGGCAAGCAGATGGCTCGCCAGCATGAGTCCCAGGAACACGCTGAGGGCCGCCCCTACCGCGTAACGCTGTTCATCGAGAAGGACGGCAGCAAGGGAGGTTTTGTATTGGTCAAAGTCGTTGGCGATCGATGCCACGAGCCCGTCGATCAAGTCGGTCGGCACGTGATCCATCCCGCGAACCAGGCGATCCACCGACTGAAAATTCAGTCTTCCGCTTTGCTCGAAGACCCCCAGGGCGTTTCGATAGCGACGGCCAAGTTCTTCATGCACTTTCAAAAATTCGTCCTCCCTGGCGCGGAGGGCGGGTTGGGTGAGCATGCCTGTCAAGGCTTTCCCGTTTTCCTGAACCAGGCGTTCCTGCACCAAAAACAATCGACGGTGGCGCTCGAAATCCTCCGGGCGATGGCCTCTTAACAGGATGTTGTTCCATTCCTGCACCTGTTTTTTGAAATTCACCTGCTGGACTCTCGCCAACTCCATCCAGCGCATGTACGAGGCAAGAACCTCACGGTCGCGATTGACATTCACCTGCATCCACGACAGAAGAACCAGTGTGGCAATCAGCGCAAACACAAGGCAAAAACCAGTCAGTGCGGCGACTTTGGCTCTGATGCCAAATCCGTTCATGGACGCGTCAAACCACGAGAATCGGCCTTTCTCCGCGAGCCCGGTTTTCCGGGCCGCAGGGGCGGGGCTGATGAGGGACTCCGGCGGGTGCTGCGCTTTCATGGCTCGGCCTGCGCTGTGTCGACCGGGAGTTCCAGCGTGAAGGTCGCGCCCTTGCCGGGGCCATCGCTGTGGGCCGTGAGGGCGCCGCCCATCTGCCGGGCCGCCAGCGCGCAGCTGTGCAGCCCGAAGCCGTGGCCTGCCTTGCGGGTGGTGAATCCGTGCGCGAAGATCCGCGTCAGGTTCTCCTCTGTGATGCCCTCGCCCTCATCCTTGACGGATACCCGCAAACTGGAGCCGGCGGCGACGTCCACACGCAGCGTGATCCGGTGCGATCCACCCGTCATGCCCGCCATGGCGTTCTTGGCGTTGCTGATCAGGTTCACCAGGATCTGCAACACGCGCGCCCGGTCGAGCCGAACCACCGGTACCTCTGCAAACTCCTTGACCACGGTCACCTGATGGCGCGCGAGTGCTCCGCCGTTCATGCGCAGGGCATCCTCCGCCAGATCGCATATCTGGACCGGCACGATGACGCTGGACACCCCGGCGTAGGATTGCTGGGTGGCCACTACGTCCTTGATGTGATCGATGCTGCGGGTGAGGTGCCCCAGTTCCTTGAGCATGTCTTGCTGCTCCTGCGCCAGGGCGTGCGCAATCCCGCTCAGGTAGCCGGGCAGCAGCTTGCCCTTGTCGTCACGGGTCAGAAAATCGCCCAGGTCCGCCGCGTGCGCGTCCATCAATTGCACGGCCCGCATCAAACCCGGGGCCCGGGAGGTGCGCAGCGTGCTGCCGACCAGATCGGCAGAGACGTTGACGCTGTTCAGGATGTTGCCCACGTTGTGCAGCACGTTGGTGGCCATCTCCGCCATGCCGGCCTGGCGCGCTGTAGCGACCAGTTCACTCTGCGTCTCGTGCAGTTCCTGAACCCGTAGCTCCAGATTTTCATTGGCATCCTGGAGTTCCTCGTTGACGCGCTTGATCACGGCGTGACTGCGCACCAGGCGGATCGCCGCATACACGAGAAGCGCCACCAGCACCGCCGAGAAAATCAGCAGGTACGCACGATGCTGGTCGAGCTGCACTTCAGCTTGCTGGTGTTCAACGGTCATCGCGTTGTTGATCTCATCGATCATTGCTGCCGTCGGCACGGCAATAATACGGCCGAGAAGCTGATTGACAGTCTTTTGCTCGCGCAGGATGGTGCGGACATGCACGCCGAAAATATCCAGCCTCTCCCGGATATCCGGTGGAAGGTTATGCAAACCGGCATCAAGCTGGCTCAACTCAGCCTGGATTTCGGAACCCTTGTCATCCGATGCGTTTTGGCTGTACAACAGGCTGGCGAGCAGCAGCTTGTTCACGTTGATCAAGGCGCGTCTGACTGCCGGCTGTGCGCTTGCACTGGCTTGCCCCACCGACTGTTCGACGTCCGCCGCCGCGGTGGGCAAGAAGACCAGCGAGTTACGCAGCACCGAGTTGTTCGATTTGAACTGTTCGATCAGGACGGCTTTTTCCTGGATGACGCGGAACAGCGCCGCACGGTTCTTCTCCAGCGTAGCAGCTTCGGCGTGTTGCTGGGTCTCCATGTCCGCCTTGAGTTTTTCCAGCAGCCGGTTTAATTCAACCAGGGAGCCAGCCAGGGGATCGTAGTGCGTGTTGATGCCGACTTTGGACTTCAGAACGTCCAGTTCCCATTCGGCATCCAGTTGCTTGAGATGCCTTAGCAGGACGACATTCTCAAAGTAATCGGGTCCGCCAAAGCTTTGCGTTTTCTCATAGAGGAAAACCAGAACAGACATCAGGATGGCGGTCACAGCCGCCATCGGTAACCAGGTCAATGGTTTGGACACTCTCACGGCTTTGCGTCCAGTTCACCGGTCAGTGTGCCCAGAAACCTGACGATGGAATCCTTGTCCTCCCTGGAGGCGACGCGGCCGAGCTGGTACCTGAACATGATGTCAACGGCATCTTCCAGCGTCTTCGCCGAGGCATCGTGGAAGTAGGGCGCGGTCAGCGCGACGTTGCGCAGGCTGGGCACCTTGAAGACATACCTGTCGCTTTCCACCTTGGTGACGAGATAACGGCCAAGGTCGGCCTGCGTCGGATTGCCGCGCTTCTCGAAGTAGTTGCCCATGACGCCAAACTTCTGAAACATGTTGCCGCCCACATTCACGCCCTGGTGGCAGGCGACGCATCCATACTGCTTGAATTTTGCGTATCCGGTTTTCTCGGCGGCGGAAATGGCATTGGCGTCACCACGCAGAAATTTGTCAAAGCGCGAATTTGGCGTGATCAGGGTTCGCTCGAAAGTCGCGATGGCGTTCTGGATATTCGCCTTGGTGACCCCGTCTTTGTAGGCCGCCGCAAATGCGCTCTTGTATTTGGCGTCCTGCGACACTTTCTGGACGACGTCTTCCCATTTCGAACCCATCTCAACCGGGTTCTGTACGACGTGATCTATCTGTGCTTCCAGCGAGTCGGCACGGCCATTCCAGAACTGCTTGAAATTGAGCGCGGCATTGAGCACCGTCGGGGCGTTGACGCCGGTCAGCCCGCCATGCAGCCCAATTGACTGCGCGCGGCCGTCGCCGCCGCCCTTGCCCAGATCGTGGCAGCTGGCGCAAGACACGCGGCCATTGCCGGACAGGCGTGTATCGCGAAACAGCAGGCGTCCGATTTCGGTGCGAGCCGAATCCTGCTTCAGGGTCGGTGGAATCGGCTGGATCGGCTCATCGAGCAAGGCCGCAGCGGCGGGGTGGGATGCCCAGACGACCATGACGATCACGAGCTTCAACATGCTCGATGTCGTGGTTTGCATGGTTGTACGGACCGCAGACATGGTCGTCGTTCTTTTTTTTCCCATCCCTATTGCCTTGCCAGTGTTGCTGGCGTCGTCTTCAATACGGATCAAACACACTTCAGGGCTTATCAGCCGTGTACTTGATAAGCTGTTTTCTGCCTGGCTGTATTTGCGAGCAATTTGCGAACATTGTGCAAGAAAACGATTCTTTGTGCCTGTCTTCGTTGGGTAAAAAAGCCGATTTGAAACCGATTTGGACAAAACCGGGCCCAAACAACCCTGTTTCAGTACCCGCATGCCACCGATGTGGGGCCGGGAAAGGCTGGCCGGCATGATCGCTCCGCGGTCCGTGCCCACGCACCGAACTGAATCGAATGGAATCGAACTGAATGCATGCATGCCCCCAAAGCGGGCACATTGCTAAGTCCTGCTTAACTCTAGCTGTAGCCTGGGTAAGCGACATTCAGCAGACGCGGTCCTAGAATGAATTCGCCTGAAAAGCCCGCGCCCATGCGGCTTTCCAGCCCGCTGCACCCGCCCTGCTTTCACCTCCTGGAGTCCGAACAATGCGTCGCCAATCCCTGTTAGCCAGCATCTTCTTCGCCGCGCTCGCGGCCTTCGCCCTGCCCGGCCAGGCCGCCTACCCGGACAAGCCCATCCGCCTGATCGTGCCGTCGGCGCCGGGGGGCGCTCCCGACGTGCTGATGCGGGCGCTGGCCCAGCAGCTGTCGGTTCAGATGGGCGTGCCGTTCGTGATCGACAACAAGCCGGGCGCCTCCTATGTGATCGGCACGATGGACCTGGTGCGCTCGCCGGCGGATGGTTACACGCTGGCCTACGGCAACGTGGTGTCCCTGGCCACCAACCGCTCGCTGCTGCCGAACATTCCCTACGACATTGACAAGGACCTGACCCTGATCTCGAACGCGGTGCGCGTGGTCAACCTGATGGTGGTGAACAACAGCGTGCCGGCCAGCACCGTGCCGGAGCTGATCGCCTATGCGAAGAAAAACCCGGGCAAGCTGGCCTTTGCCTCGGACGGCAACGGCACCACGGCCCACCTTGGCGTGGAGCTGTTCAAGTCGATGACCAACACTTACATGCTGCATGTGCCCTACAAGGCCGCGACGTCGGCCGTCACCGACCTGATCGGCGGCGGCGTGCAGCTGATGATGATCAACTCGCCGGTGGCCGGACCGCACGCCCAGGCCGGCCGTGTGCGGGCGCTGGGCATTTCGGACAATCGGCGTTCCAGCACCTACCCGCAGATCCCGACCATCGCGGAAGCCGTGCCGGGCTTTGAGGTGGTGGCCTGGGGCGGCCTGATCGGGCCGGCCAACATGCCCAAAGACATCGTCACGCGCCTTAACGCGGAGATCCGCACGGCGCTGGCCAATCCGGCCGTCAAGGAGCGTTTCAGGGTATTGGGTTCGGAGACCGACCCCAGCACGCCCGAGGAGTTCCGCGAGCTGTCCCGGCGTGAAACCGAGAAGTGGGCCCGCGTGATCAAGTTCTCCGGCGCGAAGGTGGATTGATGCCTGCTGCCCGCCTTAAACCTAGAAACCGCAGTTGACCGCTCACAAACTTCAGGAAAGCCGCATGCACATTGACTTTTCCCTCTTCGATCGCGTTCACCTTCCGGGTGACAGCGCTATGCGCCCGATTGCACCGTGATCGACGCGCCATGCTGCGTTGCTCCGCCTTGTGGGCAGGAGCCCACTGCGTTGTCACACCTTGCCTGGCACGCCGATCACGGCGCACTCGGGCGCATCCAACTGCCGTTTCTAGGTTAAAAGAAACCCATGACGCCATGGAAGGCTGCACGGCCCGGAGATTCGCTGGACGCGGTGGACACGCCCGCGCTGGTGCTGGACCTGGACGCGTTCGAACGCAACCTGCGCCGCATGGCAGATGCGCTCAAGGGCAGCAAGGTGCGCCTGCGTCCGCACGCCAAGAGCCACAAGTGTCCCGAGATTGCGCTGCGCCAGATCGCGCTGGGTGCCGTCGGCGTCTGCTGCCAGAAGGTCAGCGAGGCAGCGGTGTTTGTCGCGGCCGGTGTGCGCGATGTGTTGATCACCAACGAGGTGGTCGGCCGGGCCAAAATCGGCCGCCTGATGGAGCTGGCGCGCGCCGCGCACCTGGGCGTGCTGGTCGATCACCCGTCGCAGGTGGCGCCGCTGGCGGTGGCCGCGCAAGCGCACGAGGTCATGCTGGATGTGTATGTGGAAGTGGATGTGGGCGCGCACCGCTGCGGCGCCGCGCCGGGGGCCGAGGCCGCGCAGCTGGCCAGGCTGGTGGCCGCGTCGCCGCCCCTGCGCTTTGCCGGCCTGCAGTGCTACCACGGCCCCGCGCAGCATCTGCGCACGCCGCGCGAACGTGCCCAGGCCATTGGGGAGGCCGTCCAGCGGGTTCGCCAGACGCTGGCGGCGATTGAGGCCTGCGGCATTGCCGTGAAGTGTGTCACCGGCGCAGGCACCGGCACCTTCCTGCACGAGCGGGATTCGGGTGTCTACAACGAACTGCAGGCCGGCTCTTACGTGTTCATGGACCGCGACTATGGTGACAACCAGCGTGGCGAAGGCGATGTCGCGTTTGAACATGCGCTGTTCATCAAGACCACCGTGATGAGCCGGCCCACCGCCGAGCGCGCCGTGGTCGACAGCGGCCTCAAGGCGTCCAGCGTCGATTCGGGCCTGCCCGTCGTGTGGAAACGGCCCGAGCTGCATTACGCCAAGGCCGCCGACGAGCACGGCGTCATCCTGACGCCGGATGCCGCCGCCCTGTCCCTGGGCGACACGCTGTGGCTGGTGCCCGGCCATTGCGACCCGACCGTCAACCTCTACGACGAACTGGTGTGTGTGCGTGGCCAGCGCGTCGAGGCGCTGTGGCCAGTCGCAGCGCGCGGCGCGCTGCTCTGATTCCAATCCGCATTAAAAACGATAACTGCGTTGCTTGGCCTTGCCGTGCTGTAGCACTGTCTGCGGCGTCGCGCCTTGTTCTCGCTTCCAATGCGAACTGGAATGAGGGGCCGGGCGGCTCAGGCCCGCCCCGGCCGCTCGGCCACCATCTGGATCTCGACCAGGAAGCCGTGGTGCAGCGCCGGCACCGGCACCACGGCCCGCGCCGGGCGGTGGCTGCCGAAGCGCTCGGCGTACAGCCGGTTGAAGTCCGGCCAGTGCTCCACGCCCACCAGGTACACCGTGGACTGCACCACATCATCGAAACCGCAACCCGCCGCAGCCAGCACGGCGCTGCAGTGGTCCAGCGCCGACTGCACCTGGGCTTCGAAGGGCGCGGGCGGCTGGTTGTTGCCGGACGGCAGCATGCCCGAGACAAACACCAGGCCGCCGGCTTCCACCGCATGTGAATAGTGGCCGCCGGGCGCCGGCACCTGCGCAGAGGAAATGAGTTTCATCGCAGTCTGTCTCCAAATGGCCGTCGGGCCGTCGCCTACCAGCCGTAAAAGCGTTGCCAGGTGCCGGCGAGCCGCTGCGCCCCGTCCAGTGCCCGGTAACAGGGGAACTGTGCCGCCGTGGCGCAGGCATGGTTGGGCAGGATGCGGAGCTGGCTGCCAATCGGCAGGAAGGGCGCCGGGCCCGCCGTGCTGCCCGGCCTACGGGCGATGATGCCGTGCTCCTGGTTGGCATCGACCATGATCAGGTCTTCCAGCGGAGCGCCATCGACGCCGCAGACCACGCCGTAGCCCTGGTCAATGCTTTGCCGGGAGGTGCCCCGGTCACGCGACATGGCCATCCAGCCCGCGTCGGTCACCGTCCAGCCCTTGTCCTTCTGGTGGCCGATCACCGTGGTCAGCACGGACAGGGCAATCTCGTCGGTACGGCAGACGCCGAGGCCGGCCATCACGAGGTCAAAAAAGACAAACACGCCGGCGCGCACCTCGGTCACGCCGTCGAGGTTTTCGGCAAACAGCGCGGTTGGCGTGGAGCCCACGCTGACCACCGGGCAGGCATGGCCCGCCGCGCGCAGGCGCCTCGCCGCCTGCACGGCGCCGGCGCGCTCCTGCTCGGCCATGGCCACGATGGCCTCGGTGCTGCGGCAGATGTAGGAGTCGCCGGCGTGGGTCATCACGCCGCCCACCGCCAGTCCCTGTGACTGCAGCGCGTCGGCAATGGCCAGCAGCGCGGGCGAGTCGGGCTGAACCCCGGAGCGGTGTCCGTCGCAGTCGATCTCGATCAACACATCCAGCCGGTCGTCTCCCTGAAGCCCTTCCGGGTTGAGTTGCAGCGCCATTTCCACGCTGTCCACGATCACCGTCAGCCGGATGCCCTGCTGGCGCAGGCGCAGTGCATGCGCCAGCTTGTTGGGCGACAGGCACACGGCGTACAGGATGTCGTTGATGCCGCGCTCGCTGAAATACTCGGCCTCGCGCAAGGTGGAGACCGTGATGCCGCGCGCACCGGCGTCAAGCAGGCGCTGCGTCACGTCCATGCACTTGTTGGTCTTGACGTGCGGACGGAAATGAACGCCGTGGCGCGTCATGCGCCCGCGCATGCGTTCGATGTTGCGGTCCATGCGCGCTGTGTCCAGCAGCAATGCGGGGGTTTCGAGATTTTCAAAAAGGCTGGTGTTCATGCGGTCTGCAGTCCGGAAGATGTCTTGTGTGTGTTGTGTGCTTTGTGGGTCGTGTGCGTCATGTGGTTTCGCGTTTGAGCACCCGGCCCGGCCGGGCGCCGCTGGGCTGGCCGTTGCGCCAGACGATCTGGCCGTTCACCAGCACGGTGTCGATCCCGATGGCCGGGGCAATCGGTTTCTTGAAGGTCGCGCCTTCGTCCACCGTGTCCGGGTTGAGCAGCGTGAGGTCGGCAAAAGCGCCCTCCTGGACCAGGCCGCGCCCGGCCAGACCGAAGTTCCTGGCGGTCAGGCCCGTCATCTTGTGGATCGCCGTTTCCAGTGTGAACAGGCCCAGCGTGCGGCCGTAATGGCCGAGCACGCGCGGAAAGCTGCCCCACAGGCGCGGATGCGGCGCCTCATCATGCGGCAGGCCGTCCGAGCCGATCATGGTCTGGTCGAACTGCAGGATGCGCTGCACATCGCGGTCGTCCATCATGTAGTAGATCGCGCCGGCCGGGGTCAGACGGTCCACCACCTCCTCCAGCGTGCCGCCCTGCTGCGCCACGATGTCGGCCAGGTCCATACCGGCGCATTCCGGCATGGGCTCCGACCAGGTCACGGTCACGCGCGTGGCATTGACCGCGCGGTGCGCCGACAAGATGGTGGACGAGGCCGGGTAGGGATAGCAGTCCAGGCAGATCGGCTGGAGCGCCATGTTGTCGGCAATGAACTTCAGCGTCTCGGTCGACCGGCCATAGTTCTTCACGCCGACCACCTTGTGGTGCGAGATCACCACTGGCACATCCACCTCGCGGCCAATGCGAAAGGTCTCGGTCAGCGACTTGATGACGTCGTCGCCCTCGTTGCGCATGTGGGTGCAGTACACGCCGCCGTGCGCGCGCAGCGGCTCGCAGATGGCAATCACCTCTTCGGTCGGGGCGGCAATCGACGGCTCGTAAAACAGGCCGGTCGACACGCCAATCGCGCCGGCCTGCATGGCTTCCTCGACCAGTTCGCGCATCGCGTCAATCTCGCCGGCGCTCGCCGGCTGCGTCAGGTCGTCCATGGTGGCCACGCGCAGCGTGGTGTGGCCCACCAGCATGGCGCAGTTGGTGGCGGCCGGCTGGGCACGCAAGGCGTCCAGGTAGCTGGCGAAATCGGGGAAGCGGAACCACGCGCCGGTGCCGTCCAGCAGGTTCAGCGGCGGCGTCACCGGGTCGGGAATGGGCCGCGGCATGGGGGCCAGCGACACGCCGCAGTTGCCGCCGACCACCGTCGTGATGCCCTGGCTGACCTTGGGTGCCATGTCGCCGCCCGAGAGCATGAGCCGGTCGTCGTGGGTGTGGGCGTCGATGAAGCCGGGGGCCAGCACCATGCCGGCGGCGTCGATCTCGGTGCTGGCGCCGGCGCCGCGCAGGTCGCCAATGCGCGCAATGCGGTCGCCGCGAATGCCCACATCGCCACTGAAACGGGCAGCGCCGGTTCCATCAACAATGGCGGCGTTGCGGATCAGGATGTCGTAATGCTCGCTCATGTCTTGCCTCGGCGCTGGGTTGCGGAGACTTCAGTTTAGTAGCACTATTGCGTAGAATTACTGAACAGTTCTAACACTTGACCTAAGATGTTTTAACGAATGGTTCAGCGGCGCTTCAACGGATGCATTAACGGGTGCTTTAACGAATGTCCAGCGACACCACCGACCTGCGATTTTTTGTCACGCTGACCGAAAGCGGCGCGCTGGCCGAAGCGGCACGGCGCATGGACGTTACGGCGTCGGCTGTCTCGCAGCGCCTGCGGCAACTCGAAAACCGCCTCGGCGTTCAGCTGGTCCAGCGCAGCACCCGGCGCTTCAGCCTGACCGACGAGGGCGAGCTGTTCTACACCAAGGCCCTCACCCTGCTGGCCGAGCTCGATGCGCTGATTGACAGCCTGCGTGCGCGTTCCGGCGAAGTGGCCGGCACCTTGCACGTGCGCGGCCCCCTGGGCTTTGGCAGGCAGCACCTGGCCGGAGCGCTGGCCGACTTTCATGCGCAACACCCGAAGCTGGTGGTCGCGCTGACGCTCAGCGATGTGCCCCCCGCCGCCGAGGCCGACCGGTTCGATCTGATCGTGCACATCGGCGATCTGGCCAACTCCAGTATGGTCGCTTACCCGATTGCGCCCAACACCCGCATCCTCTGCGCCTCGCCCGACTACCTGGCCCGCCATGCGCCGCTGCAGCGGCCGGAGGACTTGACCGGCCACCAGTGCCTCGTGCTGCGGGAAAACGAAGAGGATGTTTCGCTCTGGCGCTTTCGCAAGGGCCGCACCGACGCGGCGGTGCGCATCGCGCCGGCGATGAGCAGCAACGACGGCGATGTGACGCGGCAGTGGGCACTGACAGGCAAGGGCATCATCATGCGTTCAGAATGGGACGTGGCCGAACACCTCGCATCGGGCCGCTTGGTGCGCCTGCTCGACGGCTGGCGCCTGCCCGACGCCGACATCGTCGCCCTGATTCCGCAGCGCCACGGCGTGTCAGCGCGCGTGAAGCTGTTTCTGGCTTTCCTGCAGGCGCGCTTTCAGCCCGTGCCGCCTTGGCGGGCGGCAGCGCGGTGACCCGATTGACAAGTTGACTCCAAACCGTCACGGCCCCATCTGACGCGCATAACCTGCCATCGAACCAAACGCCTTATCTCGCTGCGACCAGTCGTGCGTCTGGCTCCAGATGTGCAGCACTTTCGGTGCCTCGACTTCAAAGCTCGCCGCCCGTGCCGGATCGCAAGTGCGGACAGTCAATTCGAGCCTGTGCCCGGACGGATCAAAGAAATAGATCGACAGCATGATGTCGTCATGGTTGGTGGGCCCGACAACGGTCAGTCCACGGGCTTCGAGCCTGGACTTGGCGTCATTGAGGGCCTGCACGTTTTCAACCTCGAAGGCAAAGTGCTGAATCCAGTCTGGCGAAGCAAGGTCCTTCATGTTCCCGGGATCCTGCGGGCATTCAAAAAAGGCAATATTGCTGCCGTCTTCCATTTCAAAAAAAATGTGCACGTGGGGACTGTATTTGCCAGTGGACGGCACATGGTCCTCACCCATGGCGTGCGCAAACTTGAGGCCGAGAACCTCGGTATAGAAAGCGGTTGTCTCGGCTGCATCCCTGCAGCGGAAAGCCGCGTGGTGAAGTTTCTTGCATAGCATGATGATCTCCTTTGAAGTTGTGGGGTTCTGGCCGTTGTTCTTGTCGGTCAATGCTGTTCGGGTGTGCACGCCAGCAATGTGGCCCGGCATTCGCCGAAACCGATGCGTGCGTACCCTGGCCGCTCGCAGCAGCCGGTGAGCACGATCTCGTCGCCATCGCCAAGAAAGGTCCGCTGCTCGCCCGTGTCCAGTGCAAAGGGTTTTGCGCCGCCTGACGTGATCTCCAGCAGGCTGCCCAGCGTGTCGTCCCTTGCGCCTGAAATCGTTCCGGAGCCCAGCAGGTCGCCGGTATCCAGTGCGCTGCCATTGCTGGTGTGGTGCGCCACCATTTGGGCGAATGTCCAGTACAGCGTTGACGCGTTGGAGCGGGACAGCCGCCTGGCAGGCAAACCCTGAGCCGCCATTTGCGCGGTGCGCAGGTGAGCATCGATCTGGATGTCCAACGCGCCTTCGCGCTGGTCCTGCGCGTCGTACAGGTACGGCAGTGGCTGCGGGTCATCCGCGGCGCGCACCAGCGTCGGCGTTCGAAACGGCGCCAAGGCCTCGGCCGTGATCACCCAGGGCGACACGGTGGTCGCGAAACTCTTGGCCAGGAATGGGCCGAGCGGCTGGTATTCCCAGGCCTGGATGTCACGGGCTGACCAGTCGTTGAGCAGCGAAAAGCCAAAGATGTGGCGCGCTGCGCGTTTCACGTTGACCGGCTTTCCCGCGTCCGACGCTTCACCGATGTACATCCCGAGCTCCACCTCGTAGTCCAGGCGCTGCGCTGGTGCGAAGACCGGCACGGCCTGGTCGGGCATTTTGATTTGGCCGCGCGGCCTGTGTACAGGAATTCCGCTGGCTCGGACACTGTTCGCACGGCCGTTGTAGGCGATCGGCACGTACTTGTAGTTTGGCAAGAGTGGCATGTCCGGCCGGAACAAGCGGCCCGCATTGCTTGCGTGGTGCACGGAGGCGAAGAAGTCCGTAAAACCGCCAATCCGAACTGGTAAAACCAGGTCTACGGCTGCAATGGGCAGCAGCGCCCTGGCCAGCAAGTCGCGGTGCAAGGTGTGGCCCGTGCTCAAGAGCTCCGACAAGCTGGCGCGCAACGCGGAGGCGGCGCCCAGGCCAAGCGCCATCAAGGCGTTGAGCGAGGATGCCTGGCAGGCCACCGCAGCCTGCGACGCAGCACCCTCGAACAAGTCTGCACAACGGCCAATGTCCAGGATGCTGTCGCCAATGCCCACACCGCAACGCGCGGGCTCGTCTTCTTCTTTGCGGAATACGCAAAATGGCAGGTTCTGGACAGGGAAGTCAACGCCTTCGATGTTGGCTGAAGCCACCCAACTGCGCAAGGCGGGATCATGGGTACGGTTCAGGTCCATCACAGCCTATGCCCCCCGTCCACAATGATGCGCGTACCGGTTGCTGTCTTGAGGTGTGTCGCGCAGGCGAGCACGGCCAGTGCCACATCTTCGGGCGTCACAATGCGCCCGAGTGGCGTCTGGGCCGCTTTTTTTTCCAGCTCCCCGTGGCTTCTGCCTTCAACAAAGCCCGTATCCACGGCCGCAGGGGACACGCAGAGAAAGCGCACGGCAGGTCCGAACGCGCGCGCCATTGAGACCGTCATGGTGTCCAGCGCCGCCTTGGCTGCGCAATAGGCAATGTTGCTGCCCGATCCGGTGAAGGCCGATATCGATGACACGTTGACCACCAGCCCATTTCCGGACCCACGCAACAGTGGCAGCAGTGCACGGATAATGGAAAACGGCCCTCCGGCATTGGCAATGAGAATCTCGTTGAACAGCACGTCGTCGAGGGTATCCAGGTCCGCATGCGCGATCCGCCGGGTGAACCCTGCGGAGTTGACCAGGATATCCACCTTGCCTGCTGTGGATCGCAGGACGCTCGCGACTTCAGCGTGTGCAGTACTGTCACCAAGGGGAATGTGCAGCACGCTGTGCACCTGTTCAGGGCCTTGCTTTGGCAATTGCGCGCGCAGCGCCTCAGCCCGGTCTCGACCCAGGTGGTAGCCGATCACGACGCTGGCCCCCTCAGCGGCCAACGCCTGAACACAGGCTGCGCCAATGCCGCTGCTTCCTCCTGTAACGACAGCAACCTTACCGTCCAGCCTTTGAGGTACTTTAAATTCTGAAATGCTCATGGCTTCGCTTCCTGCATCTGCTTTTTTTTTGTGAATTGGCATCGGATGGAGGTAATGCATTAATTTGCATAGTTGCCTGTTGCCGCAGCAACTCTGCGCCAACGTGCAATTTCGGTCTGGATGCGGTCACCAATGACCTGCGGCGATGCCACCGAAAAGTCGGGGTCAATTCCTTGCGTGAGCAGCTTTTCGCGGGTGGATTTGGAGGAAAGTACCTGCCCGGTTTCGTGCGCAATGCGCGACACCAGCGCAGCGGGCGTGCCAACTGGAGCGAACAGGCCATACCACATGCCCGCGTCATAACCCCCGATGGTTTCAGCCACGGTGGCAACGCCGGGCAGTTCGGTGATGCGTTTTCTACTCGCCAATCCGAGCGCCCTGATTTTTCCTTCCTTGATCAGGGGAATAAGTTGCGGTGATGGACCCGCGCCGAGTTCTATCCGCCCTCCCATCAGGTCTTGCAACACCTCGCCCAGACCCTTGTAGGTGATCATCGTCACGTCCACGCCGGTCTGCACTTTCAGCAAGTCCATGGTGAGGCTTGTCGTGCTGCCGAAATTTATCTTGCCGGGGTTGGCTTTGCCGTACGCCAGCATTTCGCCCACGGTTTTGAACGGTGCCTGGTTGGACGCGACAAGAAGCACGGCCGAGTCGCCAATGGCGCTGACCGGGACGAAATCGCGCTCGAAGCTGTACGGCAGCTTGCGGTAGAAGGCGGCGTTGGCGCTATGCACGCCACTGAGGATGCCCAGCGTGTATCCATCAGGCGAAGCCTTTGCCAGCGCCTCCGCACCGATGTTGCCCGCTGCGCCTGAACGGTTTTCCACGATGACCGGTTGCTTCAAGCGTGTAGACAGGCCATCCGCCAGTGTGCGAGCGAGAATGTCCTGCGCCCCGCCAGCGGGGAAGGGCACAATGATTCGCAGGGGCTTGATCGGAAACGTCTGGGCCGAGGCGCATGCACAAACGGCGATCGCCAGCGAAACACATGCGGCCTTTAGCGGACGGGAGAGCAAGACTATGGAATGCATGATGGTGACCTGAAAAAATGAAGAAGACGCGAATGCCTACCAAGGCACCTCAACGCCGAGGCCGCGTGCGGCAAGTGCCAGTTCATCTCGCACGGCCAATGGCAGCGCAATGCCGCCAGCCTGCCGGCTCCGGGATTCACTGGTGCCGCGTTCGCCTGGCAGCAATACCTCGGACGCGCCATCGGCCACTGGCAGCTTCTTGATCTGCGCAACCAGCTCATCCATGTTGCCGAAGAAGTGGCCGCCGACGTCGATGCGCGCCACATCGAGTGCGAGCACGAATGCATTCTGAAAATGAGGCTGCGAACCCGGGGGCGCCGAGAGCGCGGGCGCGAGAATCGGGTTTCCTGAAAGCACGCTGGCCAGCACTTCGACCATCAGCGCGAGCCCGGAACCTTTCGGGCCGCCAAGGGGCGCCGGCGTCACGGCCGCATCGGCATCGGTAGTGAGTTGGCCGTAGGCGTCGAGCGCCCAACCCATCGGTATAGGCTGGCCGACCTTGCGTGCCTGCATCAGCTTGCCAAGCGAGACCACACTGGTTGCCATGTCGAAAACGAGCGGTGCAAGGCCGTCTCCCCTCGGGGCAGCCACGGAGATCGGGCTCGTGGAAACCGCTGGCCTTGCAGCGCCGTGGTAGCCCATCATCGGGCCGGACGCCGCGACGGCCAATCCCACCAAACCCTGCGTTGCGATGGCGTGGGTGTAGTAGCCCAGCGCACCGGTGTGCGTTGTGTTGCGAAGGATTGCAACGCCCGCTCCGCAGTCGCGCGCCAGCTCGGTGGATTGCTCGACGGCCTTTGCCATGCCCGCGGCACCGGGGCCCCGGCCCGCGTCGAGCACGGCAAGGGCGGGCAACCGCAGCACCACTTCGACACTTGCGTCGCGTCGCATCTCGCCAGACGCGAGCCAATGTAAGTAGAGGGGCAGCCTGGACACGCCGTGTGAGCCGGTGCCGCGCAAGTCCGCCCAGATGAGCACGTCCGCGACCTGTGTGGCCTGCACAGGATCCAGCCCGGCTGCCCCGAGAAGTGTGGCGGCGAAGTGATGCAGCCTGCGGTGATCCACCTGAGCGGGGGTGGTCATTGCCCACTGCCTTCGCTGGTCAGCACTTGGTGGGTCTCGTTTTGCCCGGCCACGTTCTTCGCAAGCCAGTCGCGCAGGAGATTAAATGTCATGGCGTTCTCATCGTCAAAAATGAAATGGTCGATGCCTGCAAACAGGTGAAGGTCGACGGGCATCTTGGCGTGCCGGAACAGCTCGATCGACTGGGTGGTCGGTGTGACCGAGTCAAACGACGGATGCAACAGCAGCAAGGGTCTGGGAGCGATCTGTGCCACAACATCGTTGGGCCGGAAGCGGAACATGCTTTCGACGACCTCGTACGGAAAATCCAGGAACGCGCCCGGCGGCAGCCCTGCGCGCATGTGCGGCGGGATGGGTACGATGTCGAAACGCGAGACGCGCATGGACTCGCCGGCCCGACTTCGCGCGCGGCCCTCCTCCATCATCGAAGTGAACTTCGCCCATGCCTGGGGCGAGGGATGTTGCTCGCGGAATTTGCTCGCACCATCGCCCCAGCCCGCAGATGAGACGCAGGCAGCAATCCGTTTGTCGGTGGCCGCCGCGTACACGGCGATGGCTGCGCCGAAACTGTGGCCGAGCACCACAATGCGGCTGGCATCGACGTTGGTGTTTGAGAGCAGCCATGTGACGGCGTTGTGCGTGTCACGCACCTGGTCCTCGCACAACACCCTGGCCCGCTCGCCTTCGCTTTCGCCGCAGCCACGCATGTCGAAGCGCAG
The DNA here is from genome assembly GCF_056401235.1 of Polaromonas sp. P4_F9. NCBI lineage: Bacteria > Pseudomonadati > Pseudomonadota > Betaproteobacteria > Burkholderiales > Comamonadaceae > Polaromonas > Polaromonas sp. P4_F9. Next base: position 48,803 of record NZ_JBFUJT010000014.1, on the reverse strand, counting down.
GGTTGCATAACCGAGCTTGTCGAGCAGGGCGTGTGTGATCGCCAGGACGTGATCCTCCTTGTTGGCGCCAAATCCGTGTAGCAGCACCACGATGGGATGAGCGGTACATGGCACGTCGTTGGCCTGCTCGCCCGGCATACTGAGAATTCCCGACAGCATCAAGCCGTCGGATGGGAAGCGGATGTTTTGTTGCATGGATACTTATGTATTGGTGCGCAAGAGAAATTCTTCGATGCTCGTAACCAGGGCGACAGGCGTCTCATCCATCGGGTAATGCCCGGCGTTGCCCATGACCTGAAGCTCGGCGTTGGGATACCAGCGCAGATAGGTTTGCTGCATGACCTCCTCGGTCAGGCCGGGATCGTTTTCGCCGACGATGACCTTGATGGGCTGCTTCGCGCCCGCGATCCGGCCAGAGAAGTCGGTCCTGGCCCACGAGTTCAGGTAGGCCGCGAATGCGTCCTGGTTCGAGCGTTCCCATGAGCGCTGCACCATGCTGTCGAGCCAGTGGCCCGACAGGCGCCTGCCGGTGCTGCCGTCCAGGATGGCCCGTCGCGCCTGCGGGTTGGCTGCCGCGCTGCAAAAGAGACTCCAGGTTTCTTCGTCGAAGGGCACGCCACTGGCCGGCACCGGCGTCACGGCCACCAGGGCGCGCACTCGCGGCGTTGCATCTGCGAGCACGTGCTGTATTGCACTGCCGCCCATGGAGTGGCCGAGCAGCGAGAAGCGGTCCCATTGCAGCTGGTCCGCAACCGCGATGGCGTCCGACGCAATCTCCGCGATCGTGTAGTTGCCCTGCAGGTGCATCGATCCGCCGTAGCCGCGGCAATCCATGAATGCATAGGTGAATTTCCGTTTGTCGATCACCTCGACGAAGGGTCCCCATCCTTCCGCGCAACCAAACCAGCCATGAAGGGCCAGGACCTTGATTGGCCCGTTGCCCACCGTTACGACGCTGTTCGCCATATCTTCCTCGCTTGTTGTCTCACGTATTCCCGCATTGACCTGTGGGTGGCCGCATGCCTAGAATGTCGGCCTCAGTTCGTTGAGCTACGTACTGTAGTCAGAGAAAGCCCAAAATGCACAACGCGCCATGCCGGCGTTCTACCAAATCGTCCGATTCTTTTCTCCCGCGCAGGAGATCGAGATGAAAGACGCACGCCAGTCGTCGGTTATGCAGGGCGAGTTCGGCCGCATCACGTTGAACCTTACCGCGCGCGACCTGGTCGAACACGCGCATTCGGAATACAACTTCATCTTCAAAATTGGCGGTGGCGACACGGGGTTCAAGGTCAATGGCGCGACATTCGAACTGAGCGACGATAACGCCATCTTTGTGAATCCCTGGGAGCCGCATGCCAAGCTCAACAGCCACGGCGCCGCCACGCTGGTGTTGACGGCGCTGCTGAACGGGCCGTGGATGTCGCAGGTACTGGGCGTGCAATCACCGCCGCGCGCAAAGATGTTTCCGTCCCCTTTGATGCAACTGTCGCCAGAGGTGCGCGAATGCGTCGTGCGCATTGCGATCAGCATGACGTCGGGCCTCGAAATGTCGGATGAGGAACGCACGCCTATTCTGCGGGATCTCGTTCGTGCAGTGGCTGTGGCCTATTGCGACCAGGAGTTTTCGAAGAAGGCCCTGTTGGCCGAGCGGCCCATGGATGCGCGCATCATGCGCGCCACGCGGTTCATGCGTGAGAATGCGGCCAGCAACCCGAGCCTGGAAGACGTGGCCGCGCATGTAGGCCTGTCGCGCTCGCGCTTTTTCGAGCAGTTCAAGAATTGCCTGGGCGCTTCGCCGCAGCAATACCTGGACTGGGAACGCATGACGCTGGCTACCCGCATGCTGTCCGATCCGAATTCACGGGTCACCCAAGTCTCGGATGAACTGGGGTTTTCGGCGCCGAGCCACTTCGCCCGCTTCTTCGCGCAGCACATCGGTTTTCCGCCGAGCGACTTCAAGCGCGGGATGCTGAGCCAGGCTTCGCCCGATCAGGCCTGAGCCGCGGCCGGTGGGTTCCAGAACGCCGCAGGAAGCAGGATGCGGTTTTCCTGGTGCACGGCAAGTCCCGCGACCTTGGCGAGGTAGCCCTGCCATGTGGGGTCGGCCATGAGCCGCGCACGGCGCGCCAGGCGGTCCTCGAAACTGTCGAATCCCCAGAGGTGGATCACTTGGTTCAGCGGGCCGATTTCGGTCACCATGCAACCGAGCCAGTGGCCCAGAATGGTTTTTTGTATTTCCAACCCTTCCTTCTCGTAGGTCGCCAGGTATTGGCGCATCTTGCCAGGCTCCAGGGTGTATGTGCGTTGTTCGATAAGCATGTCGATCTCAAGCCTGTGTGCGAGCGTATTGCAGGAAGCTTTCGTCCGTGAGTGCCTTCAGGTCCGGGACGGCGCGAATATTCCCCATCTTCAGGTGCCACTGGATCAGTTCGTCCACCGCGACGAACGATGGGGCGCCGCTCGCGGGGAAGTCGAGCATTGGTGTTTCGGGCAACATCTCCATGTTGTATTTTTTCAGTTGTGCCGTAATTTCGGGCGAGCCTTTCGCGCCCGGTTCGATGAAGGCCTGGCGATAGTCACGCAGCGCGCGCATGTACGCCACCATGTAGCGACGCCCGGCCTCGCGGTTGGTCTTCATCAATGAAGGGCCATAGATCAGATAGCCATTCGGGAAGTTCGGGCGGAATTTGTCCATGGACATGATGCGCACGCCATTGATCCGCTTGAGCACCAGAGTGGCATGCGGCTCGTTGATGCATGCGGCGTCTATCGACTTGTTGCCCAGCGCGGCGATGACATTGGGCAGGCCCAACTGGACAATGTCGAATTCCTTCTCGGTCACGCCGGATTGCAGTGCAAGTTGCGAGACGAACCAGCTGCTGGGCGCGGCCAGGCCCGATGCCAGCTTCATACCCTTCAAGTCTGCAGGTGTCTTGTAACGACCGCTCTCGACATGGTCGCGCCGCATGACGAAGCTGATGGAGCCGTGGCCCGGCGAATGCTGGCCGGCCGTCGCGACGATGGTGAGATCGATGTTGCGGCTGCGCGAGTTGAAGATCATGGGATTGGGGCCGCTCGCCAACGCGTCAAGTGCACCGATGGCCAGCGCCTGGGCGGCTTCACCCGAGCCAGGAAAGGCCTTGATCTCGACGTCCAGGCCTTCCTCGCGAAAGTACCCCTTCTCGGCCGCGATGATCGAGACGGCATCGAACATCGCGGCAATGATGCCCACGCGCAGCTTGACCGGTGGCGAAAGCGGGGTGCGCGTGACAGCCTGAGCCCGAAGGGAAAGATGTGAAAGCGCGAGCGCGGCCGTCGATGCTGCCATCAGCGTGCGGCGTGAAAACGCTTTCGTGTTCATGTTGGTGTTCATGTCTTGACTCCTGAGGACGTTGTTGACTGCAGGCGCCTCAGCGGCGCTTCCACGGAAGCAGGCGGGATTCGAGTGCATCGATCAGCCAGAACGACGTGATACCGATGAATGCGATCACGACCAGGCCAACGTACATGTCTTCCACCGTCATCAGTTGCCAGGCACGCCAGATCAAAAAGCCGATACCCGATTGGCTCGACACCATCTCGGCGGTCACCAGCAGCAAAAGTGAAGAACCCCAGCCCAGCCGCAGGCCTGCCACGATCAGGGGCAGCGCACCGGGAAACGCGATCGTGGTGTAGGTGGCGATGCGCCCGGCCTTGAAATTGGCGCCGACGTCCAGATAGATGCGGTCTATGTTGGCGACGCCAGCGGCGGTCGCGATCAATACCTGGAAAAAAACACCAATGGCGATGATGGCCCACTTTGATTCTTCACCGATACCGAAGATCAGCATCAGCAAGGGCAGGATCGCTACCTTTGGAATCGGAAACAGCGCGCCGACGATGGGTTGTACGGCAGCCCGTACGATGGGTACCAGCCCCATGATCGCGCCGATCACCATGGCCGGAATCGCCCCAAGAAGAAAGCCAATGAGCGCGCGCGACAGGCTGACCAGTACGTGGTAGGTCAGCGAGTTGTCCCATGGCATGTTGAAGGTCATGTGGTAGAACGTGCCGATGATGGAAGAGGGCGCAGGAAAGAAACGCTGGTCCAGAACATCGGAGCGGGTCAGCGCTTCCCATAATCCAAGCAGCAGCAGCGGAGCCACAATGGCAACCATGCGCTCGATGGCCGCCGGCGATACCTTGCGAACGACCAGGCGTGACGATGCACGCACTTCGATCTGCGGGGTTGACGCCGGGAGGGCCATTATTTTTGAAGTGCTCATGCGATTTCTTTTTGTGGGCGGGTGTTCATCACTTCCTCGCGCAGTTCTTTCCACAGCCGCTCATTCAGTTCGGCGTAGCCAGGGCTTGATCGAATCTCGTAGGCGCCACGCGGGCGTTGCAGAGGTACGGCGATGTCTGCCTTCAGCGTTCCGGGCCGTGCGGTCATCACCAGCGCACGATCGCTGAGTACAAGCGCCTCGTCGATCGAATGAGTAATGAAAAGCACCGTTTTGCGCGACTCTTCCCAGATGCGCAGCAGCTCTTCCTGGAGGATCGCCTTATTTTGTTCGTCCAGTGCCGCGAACGGTTCGTCCATCAACAGGATTTCCGGGTCATTGGCGAACGCGCGGGCAATAGAGACCCGTTGCTTCATGCCCCCGCTCAACTGGTGGGGATATGAACCGGCAAACTGTGTGAGGCTTACCTTGTCGAGGTAGTGCCGTACTGTGTCCCGGCGCTCGGCCTTGGGCACCTTGCGCATACGCAAGCCATACTCGACATTGCCTTCGACGGTCATCCACGGAAATATCGACTGTTCCTGGAACACCATCGACAGAAGCGGCTTCGTCTGGTTGAAATGCGCGAGCCTGAGCTCGCCTGACGTATGCGTCTCAAGGCCCGCGACGACACGCAGCAGGGTAGTCTTGCCGCAGCCCGAGGGGCCGACGATGCAGCAGAATTGGCCCTGCTCGATCACGATGTTGACGTCTTGTAATGCAACGACGCTGCGGCCGCCGGAGATGAATTCCTTGCCGAGATGACGGGCGATGATTTGCGGCGTGCGCGCGGGCGCGCGCGGATCGGCCATCGGGAGTTGGCGTGGAGGCACTGGGTTTTGTGTCACGGCGTTCATGGCGTCCGGGATGAACATCAGGCGTGCCTGCGCAATGAGCGGGAGAGTTTCTCTGCCAGCGGCGCCGACAGGATGCTTTTGGGCAGCATGGCGTGCATGGTCTGCGCCGGCATTTCGGTATAAACCGAGCCGCGCTGGCGCGCGAACTTTGTTGCCCGGAAGCTGCCTGCCAGGCTGAACAGCGAATAGACGTCGGCGCGGTCCATAGACAGTGCGGTGCTGACCCAATCGAGCATGCCGCGCAATGCGTTGACAAGCGCATCGTCCAGCGTCTTGCCAAATCCCACCCCTATCCAGTGTGTCCGTGTTTCGGCCAGCGGCAGGCCGATAGTCACCTTCTTGTGAAGCACATACTGGATGCGCAGGTCTTCCATCGCCGTTTCCATCGCGGTTTGGTTGACCATGCCATCGCCTTGCACGGCATGGGAGTTGCCGGTCCACAAGCGGCCGCCTGGATGAAACACGGGCAGGAACAGCGCGGTGCCTTCGACCAGTTCGTGCAGGCCGAGTTTGCCGCCGTAGGCACCGTTCAGGATGCCGCTGACCGCGCTGTCGCCGGGCGGCTGGGTAGCGAAGAGCCCTTGGCCGGGATGCAATTCAAGCCGGATACCGGGCGCGAACTCCACGCTCTTGCGATCCGCGTCGAACTTGAAATATCTCAGGTAAGGCTTGTTGAAGTCCTCGGGAATGGCGCCGACGTTGGCCGGCGAGGAATTCCATGCCCATTCGATGGGGCGTGCACGTACCGTGCGGATTTCGACCAAATCGCCGGGCTCGGCGCCGCGGATCACAACGGGGCCGATGTTCGAGTAGGGACCGTTGGGGTAGCGGCGGCGGATCGGCTCGCGCTCGGCGAACGACATGCCGTAGCGCGGCTCGTTGGCCCAATTCAACCACGTGTTTGGATAAGACACGATGTCGCCAGAATCGATGAGGGCCGCAGGGGCGGCTTTGGGGTCGAGCAGGCCGACGGTAACGGTTTTCGAATTCGATTCAACAACGTGTGTCCTGCCTGGCGTGGGCGCTTCGTCGATAACCAGGGATGCACGGCCGGCTGCGGTGCAGCCGGCGAGAGGGGTAACAAGCGCCGCCGCTGCGCCGCGCAGAAGGTGGCGTCGTCCTGTATCCGGAATGTCGAGTGAGCGGGCTGCGTTTTCAAGCGTGTCTTGAGACACGCTGCAAGAGGTTTGGCTTTGCATGGTTGGTATGGCTTGTAAGGCGTGGTAGGGCTTGGTAAGGTTCAGGGGCGGGTTGACGATGCGCCGATGGCAGCGATGCCAGCACGCACCGCGTCTTCGTCGAACTGACTCGACGCGCCGCTGCCGGCCGCCGCGCCCACGAGGAGGCCGTTGATGAATATGGGCAACGAGCCTTGCGAAGGAAACATGGGGCCGCCGTAGCTCAGCGAGCTGATCTGCCCGAAGACGATCGGGTTGGCCTTGTAGCGCTCCATCAGCGTCTTTCCAGACTCCCCTCCGGTCGCAACGCTGGCAATTGCTTTGCCGCGCGCTACATCGAAGGTGCCGAAAGGCATGCCGTCCATCCTGGCTCCGGTGATCACATGGCCGCCGGAATCGACCACCACCACGGTGACGGCAGTATTCTTCTGCCTTGCAAAGGTGAAGGCTGACTGCATCAATGCGGTGGCCTGCTCCAGCGACAGGTTTGCGTTGGCGATCACGCCGCGTTCGGCTTGGGCGTACGCTATGGCGCCGGCTAGCTGCAGGCCCAGAAGCAGGATGGTGGGAATGATTTTTGTCATGCGTGTCTCCTCGGTACGTACTTGCCGCGTGGGCGGGCGGGATGGGGCGTTTGCCCCGCGCAATCAGGGTCAGAAGCGATGTCGAATGCCGAATGCAACGGTCGTCTGCTTCGAATCCGGCTTGTACAACTGATCCGAGTAGTACATCGTATACAGGTCGGTGCGCTTCGACAGGTTGTAGTCGTAGCCGAAGGCAAAAGACTTGCGGCGATCGATCGTCGTGGCAACGCGGTCGTCTGCTCGCGTGGTGGCGTACTCCGCCAGGATTGCGCCCGGGCCGACGGGCACGCTCACACCGAGCTCGCCTACCTTGCGGGTGGCATTGAGCGCGGTGTTCAGATAGGTCTCCCGGACCTTGTGGTACTGCGCGCTGAGCTTGGCCACGCCGAAGTCGTAGGTGCCGCCCACCATCCACACATCCTGCTTGTGCCCGTCGTTGGCGGTGTTGAGGTTGATCTGGCGTGTCGCCACCACCAGGGCAAGCTGCTGGTTGAAATAGCGCACGGCACCGTCCGTCGCCACCTCACGCTTGTGGTTGACGCCCTGCGGCTCTTCCCGGCCCAGGCTGTGTTGCAGGTCAGCTTCGAAGCCGCTTATGCGTGGCGACTGGTACTTGATCGAATTGTTCATCCGCGTATCGCCGAGCACGTTGTTCTTGAAGGCGTTGGCGAAAATCGGACTGACACCGGTGGTGCCCACGAGCGGCGTGAAATTGGTGGTGGCCAGTGAATAGGGCGTGGGCATGCGTCCGAAGCTGAACTGGCCGTACGGACTTTGGATCCCGACGAACGATGCGCGCGCGAATAACGGGTCTGTGTCGTTGCGCCCTGTCGCGCCAGTGTCCACGCGCACATAGCTCTCTAGCGCAAAAACTGCCTTGTAGCCGCTGCCCAGGTCTTCGGATCCGCGAAAGCCCAGGAACGATGTGGTCAGGCCGCCAGAGTTGACCACTGCGGTTTTGGTGGCGGAACCTGTGGCCGCGGTGGTTTTGATCTGACCAACGAATGCGTCGAGCACACCGTACATCTGGACACTGCTTTGTGCGGACACGTTTGCACAGGCCGCCAGTGCGATGGTTGAAACGATGGTTGAACGGATAAACATGCTTGCTTGTCTCCTTTGATGTTTGTGAATGGGCAAGTAAATGCAGGCGATGAGTTCGCTTGTCACGGGCTGAAGGATAGGTGCGACCTGCATAGCCGGGTGCACCGGAAGTTCCGCTCAGTTACCACTGAGTCCGATTCTTTCGACCGGGTGTGTGTGGCGCCGCTAAGCGGACGCGACTGTGCCGGGCGCTTTTGTCCATCGGCATGTATGTCCAGCGTATGGACGTTGGTCTGCGCAGGTTCCCTATGCAAGACAGCGTGAAATCTTGCTGCCACCAGCTAGAAAATCGGACGATGTGGTAACTCGTCGAATAGCTTGGTTAGATCACATGGTGTGTCGGCCCGTATATTTAACGAGAGCAATCATTTTGCTCATCACGTTAATAAAAAGGAGACATGCATGCCCGATTCTTCCAGTGGGTGTTCATCCGGCGATGCCGATGAACGCGGCAGCAGCGATCAGCAGCAAGTTCGCAGAGCGCTTTTCAAAATTTCTGCTGTAGCCGGTTTGGCACCCTTCATCAGTTTCCTTCCAGGATGCGCATCTGCATCTGCTAGCCCGGGAGCAGCGTTAGACACAGTGGGGAAAATGGTCTTGCCGACAGGGCGAACTCATCGCGTGGTGCCGTCCAAAGACACGGTTCGCGTGGGACAGATGGACCCCAGCGCGCCCGCCGCAGCCATCATTCGAAGCGGTGACGTAGTCCACTATGACGGTACCTGGACACAATGGGGAAATGAGGCCAAGTACGGCATGTCGTTTGAGGAGCGCGAGCCGATCCGAAAGAAATATCCTGCGGGTCCGTACTCACTTATCGGACCCATCGAAGTTGAAAGCGCAATGCCTGGCGATGTTGTCGAGTGCCGGATGCTAAAGCTGCGTCCCATCGATTGGGGCTGGAATTCCTCGCCAAAGGGAGTCGGGGCATTGCCTGCGGATTTTCAGAAACCTTACTTGCGTTATCTGAAATTCAACAAAGAGCGTACAGCTGCGGAGTTTTTACCTGGAGTCACTATTCCACTCGCCCCGTTTCAGGGCGTGTTTGCTGCACAACCAGTCGGGGACAAACCGACGAGCGGGATATTGGCTGGCCCATATGGTGGCAACCTCGATCTTGCTGAATTAGTAGCGGGAACTTCGCTATTTCTTCCGGTGCAAGTTGCAAAAGCAAGAATCTGGACGGGTGACTCCAACGGTGCGCAGGGCGATGGTGTTGTAAACCAGACCGCAATTGAGACCGCACTGGAAGATTTGCAGGTGCAGTACGTCCTGCATAAAAAATCTGTTCTGAACAGTCCTATGGTTGAAACTCCGACCCACTGGATAGGACTGGGATTCGGTGAGAGTCTTGAAACAGCTTTGGTATCTTGTCTAAGGCAGCTAATAGCGTGGATGTCAAGAGCAACTGCAATTTCGTTGGAAGATTGCTATGGGATCTGCAGTGTCGCAGCCAGTTTTAGAATTACACAATATTCCCATCAGACTGGAACAGTCTACAGCTCGATACCTCCCAAAGGGGTACATTGCATGCTGCCCAAAGTGCTGTTCACACCGGAGCTTCAGGCCAGATTGGCAAATTCGCTACGCAGTCAATGAGTGAATGAGTGAATGAGTTAACGCACGATGCGGTAATCCCACGCTCGTTTGTGAATGCGTGGATTGCTACAGCGACTTACGTTGCCGTGGCGATCATGTGGTGTATCCCCGACCAGCGGATTGAAAATACCCGCCCGAACTAAAACTGCCCCCCAACTACGAATCTCTGTCCCTGCTTGAAGCACCGAATTCCACGCGAATATCGGACAGGGTAGCTTGTTCGACTCTTGATAAGGCGGGCTCCCTCATGCCGAGGCCACAGCGCGGGGCAGCGTCGTGAGCAGGTAGTCGATCAGGGCGCGCACGGCGACAGGCACCCGGCGGGCAGCCGGATAGAGCGCGTACAGCGCGATTTCCGGGGACTCTTGCCACTGCGGCAACACCGGCACCAGCCGGCCCGCCGCGATGTGCCCGGCCGCCAGGAAGCCGGGCTGCAATATCAGCCCGGCGCCCCCGACGGCGGCCTCCACCAGCAGTTCGCCGTTGTTCGAGCACAGCGGTCCGCCAACCGCGACATGCGCGGTTTCCCGGCCCTTGCCAAGGCGCCATACATGGCCCGTGTTGACGTGTGCGTAGTTCAGGCAACGGTGCGTCTTCAGTGCCTGCGGCGAGTCCGGCACCCCATGTGCCTGCAGGTAACTCGGGGCCGCATAGATGGCCCGGGGCACGCTGCACATGCGCCGCGCGGCCAGTGAAGAGTCCGTCAGCTCTGCAATGCGCAGCGTGAGATCAAAGCCATGCTCGAACGGATCGAGCACGCGGTCGTTCAGTTCCACGCGCAGCTCGATCTGGGGATGCTGCGCCAGAAAACCCGGTAGCAGCGGCGCCAGCACCAGCTGGCCAAACGACATCGGCGCGTTGACCCGCAATGGCCCGGACGCCGTACCCTGCAAGGCCGACATGGCTTCGCGGGCCTCGGCGGCAATCGCCAGCAGGTCCACTGCGTAGTCGTGCAGGGTGGCACCGGCGCTGGTCAGGGCAAGGGCTCGGGTCGACCGGGCGAAGAGAGCGCCGCCGTATTCCGCCTCCAGCGAAGCGATGAGCTTGCTGATGTGCGAGCGCGTCACACCCAATGCGCGCGCGGCCCCCGAAAAGCTGCCGACCTGTTTTGAAAGTACCAGTGCCTGCAGGGCGTCGAGTCGGTCCATTGTTTCCTCTTTGGATGCAGTTTGGTTCCAAATTGCTAACTAGTCATCTTATAGGAAGCAGTCTAGGATTCAGGCTCATTTCGTTTTAAACCACCCCCTGAAGGAAGCATCATGACGCAAGGCAAACTCGAACTGCTGACCCCGCAAAACTGCGCGCTGGTCTTGATCGACCACCAGCCGCAAATGACATTCGGCGTAGCCAACATCGACCGGCAATTGCTGAAGAACAATGTCATCGGCCTGGCCAAGGCGGCCCAGGCTTTCAAGGTACCGACGGTGCTGACTTCGGTGGAGACCGAGTCTTTCTCGGGCAACATCTGGCCTGAACTGCTCGCCGTACTGCCCAATAACAAGATTTTCGAGCGCACCAGCATGAACACCTGGGATGACGAGGCCGTGAAGGCTGAATTGAAGAAGTTCGGCCGCAAAAAGCTGGTGCTCGCTGCGCTCTGGACGGAGGTCTGCCTGAACTTCCCGGCGCTCGAGGCGATGGCGGATGGTTATGAGGTCTACTTTGTAGAGGATGCCTCCGGCGGCACCTCGGTCGCGGCACACAACATGTCGGTGCAGCGCATGATTCAGGCGGGCGCCGTGCCAATCACCTGGCAGCAGTTCCTGCTGGAAATGCAGCGTGACTGGGCACGCAAGGAAACCTACGCCGCCACCACCGGCATCGTCGTGGAGCACTCCGGCGCCTACGGCTCGGGTATCGACTACGCGATCACGCATGTGCACAAGATGCCGGCGCGCAAGGTTGGCTGAGAGCACACCATGAACAGCGTCGCGAGCACCCCCCTTGCTGCCGCTGACCAGCGGGTCAGCGCGTCCGCCGACAGCGTCAGTTTCGTCGTGCGTCACCGTGTGCGCGCCGGCGCACACGCCGCGTATGAGGCCTGGCTTGTCGAGACCATGGGGGCTGCCGCGGCCTTTCCGGGCCACCAGGGGGTGCAGGTCGTGCGTCCGACCGAGGGCGGCGTCGACTACACCATCATCGTGAGCTTTGCCACGCATGACGACGCGACACGCTGGTACCAGTCGGCCGAGCGAGCACGCCTGATCGAGGCCGTGCAGCCTCAGCTGGCGGCCGCCGAACGGGTCAGCGTCGGCGCCGGCATCGATTACTGGTTCCAGCCCGAGTCCCCTGCAGCCGGCGAGCCGGCGGTGAAGCCACCAGCGTGGAAGCAGTGGCTGATCACCACCTCGGTGATCTGGCCGCTGACCATGGTGGTGCCGTGGGCGTTTGGACCCGTGTTTAAAGCTTTTCCTGTGCTGGGTGCATACGGAGTCGCGCACGGCATCCTTGCCGCCGTCATCGTCGCCATCGTCGTCTGGCTGATCATGCCGCGCTACACCGAGCTGGTGCACGACTGGTTATTCCGCAAAGAGTAGTCTAGTAGTTCCCCGAAAAAATTGACCAGCGCGAACGCACTTCTGTTGCTGGTCCTCCTTTGACCAACTCCTGGAGACGCGCATGACCGCTTCCATCACCCCCGCTGAAATCATCTTCATCAACGGCCGCTTCACCACGCTGGATCGGCAGAACCCGGTGGCCCAGGCCGTGGCCATCGCCGGTGGCAAATTTATCGCCGTCGGTGACCGCGAAGAAGTCATGCGTCACGCCGACAGCAAGACGCAGGTGATTGACCTCGGTGGCGCCGCCGCGCTGCCCGGCCTGCACGACAGCCACACGCACCTGATCCGCGGCGGCCTGAACTACACCATGGAGCTGCGCTGGGACGGTGTGCCTTCGCTGGCCGACGCGATGGCGATGCTCAAGGCGCAGGTGGCGCGCACGCCGGCGCCGCAGTGGGTGCGCGTGGTCGGCGGTTTCACCGAGCACCAGTTTGCCGAAAAGCGCTTGCCGACACTGGAAGAAATCAACGCCGTCGCGCCCGACACCCCCGTCTTCATCCTGCACCTGTACGACCGCGCGTTGCTGAACGGCGCGGCGCTGCGCGCCGTTGGCTACGGCAAGGACACGCCGAACCCCCCCGGCGGCGAGATCGTGCGCGACGCCAGTGGCAACCCGACAGGCCTTCTGCTTGCCAAGCCGAACGCGATGATTCTTTACGCCACGCTGGCCAAAGGCCCCAAGCTCGACCCCGACGCGCAGGAGGCCTCGAGCCGGCTCTTCATGCGCGAACTCAACCGACTCGGCATCACCTCGGTGATCGACGCCGGCGGCGGCTTTCAGAACTACCCCGACGATTACCGCGTGATCGAGAAACTGCGTGACGCGGATGAGCTCACCGTGCGCATCGGCTACAACCTGTTCACGCAGCGGCCCAAGCAGGAGATAGACGACTTCAGGCAGTGGACCGACATGTTGCCGCCGCTGTCCGGCAGCGACATGTTCCGCCACAACGGCGCCGGCGAAATGCTGGTGTTCTCCGCTGCCGATTTCGAGGACTTCCGCGAACCGCGCCCCGACCTGCCTGCGAGCATGGAGGACGAGCTCGAAGGCGTCGTGCGCCTGCTGGTCGAAAAGCGCTGGCCCTTCCGGCTGCACGCGACCTACGACGAATCGATAGGCCGCGCACTCGATACGTTTGAGAAAGTCAACAGCGACATTCCCTTCAACGGCCTGCACTGGTTCTTCGACCATGCCGAAACCATCAGCCTGCGCAACATCGAGCGCGTCAAGGCGCTGGGCGGCGGCATCGCCGTGCAGCACCGCATGGCTTACCAGGGCGAATATTTCATCGAGCGTTATGGGGCCCGGGCCGCCGAGCAAGCGCCGCCGATCCGCAAGATGCTTGATGCGGGTCTGCCCGTCGGTGGCGGCACCGATGCGACCCGCGTCGCCAGCTATAACCCCTGGATCTGCCTGTACTGGATGATCACCGGCCAGACCGTCGGCGGCACCACGATGTACCGGCCCGACAACCTGCTCGACCGCGACACCGCGCTGCGGCTGTGGACCACCGGCAGCGCCTGGTTCGCCAATGCCGACGGGCAAAAGGGCCAGATCAAGGCCGGCCAGCTGGCCGATTTCATCGTGCCCTCGCGCGACTTCTTCGGTGTGCCAGAGGCCGACATCAAGGACCTGGTCTCGCACCTGACAGTGGTTGGCGGCCGCATCGTGCATGGCGACGGCGACTTCGCCAGGCTCGCGCCACCGATGCCCAAAGCCGCCAACGACTGGGCGCCGACCAACGCCTACGGTGGCTACTGGCGCGAACCTGCACTGGGTGGCAACCAGCCGGGCCGCGCCGCCCCAACCACGCAACGCAAGGCCCTGCTGCCGTTTGCCGATTGCTGCGTCAAGCCTTGCGCCGTTCATGGCCATGCGCACACGAAAAGCTGGCTGGCCAACACGCCGGTGTCGGACGAGAAGAGCTTCTGGGGCGCGCTGGGCTGCGCCTGCTGGCTGTAGATAAAGAATGACAAGAATGGTCACCACGGACAACGCCATGGACACCCACAACCCACAATTTTCAACACAGGCGCTCTGGGCCGCCAAAGTCCTGCTGGCGATCGCCTTCGTCTACAGCGGCGTATCCAAGCTGTTGAATTTCGACGCAGCGATCGGCGAGGCCCAGCATTTCGGCCTGAGCCCGGCGCCGGTCTTTGCCGCCGCGACGCTCGCCACGCAGCTGGTCGGCGCGGCGCTGATGCTGCTGGGCCGCGGCCTGTGGTCGGCCCTGGGCGCGCTCGCGCTGGCCGGGTTCACCGTGATCGCCACGGTCATCGGCCACCCGTTCTGGACCATGAGCGGCATGGAGCAGTTCCACAACCGCAATGCTTTTCTTGAACACCTGGGGTTGGTCGGCGGCCTCCTGCTCGTGGCCGCGCTGTGCTGGGATCGTCGCACTGCGCGTTAAGGTGAAGCCAGCTACAAAGAAATCTGCGCCTGGATGAAAGCGCAAAGCGAAGGCGCGCTCAAAGGCGTGCTGGGACACCCAAGACAAGAAAGTCCTCATGGATCGAGGGCATGTCGTCGATCCGCAAAATGCGCCGGTTCTGCTGCGGGGTCATGGTTCGCGGGTACACAGAACTCGTCTCGAAGTCATGCTCGAAGGCATGGTGTGCGTGAAAAATCCGGCGGCGGTGTGGCGCCTGGCGACACTCCCGTTAGGAAGCCTCGGTCGCTCGCCGGCGTTTGCACTTGCCCTGGAGCGGTCCTGTCAACGGAAAAATCTGATTCCAGAGCCAGGTTCCTGATTTTTCCCCAATAGCCCTGACATGCACCCAAAAGAATCTAGTGACTGAGTGACTGGCTCATTCGTTTTGGGTGTGGCGAACATGGTCGAGTTCTCCAAAAAAGAGTCAAGGTAATGTCTGATACAGGTTTGCGTTGACATCCCGGTCGTAAAAAGTGCAAGCGCCGGCTCGAAGGGGCCGGCAGCCTCCATGCTCAATTGATGGCCTCCAGTCTGAAGTATCGCTGCGCTGGGGGCTGCCTGGTCACGGTCAACCCGATGATGTCGGACAACACGGCCTGGTCTTCGTCGGAGATCCGGTCGTTCTGGTCCCCATACTCAGTCCGGGACGACACCATGAATCGTTCCTTTTGCAGCGCTGGGTTCTCAAGGTCTTCGAAAATGCCCCATTGGTAGGCGCCGTTTTTTCGTCTGATCCTTCCGAGCATGATGACTTTTTCGAGAAATTCCGCGCGGTTCTGAGGCGGAACCTGGTAGTCGTTGTAGACGGCGATGGGTCCTTCCCCCTGTATATCGAGGGTCTCGCTGAAGACCGGCGTCATCGTGGCCAGGGGGAGCGGCGGCGATGGTGTGGCGCTGGCACTGCCGGTCGATGGCAGGGTCAGAAAGAGACCACAGGTAGCGGTGACTGCAAGCGTAAGCAGCGCGATCGTCAGTGCAATCTGGGGGCTGGAGAGCTGGGCGATGAAGCCCCAGACAATGCTGCCCGCGCTGACACCGCCAAAAAACGTCAAGGAGTAAATGGCGATGACGCGGCCGCGCACCCAGGTGGGTGTGGCCGGCAGGAGGCTTGCCTGCAAGTTGGAGAGAACCAGTATCCAGCCGGCGCCGGCGAGCGCCATGGTCGCGCACAGGGTCCCAAAATGCGGGACGTAGGCGAGAGCCGCCAAGTTGGCGATGAAGCACAGGTTGCCCGCGAACATCATGCCTTCCGTGCCCAGTCGGCTCTTGAGCCGCGGCATCAGTCCGATGACGGCGATGGCGCCGAGACCGACGCTGCCCACCAGCATGCCGTATCCGCCCGATGAAAGTCCCATGGCCTTACGTCCGATCAGCGGCAGCAGCGCCCACATCACGCTGGCCGGTAACAGGAACATTAGGCTTCTGCTCAGGATGCGCAGCACCGCAGGCGAAAAGCGTGCGAACTGGATGCCGGTGCGCAATGACGAGACGAATGCTGTGGCAGAGATGGGCTTGACCGTCCGCACCTCGGGCGTCCAGCGGAGCAGAAGCAAGGCCAAGGCGATGAAGGATAGCGCATTGAAGGCCAGCGCGAGCGATGGGCTTTGAAGGCCGATGAGGATACCGGCTATGGCGGGTCCCAACGCACGCGCAAGGTTCACGGAAACGCCGTCAAGGCCAAATGCCGAGGTCTGCAGTTCCGGCTTGACGAGTTGTGGCACCACGCCTTTCCAGACCGGATAGTAGAACGCACCGCCCGCACCCATGGCGAAAACGTAGAGAAGCAGCATCCAGGGCGCGATGGGCATTACCAGCGACAAACCGGCCATGAGCGCCGACACGCAGGCCACGAAGAAGGCCGCCGTGACAAGCATGGTGCGCTGGTTAAGGCTGTCGGCAAGTACGCCTGCCGGGAAGGCGAACAGCAAGTAAGGCAGGCTGGCCGCGCCTTGCATTAGTGATACGAGCAGCGGCGAGTCGGTCGCCGATATCATCATCCAGCTGGCCGCCATGTCCTGCGTCCAGGTACCGGTATTGGCGATCAGGGTGGCGATCCACAGGGTGCGGAACAGTGGTTCCGCCAAGGGCGCCCAGCTGCCGGGAGTAGCTGTGCTGGATGCGCTCATGTCGACTCTTGTTTGTCGATTTCCGACTCGATGGGGGAGCCTTTGTGGGTGACGATCAGCCGGCCCTCGGAGTCGAGCACCACCCGCCGGACTTCGGCCATGTCTTCGACACCCTGCAGCATGAGCAATGCGCGGAGCTGCGGCGCTGTCATCAGCACCTTACGGAGTTCAGCGCCCAGTATCTTTCCGTCGATGACCACGGTAATGGGCTTGCCTTCGATGAGGGCACTCATGGCGTGGCTGTGAAACGTAAGGTAGCGGATGGCGCGACTGCACACGACGAGCGTGGCGGCGGAGATCAGGCCCCCAGCGAGCGAGCTGTCCCCGCCAACCATGGAGTTCTGCACGGCGTTGCTGATCAGCAGCATCGCCACCAACTCGGTGGGACCCATCTGAGCGATCTGACGGCGACCGGCTATCCGCAATAGAACCAACACGATCGCGTACACGACCAGCGTACGGACGATCAGGTCCAGTGGGGAAACCGTCAGCTCGAATAGAGGCGAGAGCATGAATGCGGTCATTTGCCGAAAGCGGTCCTCAATCCCTTGAGTGAGCTTTCGAGATGTTGCGTGCCTGCCAGGAATATGACCTCCTCCAGAAGGAAGTCTTGCTGCAGACCTCGCGCATGCAGCGTCTGTGCCCAGGAAATGGCCTGTGTCATGCCGCGTGCGAGCGCGACAGACACCTCGGACGCGTCGAACAGCGAGAGCCCCGCGTCCTTCAGGCTGGGCGCGAAGCAAAAACTCCAGACGTTGAGCTTGATGGCTTCGCGCGCGGCGACACGACCCACGGCTGTGAGTGTGTCCAGTGTCAGCATGGTTGGGTCGCCCAAGCCAATCAGTAGCAGGTTACGCGCGGGGATCTGCTGGCGCGCGGGCTGTAGCAGCAGCGTTTCGAGCCGTTCACCGCGAAAAATATCCTCGCTGCGCAGGTCTCGAATGGCGCCCTTGAAGCCTGCATCTATCAGCTCGGTGCCGCCGCCGTAGGTCTGGTTCAGCGTCTGGTCGGGAAAGCAGACGACCTGCAAGGCGGTGTCCGTTGCTGACGGGCTCATGGCTACAGCCTTGAACGTTACTTTCCCGTGCGAGAAGCTTTCGGGGCTGTCGGGATTGAGGTGCGTGGATGTCATGGCAATGGTCCTTGTTGTGCAAATGGGTCAGGATGGATCGGTGCTGATGTCGGGTTTTCCGGCAGCATCGACCATCACCTGGGCGCGGCGCTTGCCCGCCTGGTCGGTCAGCACTACGCCGGTCGGCCCGCCGTTTTTCAGGAACAAGTAGCTTTGCTGTCCGCCTTCGCCAGCCAAAAACACGTGCGTGCCTTTGGCGTCCAGGCTGATCTCGACGCGCTTCGCACCGGTGTCCCGGTCGAAGAGTTGCAGGGCGGCGTCTCCGCCCGCGTCCGCGCCAAGCCACAGCTGTGGTCCGCTGCCACTGCTGCCCATGGTCAGCGCCACGCCGTTAGCGGTCGCGCCTAGGCGCGCTTGCTGCTGACCGTTCGCATCCAGCAACTGGAATTCGTGGGCTTTGACTACGATGTGTTCGCCGGATGTTGGCATGGTCGGTTCCTTCCTCAGGATATGGGCAGGACCCCGGCGGATGTGGACGTCACTGTGGCCGATTCGGTTTTGGGCATGACCACGTGGCGACGTCCGTCAGCGCGCAGGGCGGCGCAAAGGTGACAGTGCTAGCATCATAGGACAGCCTGCATGGAATGGCTTGTTGAAAAGTGCGATTTTTGGCTGCCGCGTACCGGTTTTGCGCGCGGCATCTATGAAGAATGACGGTGTGAGGGCAGAAAAGCCGCAAACCGGGAGGCTTGGAAAGCCCATTCTCTATCAGTCAAGAAACAAGCTCTTGACTCTTCACTCCTGGCGCCGGGGTTGCCGGCGGGCAGGGCACCGTCTGCTGCAAGAGCAGGCTTGGCCTGAAGCCGCCGGCGCTGGCGTTCCACATCCCGAGGACATATCAATGAGTACCACCAATCCCACCGCCACCGCGCCGCAGGCGTTTTCCTCCGCGCCTGCGCCCGCGCCGGCGACGCCAGACGCCTCCGGGCCCATGGTCAGCCGGCGTGTGAGCATCCTGCTCTCGTTCACGGCGGGCTTCGTAGACACCTTCGGGTTTGTCGCGCTGTTTGGGCTGTTCACGGCTCACGTCACCGGCAACTTCGTGCTTATAGGCGCGGCGATCGCGGGCGCCGGCAGCGCCGCCGTGCTGGGCAAGTTGCTGGCGCTGCCGGCCTTTGTGGCCGGCGTGGTGGCGACCCGTGCCTGGCAACTGCGTTGTGAGCGGGAGGGCCGTGCGTCTGGCGTGGCGGTGGTGGTTGTGCAACTGCTACTGCTGCTGGCATTCATGGCCAGCGGTGTGCTCGCCACGCCGTTTCTGCACCAGGACGGCTGGCAGGTGATCGTGGTGGGCTTGCTGGGCGTGCTCGGCATGTCGGTGCAGAACGCGGCGTCGCGAAGCACCTTCTCGAAGATGAGTCCGTCCACCGTGATGACCGGTAATGTGACCCAGATATCCATGGACCTGATTGACCTGTTGACCAAGGCGCCGGGATCCGCAGCTGCGGCGACGCGTGCGCGCGGGATGTGGCCGGCCATCACGGCCTTCGCGATAGGCTCGCTCGGCGGTGCGCTGGCTTTCAAGCCCATGGGATTTTGGGCCATCCTGGCGCCGGTGGCGGCGCTCGCACTGGTGCTGAACGCGCTGACGCAAACAAGCCCGGCTCCGTAAAAATCACTGACCTGGAAGGTGCGCCCGGCTTTTGCGTGGGGCATGTGTGGGTTTCTAAAACGGCGCAGGGCCGGGCTGTGGCCATCGCGCTTGAAACGCTCAGCCTTTGATGACGGCCAGCAGCTCCCTATTGATGTCGTCCTGGTTCGTGACGCAGGTCGCGCGGCGCGCCGGGATAGACCTTGAGCGCAGGGCCCTTGATCATGCTGGCCGCGAGTTTGCCGGTGGCCTCGAATGGAACAACCTGGCATTGGTGCAACATCAAGTTGCCGTCCTGTTCTTCAATGGATCACAAGATGTGTGCATGCGAGCAAAAACCCTGCAACGTATGGCTTGGGCAACCTTTCGTGCCTTGCCATCTAGCGGGTCATCCAAGCCTCGCCAATTCATAAAAGCTGAGTGATCAAAACACTTTTTAGACCTTCTTCTAACAGAAGATGAATCGTACATTGGCTTTATCGGCTGGCTATCGGGCTAACCGACCCCAAGCTTTTGTCATTCACTCAACTTTCAGGACATCACCATGAATACGCTCACAACCCAAAGACTCAAGGACAAAGTGGCCATCGTCACAGGCGCCAGTTCCGGCATAGGCCGCGCGACGGCCAGGCTTTTTGCCGCCGAAGGCGCGCGCGTGGTGGTGGCTGCCCGCCGCCAGCCGGAACTGGACAGCCTGGTGGCCGAGATTGCGGCCGACGGCGGCACGGCCGTGGCATTGGCCGGCGATGTGCAATCGGAAGCCTTTGCCCAAGCGCTGGTTGAATTGGCCGTGGCGAAATTTGGCCGGCTGGACATTGCCTTCAACAACGCCGGTACGCTGGGCGAAATGGGCCCGAGCACCGGAATTTCGGCGCAAGGCTGGAATGAGGCCCTGAGCACCAATTTGACCAGCGCCTTCTTTGGCGCAAAACACCAGCTTGCAGCCATGCAAAAAACGGGCGCCGGTTCGATTATTTTTACCTCGACTTTTGTCGGTCATACATTTGCTTTCCCCGGTGTGGCCGCTTATGCCGCCAGCAAGTCCGGGCTGATCGGATTGACACAGGCCCTGGCGGCGGAGTATGGTCCGCAAGGCATTCGGGTCAATGCCATCTTGCCGGGCGCGGTAGACACCGAGATGTATCGGGCCATGAACAACACCCCCGAATCCCAATCGTTCGTGACCAATCTGCACGCGCTGAAGCGGCCGGCACGGCCTGAAGAGCTGGCCCGTTCGGTGCTCTACCTGGCTTCAGACGATTCGTCGTTCGTCACCGGTACTGCCTCGTTGGTTGACGGTGGCGCATCCATCACCCGTACCTGATCTCCTGTCTTTCATCGTATCCATCTCAACGTGAGGAAGTCACCATGAAAACACGCAATATTATTTTTTCAGCGATGCTAAGCGCGGTGCTCTACGCCGGCACCGCCACCGCCGCGCCGCCGTCCCTGCCCGCAGGCTTCAAAACTCGCACGGTCACCATGCAGGACGGAACGAACATTTTCGTTCGCTCGGGCGGGGCCGGCCCGGCCGTGGTGTTGATCCACGGCTTCGGCGACACAGGGGACATGTGGGGGCCGCTGGCGCAGGACCTGGCCAAGACGCATATGGTCATCGTGCCCGATCTGCGCGGCATGGGACGCTCGTCGAAAGCGACCGGCGGCTATGACAAGAAGTCGCAGGCCACCGATATCCGGACGGTCGTCACGCAGCTGGGACAAGACCATGCCGCAGTGGTCGGTCACGACATCGGCACCATGGTTGCCTATGCTTACGCGGCGAGCTATCCCGATAAAGTGGATAAATTGGTCGTGATGGACGCGCCCGTTCCGGGCATTGCGCCATGGGATCAGATCGTTCTCAGCCCGCAACTTTGGCATTTTAATTTTTCTGGCCGCGATGCCGAGCGTCTGGTGGCCGGGCGCGAACGCATCTACCTCGATCGCTTCTGGAATGAGTTCGCTGGCGACCCGTCCAAGATAGACGAAGCGACGCGCGTTCACTACACCAGGCAATATGCGCAGCGTGGCGCCATGCGGGCTGCCTTCTCCCAGTTCACGGCCATTGCTGCGAAAGACGTGGCGGACAACATCACCTGGTCCAAAACCAAACTGGCCATGCCCGTGCTGGCCATCGGCGGCGAAAAATCATTCGGCGCAACCATGGCCGTTGTGATGCGCAACGCGGCGACGAATGTCCAGGAAGAGGTGGTGCCAAAGGCGGGGCACTGGCTCATGGAGGAGAGCCCTGATGCGACCGTTGCGTTGATTGGGAAGTTCCTCGGCAGCGGACGATAAGTTGCGCGCCGTGCCGCGCTGGGCCCGCGTGATTTCAGCTCCAGCCAGGGTTCTGTTGTCGGGTCAGCGCAGCCGAGCCGCGATGAAATCCAGAAACGCCGTGATGCGCGACGACAGCGCCGTGTTGCGGTAGTACACCGCGTTGACGGCCTGCCGCACTTCGACGGTGTCGCGCGCCAGCAGCTGCACCAGCTTGCCGTTCGCGCGATCCGCTTCGGTCATGAAGTCGGCCAGACAGACGATGCCCATGCCCGCCAGCGCCAGGTGCCGCATGGTTTCGCCGCTGGAAGCGCTGAAAGCAAGGGCTGCGGCGTAGCTGTCGCCCTGCGGCCCGCGCAGCGGCCACTGGTTCAGTGTTGGCAGCTGGCTGTTGCCGATGAGCGCATGGCTGGCAAGGTCTGCCACGCGTTTGGGTCTGCCGTGTTTTTCAAGGTAGGCCGGGCTGGCCAGCACGCGCAGGCGGCTGCTGCACAGCGGCCGCGCGTGCAGCGTGGAGTCGCGCAGCGGCCCGATGCGGATGGCGATGTCGGTGCGCTGGGCCAGCAGGTCCACGTTGAGGTCGTCGGTGTTGAGCTCGAGCTGGATCTTCGGAAACAGCGCGCTGAATTCCGGCACCAGCGGCACGATGGCGTGCAGCATGAAGGGCGAGGCGGCATTGACCCGCAGCAAGCCGGCCGGTTGCTGGCGCCGCGTCACCAGTTCGTCCTCGGCCTCGTCCATGGCGTCCAGGATGGCGCGGGTGCGGGCCAGGAAGGTCTGGCCTTCTTCGGTCAGCTCCAGCCGCCGCGTCGTGCGGCGCAGCAGGGTGGTGGCCAGCTTTTTCTCCAGCCGGCCGAGCGCGCGGCTGATGCCCGAGACGGTTTGCCCCAGCTGGTCGGCCGCCGCGGTGATGGAGCCGGTGTCCACCACCGCGCGGAAGGCCAGCAGTTCTTCAATCGTGGTCTTCATGGTTTTTCAGGGCGTAGCTTCAGGGTGTAACGTGCATGGCATTGTTGATTTCTAGTCAACTATATTGTGCGCGTACAGGGCTTATTCTGCAAAGATAAAAAGCCCACACTGCAGGCTTCGTGAAACCTCCGGAGCCTCTCATGCCCATTGCCCTTCTTGCGCTGACGATCAGCGCCTTTGCCATCGGAACGACCGAGTTCGTCATCGTCGGCCTGCTGCCCACTGTGGCCGCCGACCTGCAGATCAGCCTGCCCTCGGCGGGCCTGCTGGTCAGCCTGTACGCGCTGGGCGTCGCCATCGGCGCGCCGGTGCTCACCGCCCTGACCGGCAAACTGCCGCGCAAAACCCTGCTGCTCGGGCTGATGGCCCTGTTCACACTGGGCAACCTGCTGGCCTGGCAGGCGCCGGGCTATAACTCGTTGATCGCCGCGCGCATTCTCACGGGCCTCGCGCATGGCGTGTTCTTTTCCATCGGCTCCACCATTGCCACCGGCCTGGTGCCCAAGGACAAGGCCGCCAGCGCCATTGCCATCATGTTCACCGGCCTCACGGTGGCGCTGGTCACCGGCGTGCCGCTGGGCACCTTCATCGGCCAGCACTTCGGCTGGCGCGAAACCTTCCTGGCGGTGTCGGCTCTCGGCGCCATCGCCTTCCTGGTGAGCCTGCTGTTCGTGCCGCGCCACATCAAGCACACGCCACCGGCCTCGCTGGCGCAGCAGTTCCAGGTGCTGGCTCAGCCGCGCCTGCTGCTGGTCTATGCCAAGACGGCCATCGGCTACGGCGGCTCCTTCATTCCCTTCACCTTTCTGGCACCCATCCTGCAGCAGTCGGGCTTCAGCGCCGGCGCCGTCGGCTGGGTGATGCTGGTGTACGGTGTGTCGGTGGCGGTGGGCAATCTCTGGGGCGGGCGCCTGGCCGACCGCCGTGGGCCAATTGCCGCGCTGAAGATCATCTTCGCGCTGCTCGCCGCCGTGCTGTTGCTGTTTCAATTCACCGCGCCGCATCCGTGGCTGGCGGTGGCCACCGTACTGCTCTGGGGCGCCGTGGCGTTCGGCAATGTGCCGGGCCTGCAGGTGTATGTGGTGAGCCAGGCGGAGCGCCACACACCGCAGGCGATCGACGTGGCCTCGGGCCTGAACATCGCCGCCTTCAACCTCGGCATTGCCTTTGCGGCCTGGGCCGGCGGCCTGGTGGTCACGCACCTGGGCCTGATGCACACGCCGTGGATAGGCGCGGGGGTGGTGCTGGTGGCGTTGGCGCTCACTTTTTGGAGCGGCCGGCTGGACGTGCGCGACGGCGTGCCGGCCCGCGCGGCCAGCCAGGGCCCTGTGCCCGCCCACTGACTTATTCATTCATTCCGCAGAAACAAGGACACCAACATGACCCTTCCCATCATTCCCGCATTCGGCCTCGGCACCTTCCGCCTGAAAGACCGGGTCGTTGTCGACTCCGTCAGCAACGCGCTGGACCTCGGCTATCGGCTCATCGACACGGCGCAGATTTATGGCAACGAAGCCGAGGTCGGCCAGGCCATTGCCGCCAGCGGCGTGCCGCGCAGTGAGCTTTTCCTGACCACCAAGATCTGGACCGAACACCTCGCCAGAGACCGCGTCATTCCCAGCCTCAAGGACAGCCTGGCCAAACTGCGCACCGACCAGGTGGACCTCACGCTGATCCACTGGCCGTCTCCTGGCCAGGCGGTGCCGCTGGCCGACACGCTGGGCGCCTTGATGGAGGCCCAGGCGCAAGGACTGACAAAGCAGATCGGTGTCTCCAACTTCAACATCGCCTTGCTGCAGGAATCCATCGAGGTGGTGGGCGCCGCCAGTATCGCCACCCTGCAGATCGAACTCAGCCCCTACCTGCAAAACCGCCGGGTCGCTGAGTTCGCACGCAGCCAGGGCATTCACATCACCTCGTACATGACGCTGGCCTACGGCAAGGTGTTGCAGGACCCGGTGATCCGGCAGATCGCGCAGCAGCACGGCGCCACACCCGCGCAGGTGGCTCTGGCCTGGGCTTTGCAACTGGGCTACGCCGTGATTCCGTCGTCCACCCGGCGCGTCAACCTGCAGGGCAATTTGCTGGCGCAGCAGCTGCGGTTGACCGACGAGGACATGGCACAGATCGCGACACTCGACCGCGGCGAGCGCCTGGCCAATCCGGACGGTCTTGCGCCGAAGTGGGACTGAGGGCTCTGCCGCCGGGCAGATGCGGGCTGTGGCCTTGCCGGCATCTTCGTCAAGATCACCGCCTGTGCGACCGCTCGACGCCAGCGAACCGGTGCACGGTTTTCTGCGTCTAGCGATACCTGGCGGCCGTGATGAATTGGCTGAAAGACTCACACCAGACGATCACCGTGTTGTAGCGTGAAATGTCGACCGACCCCGGGACTGAAACAACGAAGTTCTCGAAGGTTTTGACGTCCCCGACGCGCATCATGCGTGCCTTCAGGCGCACAAAGTCCGCCTCTGTTTCGACGAACTCGGGCGACAGATACAGCTTGTAGTCCGGCCCCGGCGCAAGCCTTCCCGACAGGGCAATGCTTTGCGGGCTGACCGAGACCGTGCCTTCACCCCAGTGAAACAGGTCACTGTCCTTGAGGTCCCGGCGGAACTGGCCCGTGTATGTGGCCTGGCCTACCTGGGAGGCGATCTCGGTGGCGGAGGGCGCCGGTGGCGCCGTGAGGACAGGCAAGGCATAGATGCCCGCGGCGAAGCCCGCGGCAAACGCCACGACATAGGATGCGATGAGAAGCAGGGCTTTCTTCATGACACGGCCCAAACGTGCGCCAGCCGTGCACTGGCGCGTATGAATGTGCGTCGCTGAATGACCGACCTTGTTGAACGGAACCGCCGCCATGACGGTTGCAGGACCAGTGTAAGGTTCAACCGCCCGCGCTGGCAATGCCCCGGGGCCGATGGCGGCCGATGCGGCACCCGGATGGCGACCGGGGCGCCCGTAGAGCCGGCTCAGGCCAGCGTGTAGGAAGTCTTCACCGTCGTGAAAAACTCCTGGGCGTACCGGCCCTGCTCGCGGGGCCCATAGCTTGACCCCTTGCGGCCGCCGAAGGGCACGTGATAGTCCACTCCGGCCGTCGGCAGGTTCACCATCACCATGCCCGCCTGGCTGTGGCGCTTGAAATGGGTGGCGTACTTCAGCGAGGTGGTCGCGATGCCGGCGGAGAGTCCGAACGACGTGTCGTTGGCGACCTCCAGCGCTTCCTCGTAGTCCGCCACGCGGATCACGCTGGCCACCGGGCCAAAGACTTCTTCGCGGTTGATCCGCATGGAAGGTGTGCTGTCGGTGAAGAGCGCCGGTGTCATGAAGAAGCCGTCCTTGTCCGCCTTGATACGTTCGCCGCCGAACGCCAGCGTTGCGCCTTCCGATTGCCCGATGTGCACGTAGCTGAGGTTTTGTTCAAGCTGGGCCTGCGAGGAGACCGGCCCCATGTCGGTCCCCGCGGCAAGCGCGTCCCCAACCCTGATCCGGGCGATGCGCGCCTGCAGGGCTTCCACGAACCGGCCGTAGATACCCTGGGTCACGATCAAACGGCTGGAGGCCGTGCAACGCTGACCGGTTGAATAAAACGCGCTTTGAGCACAGAGTTCCACCGCCTGGGTCAGGTCGGCGTCGTCAAGCACGACCTGCGGATTCTTGCCCCCCATCTCCAGCTGGATTTTCTTGAAGCTGGCAACGCAGGCTTGCGCAATGCGCCGGCCCACGCCCACCGAGCCTGTAAAACTCACGGCATCGATACCGGCGTGATGGACCAGCGCCTCGCCGATCACGCTGCCCCGGCCCATCACCAGGTTGAACACCCCGGCCGGGATGCCGCTGCGCGAGATGATCTCGGCCAGCGCCCACGCAGAGCCAGGCACGATGTCGGCAGGCTTGAAGACGACACAGTTGCCCCAGGCCAGAGCCGGTGCGATTTTCCAGGCCGGGATCGCGATGGGAAAGTTCCACGGGGTGATCAGCCCCACCACGCCAACGGGTTCGCGCGTGATTTCCACGCCGATGCCCGGCCTCACGGAAGCCATGCTCTCGCCGGCCATGCGCAGGCATTCCCCCGCGAAAAATTTGAAGATCTGCCCCGCACGGGTGACCTCACCGATGCCTTCGGCTTTTGTTTTCCCCTCCTCCCGCGCGAGCAGTGTGCCAAGTTCTTCCTTTCGCGCAAGGATTTCGGTGCCGATCCGGTCGAGCGCATCGCTGCGCAACTGAATACCCGAGGTCGACCAGCCCGGGAACGCCGCTCGCGCCGCGTCCACCGCCGCGTCGACATGGGATGCATCTGCCTGGGCGTACTCACCCAGGACATCTGCCAGGTTGGAAGGGTTGATATTGGGTGCGTAGCTTGCGCCGGCAACCCAGCAGCTGGCAATCAGATTGTTGTAGCGTTGCATGGGGATCCAGAAGACAAAGAAAAAGAAGAAAAGAAGAAGAACGAATGTGGCGGGAAGAGATAAGAGATAAGGAATAAGGTCAGCGCACCGCCAGGGCGCGTTGGGCCTTGTCGTGAACACGCCCGCGGAGCTTGGCCACGTCCACGATGAACCGGCTGTGTGTTCCGCTGCAGATCTCTTCGATGCCGTCCACCGCCGTGACCTTGAAGCTGACCTTGCGTCCGTCCATGGCAATGACCGTGGCGGTGATCTGCACCGCCATGCCAACCAGCGTGGCCGCGCTGTGGCTGAGATCAATTGCGATGCCCACGGAGTTCTCCCCGGGGCTGACATGCTCCAGGAGAAAGTCGAGGCAGGCTTGCTCGATGTCCCGTACCAGCTCCGGTGTGGCGTACACGCGAAGCTCCTCGCCGAGAAAATCCACGGTTCGGGGCAGGTCCACCGTGATGGCTCTGGAGACCTCCGCGCCGATGCTCAGTTCATTCGTCATTTTTTACTCGTCATTCTTTTGTTCCAGGTTTGTGACCGGCAAAACGTTCATGGCGGTCATGGCGGCAAAGTTTATGGCTGCGGATTCCTCCGGACAAGCGACATTTAATTGAACCCGGCACAAGAAAAACTTGAAGCGAAACTCGAAGCGAAACCTCAAGCGCAGTGGCCGGAGGAGCGGCTTCATGGATGTGACACCGGGATGTGTTTCAAGTAAACTCACCGTCAGGGTTCCAAGAATTAAAAGGCTCGCTTCGAGCCTGAATTACCAACAGAGACAAGAGATGGCGCGTCAGATTCCCCCCCTCAATCCCTTGAGGGCGTTCGAGGTGGCAGCGCGTCATCTGAGCTTTACCCGCGCGGCCGATGAGCTGTTCGTTACCCCCTCAGCCGTGAGTCATCAGGTCAAGGCGCTGGAGGAAAGCCTGGGTGTCGTTCTTTTCGTGCGCGAGTCCAAGGCGCTCGCGTTGACGGCAGCGGGGCGTGCCTACCTGCCCGGCGTGCAGCAAGCGTTCCAGCAATTGGCCGCCGCGACCCAACAGCTGCATGCCCAGAATCTGCCGGCGCTCCGGGTCAGCGTTCCTCCGACTTTTGCCGTCAAGTGGCTCATTCCGCGCATGGAACGGTTCATGAAGGCGCACACGGACATCGACCTCAAGATTTCAACGTCCGCGCGCATGGTCGATTTCGAGCGCGAGGACTACGACCTGGCGATCCGCTATGGCCGCGGCAACTATCCCGGCCTGCATTCCGAGGTGTGTCTGTCGGTCGAAGTCTTTCCGGTGTGCAGCCCCGCGCTCATGCGCGGCGAGCACCCGCTGCTGAAGCCGGAAGATTTGAAACATCACACTTTGCTGCACGACGACAGCAAGTACACCGACGTCTCCAATCCGGACTGGTCGATGTGGCTGGCACATGCAGGGGTGACCGGCGTCGACGCGACGCGTGGTCCCTCGTTCTGGCCCAGCCATCTCGTGATCAATGCAGCCATCGACGGTTTGGGCGTTGCCCTTGCAAAGAAGAACTGGGTGCTCCACGACCTGGCCCAAGGTCGCCTGGTGCGCCCGTTCGACATCAGCCTGCCGGTCGAGTTTTCCTACTACATGGTGTATCCGAAAGAACGGATCAACGATCCGCGCATCATGCTTTTCGCAGAGTGGGTTCGCAGCGAGGTTGCCCTGGCCAATGCCGCTGAATCAACAGACGCCGAGGCAGCCTACAAGCGGTAGATACGCTGTGCGTTGTCATGCAGCAGCATGCGGCGCTCTTCAGGTGGCCGGTCTGCGATGGCGGCAAGAAAGCCCGCCAGAATGTCTTCATAGCGCGCCACCAGGCTGTCCACCGGAAAATTGCTGGCGAACAGGCAGCGATCCGCACCGAAAATCGCAATCGTGTCGCGAATGATGGGCACATTCGCCGTCTGGGTCCAGGGCTGACCCTGCTGGCCCAAACCGGATATCTTCACGGTGGCATTCGGTTGGCGCGCGACCTGTTCCATGGCCCGGCGCCAGCCGCTCAGACCTTCGGCACTCCGGTCTGCCGGCAGTCCCGTGTGGTTGATGATGAGCCGGGTAGCGGGGAAATCACGGGCGAGGTCGGCAGCCTGGTCGAGGTTCCACCAGGGCGCCTGCAGATCAAAAGAAAAAGAATGGTGCTCCAGCGATGCATAGCCCCTGCGCCAGCGCTCGTCATCCATGGACCCCGGCAAGCCGCGCCGGGCATCGGCACGCAGCGCGGCGGTCACGGGCTTGTGGCGTATGCCACGGACCATCGCATAGCCGGCCTGCCCCTGGAGCACTTCATCCACATCCGGTGCATCAAGCCTGGCATGCCCGACGATGGCAGAAGGCCATCCCGTCTCACGGGCCAGCTGCGTCAGCCAGTGCGTCTCGCCCAGCGGCGTCGCACGCTCCCATTCGGCTTCTATGTGAACGGTCTTGACGGGCCGAAAGCCCTCGGTGTCTCGGGCCAGGTCGCAGGGCAGGTAGTCGCGCTTGAGTGCGGCATAGTCGCCATACCGGAACCCGCTGACATCTTCCCCCTGCAGCCAGGGGTAGGGATTGTTCCGCAGGTCCCAAAAATGCTGGTGGGCATCGATAAAGGGTTCATCAAAGTTCATGCCGGCGATTCCTTGCAGCGGGCGGCGGGGCGAGCGACCATGCGTTGAAACAGTCGAACGCCCCGGGGGGCCGTCAGTTTTTCTGCGGTACCAGCGTGGTGAACGACGGGCCCATGCCGATCACGTCACAGACGACGTCCCCGTCCTTGGTCCACGAATAGTGAGGTGCCTCGATGGGTTCCTTGAAGAGCGATCCTGCAGGGTAGGCGATCAGCTTGGACTCGTCAAACTTGTCACCGTAGCCGAAGTAGAGGGTGCCCGAAATGATGGAGACGATCCTGACCTTGTCGGGATGGGTGTGCACAGGTAGTTTGGTGTTCGCCGGGATGCGTACGCGCAGGATGAAGAGGCCCGGCTGTTTCGGGTCGCCGAACAGGACCGCGCTCTGGGAGGGCGAGGCGGGGTTCATGGTGTAGCGGACATCGCCCGGCTTGAACGATATGTCGGGAGGCGCGACCTCGTCGGCGGACCACGCGGCCGGGATGCAGGCCAGGGCCAACAGGGAAGCGCCGCAGAAGGCGCGTAGGTACGATGCAGTAGTGTTCATGAATGTCTCCTCGTCAGATCAAAGTTAAGGGCGAAAAATGCACAGGGACGGGCGGCAGAGTTGCGTTTCGTCTCCATACAAGGGGTGACGCTGGCCGGCAGCCTCAAGGCTTGGGTTCAATCTTGCCGGCCAGCTGTTTGAAATAAAGGCTTTCACGGGCCATGACCGCCTGCAGGGTCACGTCATCGGCGTAGGTGTCGGTGCTGTAGTTCAGCTTCTCAAGCGCTTCCCGCAGGGTTGGCTCCTGGACCGTTTTCGCGACGACCGCGCGCAGGACCTTCAGCACCTCGGGCGGCGTATCCCGGGGGGCGGCCAGGCCGCGCCAGATGCCAAGCGACACGTCGATGCCGCGCTCCTTGAGCGTCGGCACCGATTCAAATCCCTTGACGCGCCGGTCGGCCATGACCGCCAGGACCTTGAGCTTGCCCGTGGCAACGTGGCTGGAAACCTCGGCCGTGCTGACGGTGACCGCGTCGATGTGGCCACCCAGCAGCGCGAGAATCGCCGGCGCCCCTCCCGCGTAAGGAATGTGGTTGAAACTCGCGCGGGTTTTGTCCGCAAGAGCCACCGCTGCCATATGCCACGTCGAGCCATGGCCCGCATTGCCGACCCGGATGTTCGAGCCCGGTTTGCGCGCGGCCTCCAGAAACTCCTCGAGCGTTGCATAAGGCGCGTCGGCGCGAACCGCGACGGTTGCCGGGTCGGCGTTCAGTCGGGCAATCGGCGCGAAATCTTCATAGGAAAACTTCGCCAGGCCAAGATGGTTCAGGAAGGTCATCTCGCTGGAGGCCAGAAGAAGCCGGTAGCCATCGGGCTTGGCTTTCCAGACTTCGGTCATGCCTAGCACGCCGCTGGCGCCGGGCTTGTTGATCACCACGATGCTCTGGGGCAAGTGCTTTTGCGCCGCGACCGCAAAGGCGCGGGCGACCACGTCGGCGCCACCTCCTGCCTGCCAGGGCACGACCAGCTCGATACTGTGGCTGGGGTAGCCGCCAGGCTGCGCTGCGGCGCCGGCCGTGAGACCGACGGCACACAGGGCCATAAGCCATTTGCGTAAATTGAATGCAGACACGATATCTCCTCGGGTTGAAGGGTTGGCGCAACTTGCGCCGGAACTCATGAACAAAAACTCTTTCATGCAGGGGGCGGAGCGTTCACTCCATGGCGAAGATCGCGCCCTCCTGGCGCAGCGTGCGGATGTCCTCATCGGAAAATGCGAACTCGCGCAGCACTTCGACGGTGTGTTCGCCCAGGCGAGGGGCGGGCCGGCCGCTGTTGTCCCGCCCTTTTGAAAACGTGATGGGCAGGCCCAGCCCTTTCACACTGCCGGCGGTGGGATGCCGGGTCTCCACGATCATTCCGCGCTCTATCGTCTGGGGATGGGCGACTGCCTCGGCGATGCCGAGAATGGGGCCGGCCGGCAGCCCGACGCGGTCGAACAGCGCCATCCATTCCGCGGTGGTTCGCCGGGTCAATTGCTCCGTCAGCAGGCGGACCAGTTCCGGCCGGTGCTCCATGCGGCCGGCATTGGTGGCGAAGCGCGGATCAGATGCCAGGGCCGGTGCGTCCAGCACCTCGAGCAGGCGTTCGTAGTTGCTCTGGTTGGCCGCACCGATGTTGATCCAGCCATCCTTGGAGCGGAAAGCCTGGTAGGGTGAACTGGTTGCGTTGGCCGAGCCCATCTTGGGCAGCACGGTCCCGTCGGTGAAGTAACTCGCCACCGGCCAGTACATCTGGTGCAGGCTGGCCTCGAACAGCGAGGTGTCCACGCTCTGGCCCAGGCCGGTGCGCAGCCTTTGGGCATAGGCGGCCGCGATGCCGAGTGCCGCCAGAATCCCGGCATTGATGTCGGCCACGGGTGAGCCGGCCTTGATGGGCGCCTGGCCTTCCTCGCCCGTCATGCTCATCAGCCCGCTCATGCCCTGCGCCACCAGGTCGAAGCCGGCGCTCTCGGCCATGGGGCCTGTGCGGCCAAAGCCGGAGATCGAGCAGTAGATCAGCGCCGGGTTGATCTCGCGCAGCGTTTCATACCCCAGCCCGAGTTTTTCCATGGTGCCGGTGCGGTAGTTCTCGGTCACGACGTCCGCATCTTTCAGGAGCTTGAGCAGAACCGCCTTGCCACCTGCGGTCTTCAGGTTCAGGCCGATGCCCCGCTTGTTGCGATTGACGATCATGAAGGCCGCCGACTCACCGCACGGCAGGACAGGCGCGAAGCGCCTGGCGTCATCGCCTCCGGGGACTTTTTCGACCTTGATGACCTGTGCACCCATGTCGGCGAGCATCAGCCCGCAAATCGGGCCCGACATGATGTGGGCCAGCTCGATGACCTTCATTCCTTGCAACGGTCCCATGTCACTTCCCCTTGAAGACCGGTCGGGTCTTGTTGATGAATGCCTGATAGCCGGCGCGAAAGTCTTCCGTGTCGAAGCACGCGTAGGCCTCGTCCCGGTCCGCTTCGGTCAGCGGCGCCGGATCCGCCAGCCGGCGAATGAATTTCTTGTGCCATTGCGCGACGAGCGGAGCGCCGTGGCTGACGCGCCGGGCGATGGCCTCCACTTCAGCCGGCACCTCGGCGTCTTCAACCACCTTGTTCACGAGGCGCTTGTCGAGCGCCTCCTTTGCACCGAACACCCGGCCTTCCAGCAGGATCTCCAGCGCGGTGCTGGCACCGACCAGTGACACCAGGCCGCCCAGTTCACCGTAAGACATCACCAGGCCGAGCCGGCTGACCGGCACGCCAAAGCGGCTGGATACGCCGCAGATGCGCATGTCGCAGACCGAGGCGATCTCGAGGCCGCCCCCCACGCAGGCGCCCTGGATCATCGCCAGCGTCGGGTGGCGGCAAGTGGCGATCGCCTGCATCGCGGCTTCGGTGACATGGGCATAGGCGCGTGCCTGCGTTCCGTTGAGCCGCGCGCGGGGAAACTCCTCGATGTCGGCGCCCGCCGAGAAAGCCTGGTCACCGGCGCCGCGAAGGATGATGCAGCGCACATCGTCGTCAGCCGACAGCGTTTTGACAGCCGCCTCCAGACCCAGCCACATGTCACGGTTCATGGCGTTGAGCTTGGCCGCGTTGTTGAGCGTGACCGTCGCGACGCTCTCCTTTCGATCAATGAGTACTGGTGTTGGCATAGGTCCCGTTCTGTAGAAACTTCAAATCTGCGCAAGGTGCAAACGGGGTTTGCGCTGCTTGCCTTGCATGAGGAGCAGAGTCTAGGTTTCAACGGTGATGGCACCAAGCGAGAAATTTTCTGCATGGCTTCAAGAAAAACTCGCGGCCCCAGCGCATGAAAATTTCTTGATCACTCGTCAAGAAAATGTGCCTTGCAGGTGGAGGGAAGTACTCCCAGAATACGCGCACTGCAAGCTGGCCAACAGCTTCAGTTGCCGCGAAACGGCTGCATTGCATGCGGCGTTTGCTTCACAAGTTCCAGTTCAACATCGGGGATCCCATGGCCACCATCAACTACGTTACCCAAATCGAAATCGACTTTGGCGCGGTCCAGCTCCTGCAGCGCGAGTGCGACCGGATCGGTGTCAAGAGACCCCTCATCGTCACGGATGCCGGTGTGCGCGCCGCCGGCATCGTCGACCGTGTCCTGTCCCATCTTGCGAATGGCAAGGAGGCTGTCGTCTTCGACAAGACGCCATCCAACCCGACAGAAGCCGCCATGCGGCAGGCGGTCGCGCTGTATGTCGCGCATGACTGCGACGGCATCATTGCCATTGGCGGTGGGTCACCCATTGACCTGGCCAAAGGGGTGGCCGTGTGCGCGACGCACGAGGGGGAACTGCGGATGTTCGCGGCGATCGAGGGCGGCGTTGCCAGGATCACGGCGAAGACGGCGCCCGTCATCGCCATTCCGACGACCGCCGGCACAGGCAGCGAAGTCGGGCGCGGTGCGGTGCTGATCCTGGACGACGGCCGCAAGGTTGGCGTGCTCTCGCCCTACCTGATACCCCGGGTGGCGATCTGCGACCCCGAGCTGACTTTTGGCTTGCCGCCTTTGCTGACCGCGGCCACCGGCATGGATGCGATTGCCCATTGCATGGAGACCTTCATGGCGCCCGCCTTCAACCCGCCGGCCGACGGAATTGCACTGGACGGCTTGCGCCGTGCGTGGAGGCACATCGAACGCGCCACCGCGTCCCCCCAGGATCGCGAAGCCCGGCTGAACATGATGAGCGCCTCGATGCAGGGCGCCCTGGCATTTCAGAAGGGCCTGGGTTGTGTGCACAGCCTCAGCCACTCGCTCGGCGGCCTGAGCCCGCGGCTCCACCACGGAACCCTGAATGCCATTTTTTTGCCGGCCGTCATAGCGTTCAACGCCGTGGCAGAGTCGGTGCAGAACGAGCAGCGCCTGGAGCGCATGGCGCAGGCAATGGATGTTTCCGATCCGAAGGCGCTGGGCCCGGCGATTTTGTCGATGAATGCACGGCTGGGACTTCCGACGGGCCTGCGCCAACTGGACGTTTCGCCGGATATCTTCCCGAAGGTCATTGAAGGCGCGCTGAAGGACCACTGCCACAAGACCAACCCCCGTCTGGCGACCCCGGCTGACTACGACGCCATGCTTCGGGCCTCCCTGTAGGCGGCCGAAGGGGATGAGCTTTTCTAGGGCGCAGGACGACTAAATGTCGCTTGTGACTCATTCGGGTGCTTCATACACTGATGGCGTATTGACCACCTACTGATTGCCGTCGAACCGGAGCATGCGGGACCTCCCGCTGCCTTCGTAAACATAAAGGAGACTTCTCATGAAAACGCGCTTGTTTTTGACATCCATCGTCCTGCTTCTCGCCGCGACTGCCGGCCTTGCCACCGCGCAGACTGCGCCCGTCAAGCTGCGTTTCGGCCATACGCTGCCGGCGAACGATTCACAGCATCTTGCCGCGCTGGAATTCAGCAAGCGCGTCAAGGAACGCACCCAGGGGGGTGTCGAGATTCAGGTTTTCGCCAACAGCCAGCTCGGCAACGATTCCACCTTGATCAACAGCGTCCGCAGCGGCACGATCGACATAGGCGCCACCGGAAACCCTTTCTTCACGGGCCTGGCGCCCCGGCTCAATGTGCTGGATTTGCCCTATCAATTCACCGATGCGCAGCAGCTCTACCGCGTGCTGGACGGCCCCACAGGCCGATCCCTGCTCGACGACCTGGGTGCACACCAGCTGAAAGGCCTGGCATTCTGGGAGATAGGCTTTCGCAGCCTGGCCAACAACAAACGCCAGGTCTCGAAGGCCGAGGACATCAAGGGGTTGAAGATCCGAACCACGCCAAATCCTTCTCATCTGAAGGCCTTTCAGTTGCTTGGTGCCAGCCCGCAACCGATGCCTTTTGCCGAGGTGTTTTCGGCGCTTGAATCCGGCGCCGTGGATGGCAACGAGAATCCACCGGTGCTGATGGTTTCCTCCAAGATGTACGAGGTGCAAAAGTACCTGTCGCTGACCCGCCATGCCTACACCGCCCTCGTCGTTGTCATGAACAAGGCGAAATTCGATGCGCTCAAGCCTGAGTTCCAGAAAGTGTTACTCGAGGAATCTGCCAGCGCTGCGGTCCTGCAGCGCAAGATGAACGCCGAGAACGAAACAGCGGCCATTGCCCAGTTGCGCGCCAAGGGCATGCAGGTGAACGAAAGCCCCGACATCGCCGGCATCCGTGCCGTGGTCAAGGACGAAGTTCGCAAGATGTATGTCGAAAAGAACGGCGACGCTGTTCTCAAGGCGATCGATCTTCAGCGCTGAGCCCAAGGTGCCATCCGCCATGGGAATCCGTCCAGCCGCCATCGTGGATGCGCACCACCACCTGTGGGACCTCAGCCGCGGCGGGTACCCCTGGCTGCAGCAGGACTACAACCCTGCCGCCTTCCACCTGGGTGACTACGAGCCGATCCGCCGGAACTTCGGTCCGGCAGAGTACCGAAGCATCTGGCAAGGCCTGCCGCTGGCGGCAACGGTGCATGTGGAAGCCGAGCGCGACCGCAAGGAGTCGCTGGCCGAGACGGCGTGGTTGCATGAGATCCATGCAGCCCACGGCTTTCCGAACGCCGTGGTGGCCCATGTCGACTTCGCATCGCCCGAAGCTGATGAACAGCTCGCGCAGCAAGCGGCCTATGCCCTGGTACGCGGCATTCGCTGCAAGCCGCTCACCAGTGCAACTGCCAACGGGTCCGTGCGCGGCCAGCCCGGATCACTGCAGGATGAGCAATGGCTGGCAGGTCTGGCCTTGCTGGAAAAGCACGGCTTGTCGTGGGACCTGCGGGTGCCGTTCTGGCATCTGGAAGAGGCCGCTGCAGTCGTCCAGCAACTGCCCGGCATTTCGGTGGTGCTGGAGCACGCAGGCTTGCCCTGGGATCGTTCCGAGGCGGGCTTGGCCCATTGGCGCAAAGGCATGGAGGCGCTGGCACGCCACGACCAAGTGTACGTCAAGCTCTCTGAATTCGGCCTGCGAAACGCGCCGTGGAACGCCGATGAAAACACCGCCGTGATACGCGACACCATTGCCATTTTCGGTTGGCAGCGCTGCATGTTCGCCAGCAACATGCCGGTCGCCGGGCTGCGCATCGGCCTGCCGGAACTGGTGGACACCATAGCCGGTGCCTTAAAAGATTTGAGTGAGACCGCACAAAGCGCCATTTGGCATGACAACGCCAGGCGTTTCTACCGGATACCGGATTTCACAGGGCTCGACAAAAACTAAAGGAGACAGGCATGTTCAACAATATCTTGAGAACCAGTGCCAATTGGTTGATGGTCGCCATGTTCACCGCGATGATCGTGCTTGTATTCGGCAATGTCGTATTGCGTTACGCGTTCAGCTCGGGGATTGCTTTTTCCGAGGAGGTTTCGCGCTTTCTCTTCATCTGGCTCACCCTGATCGGCGCACTGATGGTGATGAAGGATCATGCGCACCTCGGTGTCTCCACCCTGATCGATCGTCTGAATGAAAGAGGCCAGCGTATCTGCCGCTTTTCTGCGGATGTGCTGTCCCTGGCCTGCTGCTGCCTGCTGGTGTATGGCGGCTGGAAGCAGGTGGTGATCACCATGGACGATCACGCCGCCGTCACGGGCATCCCCATGGGATTGGTGTACTCGTCTGTGCTGATCAGCAGCGTCGGGATGGCGATCGTGTTCGCCTACTCGCTCTGGCGGCAGGTTTCCGGGCGCATGCCGAAGGACGAACTAGTGCCGCATAGCGGTTCTTCGGGCGAATGAAATAGAAAACCCTATATGACCATCGCAGTCTTCATATTCTCTCTGCTTGGCGCCATGGCGCTGGGCATGCCCATTGCGTTCGCACTGCTGGTGTGTGGTGTCGCATTGATGTTTCACCTGGACAACTTCGATTCGCAAATTCTGGTGCTCAACCTGCTCGAGGGCGTCAACAACTACCCGCTCATGGCCGTGCCCTTTTTCATGCTGGCCGGCGAGCTCATGAATGCAGGCGGACTGTCCAAGCGCATCGTGCACGTTGCCGACTCCCTGATCGGGCATGTGCGCGGCGGCCTGGGCTACGTAGCCTTGATTGCCGCGACGGTGGTCGCGAGCATTTCCGGCTCTGCGGTCGCAGACTCTGCCGCTGTGGCTGCACTGCTCATCCCCATGATGCGCAACGCGGGGTACAACGTGCCGCGCTCGGCCGGACTGATTGCCGCGGGCGGCATCATTGCACCGGTGATTCCTCCCTCCATCGCCTTCGTCATCTTCGGCGTGATGGCGCAAATCTCGATCACCAAGCTGTTCCTGGCCGGCATCTTCCCCGGCCTCATGATGGCGCTCACGCTGGCGGCCACGTGGTGGGTGTGCGCMAAAAAAGAATCGACGGTACCGACCCGTGTTTTCAGCCTGCCGGCACTGGGCCGGGCACTGGCCGATGGCGTCTGGGCGCTGATATTGCCGGTGGTCATCATTGGCGGCATGAAGATCGGAGTCTTCACGCCGACGGAAGCTGCCGTGGTGGCCGTCGTGTACGCGTTCCTGGTTGG
Organism: Polaromonas sp. P4_F9; assembly: GCF_056401235.1. Taxonomy (NCBI): domain Bacteria; kingdom Pseudomonadati; phylum Pseudomonadota; class Betaproteobacteria; order Burkholderiales; family Comamonadaceae; genus Polaromonas; species Polaromonas sp. P4_F9. Next base: position 10,582 of record NZ_JBFUJT010000014.1, on the reverse strand, counting down.
CACGCTGGTCTACCGGGAGCTCAAGCTGCCCCAGCTGCCCCACCTGATGCTCGTCGCGATGAAAACCTCCAGCACGGTCATGTTTTTGGTCGCATGCGCCCTGGTCTCGGCCTGGCTCATCACCATTGCCAACATTCCTGCGCAAGTCACGGATTTGCTGACACCTTTCATGGACAACAAGATCCTGCTGATGTTCGTGATCATGATCCTGGTCATCATTGTGGGAACCGCGCTCGACCTGATGCCCACGGTGCTCATCCTGACCCCCATCCTGATGCCGGTGATCACCAAGGCTGGTATCGACCCGGTGTACTTCGGCGTGATGTTCATCATGAATAACGCGATTGGCCTGCTCACCCCGCCTGTCGGCACGGTCTTGAATGTGGTGGCGGGGGTTTCCCGCTGCAGTCTGGACAGCGTCATCAAGGGCGTCTGGCCTTTCCTGCTGTCGCTGACCGTGCTGATGTTTTTGTTCGTCCTGTTCCCTCAGCTGGTGATGGTGCCGGCCACCTGGTTCCGGTAAGCACCCATGTCAAATGCCATTACTCCCAAGCCTCCCATGAATGTATTTATCACCGGGTCCACCGGATTTATTGGTGGCTCCATCGCCGTGCGCCTGGTGGCCGCTGGCCACACGGTGCGTGGACTGGTGCGGACCGAAGCCCAGGCTGCGCGGATTGCTGAACTGGGCATCAAGCCTGTCCTGGGAGAGCTCGCTGACGGCGCAATATTAAGACGCGAGGCGCGCTCGGCGGATGCCGTTATCAATGCAGCCAGCTCGGATGACCTGGCTGCCGTTGAAACCTTTATTGATGTGCTTTCCGGCACCGGGAAGACCTTCATTCACACCAGCGGCACCAGCGTGGTTGCCGACAACGCGAACGGCGAATGGGCTGGCGGGACGGTCTACGACGAAGACACCCCTGTTACGCCAGTCCCCGGGAAGGCGCAGCGCGCAGCGCTGGACCAACAGGTCATCAGGGCCGCGACCGAACGCGGCTTGCGCTCCATCGTCCTGTGCAACAGCATGATCTATGGCCATGGCCTTGGACTCAAGCCACACAGTGCTCAAATTCCACTGTTGCTGGCGCAGGCGCGTCAAAGCGGTATCGCACGCCATGTGGGGCACGGCCTGAACATCTGGTCGAACGTGCACATCGAGGATGTGAGCGAGCTGTACCTCCTCGCCTTGAGTCACGCCCCGGCGGGCTCGTTTTACTATGCGGAGAACGGCGAGGCCTCGTACGCGCAGATCACGGCGGCCATCGCGGAACGCCTGGGACTCGGCGCACCCCAGGGGTGGCCCATTGAAGAGGCCATCAGGGAATGGGGTGCCGGCCGGGCGAGCTATTCGCTCGGTTCCAATAGCCGCGTGTCGTCCAGGCGCGCCCGAAATGAACTGGCCTGGAAGCCCAGGCATGGGTCCGTGCTGGAGTGGATCAGGGCCGGCATGGTTTTATAACGGACCAGACCGGCAATCCTTTGGTGCGCCGTGCTCAATCGCTTACTGGCGATTGCCCGCTCCTGGCCTCTTGTTTGCCGAGGTTCCGTGGGCGCTTTACTCGACGTCGACGTCGTCGTCTGCGGCATGGGCTGCAGCGTGATCGTCACCGCTCGTTGGCCGCTCTTCGCGTCGGCCCGGGTGGTTCGCAAAGCGCGCCGGGTCGCGGCCATGCACCGGCGCGTCGTCGGCAAACGACCAGCCACCGAACTGCGTGCGCCGGTAGTCGTCCAGGGTTTGCGCAATCTCGGCCTGCGTGTTCATCACAAACGGGCCGTACTGCGCCACCGGCTCACCGATGGGCTTGCCCTGCAGCAGCAAAAACTCGGCCGCCTCGCTGCCGCCGTTGATCAGTTCGACGGGAGCGGTCGCGCGCAATTCGAGCGCCGCATGGTCGGCAATGGGCTGCCCGGCCACAGACACCCGCGCGCCCTTGAAGAAATACAGGCTGCGCCGCGTGCCCTGTCCGGTCGCGGCGGGCAGCGTCCAGTGCCCACCGGGCGCCACGCGAATCGTCCAGATCGCCACGTCGGCGTCGGTTTGCGCGGCCCATGAGTCGGGCGGCGGCGCCAGCGGTGCAGCCGCGGCGCTGCCCTCCTGTCCCAGCCGCCCGGCGATCACGGCCACTTCGGTGCGATGGCCTCCGGCATCGGTGGCGGTCAGGCGCGGAATGTCCTGCGACCAGAACATGGTGAAGTGCGGGTCCGACATCTTGCTGCGCGCCGGCAGGTTCAGCCAGATCTGGAACAGCTCCAGCGGGTTGGGGCCGTCCTGGTTGAGCAGCGGGAACATCTCGGAATGCACCACGCCCCGGCCGGCCGTGAGCCACTGCACGTCGCCCTGGCCGAAGCGCGCCGTGGCGCCCAGCGAATCGGAGTGGTCAATCAGGCCCTTGCGCACGATGGTCACGGTTTCAAAGCCGCGGTGCGGATGCGGCGGGAAGCCCGGCACCGTGCTGCCGTGGTACATGCTCCAGCCGTCCTTGCGGCTGAAGTCCTGTCCGATGTCGCGGCCCGCCAGCGAGCTGGCCGGGCCCATCTGCGCATTCGCCTCGGGGTAGGCGTCGTCGTGGTAGGCGCAGAAAAGGAAGGGGTCTATGGTTTCCCACGGAAAACCGAGGGGCTTGAGGTGGAGAATGGGGCTGGACATGAGCGGCCTTTCAGTCTGGAATGCAAAGAATACAACTAAGGCTGCCCCGCCGTCTTTCAACCGCTCCTCGCAGCCGCCTGCCGGTCTCCAGGCGCTACTTCACGCGCCGGTAGCTTGCCGTCATGAAGCGCTTCCATGTCCCGTCGCCTTGCAGCACCTGGGAGCTCAGCTCGCGCTCCTGGCTGTTTTTGAGGGTGATCACGTCCTGGTACCTGGCCAGCTTGCCGTCGCCGGCAAAGCTCGGTCCCTCGGTGTCGAGCGTCAGCACTTTTTGCGTAGGGTCGAGCTGGCCCCGGTAGATCCACATGTTGGCCATCATCGAGCCGACCCAGCTGCCGACGAACGCCTGCTTTTGCGTGTCGTAGCCCAGCGTCATCAGCGTGGTGCCGACTCCTTCCAGGCCCGGCATGGTGCCGCTGCCCTCGCACAGCAGCCACAGGCCGCCGAGGGTGCGCACGCTTTCCTGGCCCTTGCTTTTCGTCGGCGGCTGATCCGGGCCCATCTGCATCTCGGCATCATAAGTCCAGTCGCCCAGCAACTGCTGCAGCCACTGGTGTTCCTTTTGCGGTTCTGTTTTCATCAAACTCTCCTGGATGATTGACGTTGAACTACGCCGTGAAATACGCCGTGATTACGCCGCCTGCAGGGTGGGGAAAGGCTCGCGCCAGGCCTCCAGTTCATTGAGGCGCGCGTGCCAGCGCCGGATTTCCGGAAACCCTTCTAGCGGCAGCCTGGCCTGCTGCGCGTAGGGCAGTGTGATCGCCACCGCAAAGTCGGCCACGCTTAGGGCCTCGCCCACCAGGTAGCTGCGCCCGCGCAGATGGCCTTCCAGCACGGCGGCATAGCGCATAAAGCCCTCGGTGGCCTTCCGGATTTCCGCCGGATCGGGCTCGCCCATGCTGAAACGCGGCTTGATGAGGTACTCGAAATAAAACGTGGAGGCCTGCGGTGCGAACTCGGTCGCGTCCCACATCAGCCAGCGCATCACCTCGATCTGGCGCGCGTCGTGCGGCCACAGGTCCGAGCCGGCCTTGTCCGCCAGGTGGCACATGATCGTGTTGGACTCCCACAGCGTCGTGCCGCCATCCACCAGCACGGGTACCTTGGCGTTGGGGTTCATCGCGCGGAACACCGGCGTCCTGTGTGCGCCCTTGTCCAGCTCGACGTAGATAAATTCCACCGGCAGCTTCAGGTGTTTCGCGACAGCGCAGGCCTTTCGCGGGTTCAGCGTGTCTGAAAAATAAAGCTGCATGGCGCTGGCCATGTCAGGGCATGGGGAGGGGCTTGATCACCATCCACGACACGCCGAAGCGGTCGGCCACCATGCCGAAAGACGATGCGAAAAAGGTTTTGGCCATCGGCATCTGCACCTGCCCGCCGTCGCCCAGTGCCTTGAACAGGCGCTGCGCCTCGTCGTCGGAGGGCGCCGTCAGCGACAGCGAAAAGCCCTTGAACTCCGGTTTGCCGGCGGCGGCCATGCCGTCGGAGGCCATCACTTCGGTGTCGCCGATCTGGAAGCAGGCGTGCATGATGCTTTCGCCTGAAACCGGCCCGCAACCGGCGGCAGGCGGCTCGGGGCTTTCCTTGAAGCGCATCATCATCTTTACCTCGGCGCCCAGCGCCTTGCGGTAAAACTCGAGGGCCTCTTCGCAGCGGCCATCAAAAAACAAATAGGGCTGAACTTGCATGACGATCTTCCTTTCAGTACTTGATGTGGATGGCCCCAGTGCACCTCCCGGGGCCGCTGCATGCGCTTGTTGTCGCGCGAAACCGGCCAGGCGACCGCCTCGCCGGTGCCGGTGTTTTCACATTTTGGGCTTCCAGAGACCGAGCGTTGCGCCTGTCGGATCCATGATGATGCTGAACCAGCCCATATCTTTGACTTCCGTGACCTCCTTGCAAACGGTGGCGCCTAGCGACTGGGCCTTTTGCGTAGCCGCTGCGATGTCGCCGACTACAACATAGGGCAACCAGGCGGAAGGGGCGCCGGGCTGGGGATGCTGCATCATTCCGCCGCCCGTTCCCTCGCCCACTTTAATCAGGGTGTAAGTGCCTTGCGGCATCGGCATGTCCTCCAAAGTCCAGTCAAAAAGCTTTCCGTAAAAAGTCTTTGCCTGGCTGAGATCGGTCGTGTTCAGCTCTACATGCACGAATGGATTGGCCATGGTGTTCTCCTCAAGTGTCGGGATTGAAGGCGAATGGAAATGAGCTTGCGGATGCCGCTGTCCGCCAGAACAGGCAAGGGATGCTCCGCCTTGTTGTGCATCCTGCCTGACCGCCTTGTCAGGCGTGGCCCTGTTTGAAGAGCGCCTCGGCGCGCCGGTTGATTTCCTCTGGCGTGAGATCCTCCTTGTGGGTGGCAAGAAACCAGATGTGCCCGAATGGATCTTCCAGCGTCCCCGTGCGATCACCGTAAAACTGGTCTTGCACGGGCTTGACGGCCTTGGCTCCGGCACTGACGGCCTGGGCAAATTGAGCGTCCACATCGTCCACGTAGACATGCAGGCCAACCGACGAGCCGCCCAGCGACCGGGGGTGGCGGAACGCACCTTCCTCACAAGGGTCGGCCAACATGATGATGGAGTCGCCGACCTTGATTTCGGCGTGTCCAATTTGACCGTCGGGTTGCGCCAAACGGAACAGCTCAGTTGCACCAAGCGCCCGTTTGTAAAACCCGATGGCCTCGGCGGCGCCCTTGATCATCAGGTACGGCGTTACGGCGTGATAGCCCTCTGGCATTGGCTTGACGGTCATGGATTTCTCCTTGATTCAAAAATGACTGGCATGTGTTTCTTCCGTTGTTGAATCGGCGCTTCAAGGCGCTTAAATGTATGTGCGCTTCAATCACATTCACAAGCATTCCTCTCAGGCACACGCCTGGCGCGTCGGACGGCGCCCCGATCTCCTGTCGGCCGCGCAGCACCGGTTTGCCATGGCCTCAAGCTGCCTCGTGGGCCTGCTTCAGGCGCTGGATGTCAATCTTGTGCATCTGCAGCATGGCCTTCATGACGGCGCTGGACTTCGCGGGGTTCTTGTCGCCCAGCAACTCACCCAGAACGGAGGGAATGATCTGCCACGACACACCGTACTTGTCCTGCAGCCAGCCGCACTGGTTTTTTGCGCCGCCTGCGGAGAGCTTGTCCCACAGCTCGTCGACCTCCTCCTGCGTCTGGCAGTTCACAAACAGCGAGATGGCCGGCGAAAAGGTGAAGTGCGGGCCGCCGTTCAGGGCCATGAACTGCTGGCCTTCGAGCTCGAAGGTGCCGGTCATCACCGCGCCTTTCGGTCCCGGGCCTTCCTCGCCATAGCGTCTGAGCATGGTGATCCTTGAATTCCTGAAGATGGAGGTATAAAAATTCATGGCCTCCTCGGCCTGGTTGTCGAACCACAGGAAGGGGGTGATTTTCTGCACGGTCTACTCCTTTGGAACTGTGTCTTTGCTTTGCCAGGTGTTGAACGGTGAGCCGGGTGAATGAATTTGCTGAACTTGCGCAAATTGTGTACACCGTACACAAAAGAATAGCAAAGATAATGGACAGTGTCCACATTGAAAAGTAACAAGTCATGACGCCCCCGTCCAAGCCCCCCGCCTCGCGCAGCACCTACCGCCACGGCGACCTGCGGCGTGCCTTGCTGGAGGCGGGAATCGAGCTGGCGCGCGGTGGCGGACCTGACGCGGTCGTGTTGCGCGAGGCCACGCGGCGCGCCGGCGTGGCGCCCAATGCCGCCTACCGGCATTTCGACAGCCGGCAGGCTTTGCTCCGGGCCGTGCGCTCCGCTGCGCTGGCGGCGGTGGCCCGGGCGATGGAAGCCGAGCTGGCCGCGCTGCCGCAGGATTTGCCGCCGGCCGAATTCGCCCGCGCCAATGTGCGCGCGGTGGGCACGGGCTACCTGCGGTTTGCGCAGGCCGAAACGGGCCTCTTTCGCACGGCCTTTGCCGCGTCCGACGACATGAAGGAAAGGGCCCAGGGCGGCCCGGCCGATGCCGAGCGGTCCGGGCAGAGCGGCCTGGACCCGTTCGAACTGCTGGGCGCCGCGCTCGACAAACTGGTGGACGCCGGCGTGCTGCCCCCGGAACGCCGCCCTGGCGCCGAATTCCTCGCATGGTCGGCGGTGCACGGCCTGGCCATGCTGGTCATTGACGGCCCGCTGGGGCCCGTCATCGGTCCGCAAATGCAGCAAATCGGCCAGCGTCTGCTGGACATGGTGGAAAAGGGTCTGTAGGCCGGCAGCCTTCCCAAAGAGAGCATCAAAACAACTGCAATCTACGGTTGACGGGCGTGAGCAGCTCCATGGCGGACCGGTTGCCGCCTTAAGAGCCAGAACCCCGCGTGGGCAAGCCCATGCCCGTGGGCAGCCCTTCGCGCAGAGCCTCCACAAAGCGGCGCAGCTTGGCCGGGTAAAAATTCGAATACGGATACAGCAGGTAGACCGGCAAAGGCGACGCGCACCACTCGGGCGCCAGGTGCAGCAGCCGGCCGTCGGCCACGTCGTCGGCCACCAGCCAGGTCGAGGCGATGCTCGCGCCCAGGCCCAGCAGCGTGGCGTTGCGCAGGGCAAAGAGGCTGTCGGTGCCCAGGCGCGGCCGTATGGCAAAGCGTTGCTCTTCATCGCGGTCTCCGTCTTTGCTGCCGTGATGGATCAGCGTCACCTCGTTGCGGTAGAAGGTCTGCAGCGCCAGCCAGGGCAGCGCCTGCAGTTCAGCCGGGTGCGCCGGCAGCGGCTTGCCTTGCAGCAGCGAGGGCGCGGCCACCACGATGCGCCGCACCTCGGCAATCTTCACCGCCACCAGCGAGGGGTCTTCCACCGCGCCCACATGCACCGCGCAGTCAATGCCCTGGGTGATGAAGTCGGGCATGCCGTCATGCAGCAGCCACTCCACCGCCACCCGCTCGTGGCGCCGCAGATAGTCGACGAGCGGGCCCACCAGCCGCTGCTGGCCGATGGCATGCGGCACGACCACCCGCAGCGTGCCCTCCGGCACGTCTTTCGGGCCGCGCAGGTCGGCCTCGAAAGCATCCCAGTTGCCCAGCAATTCCTTGGCGCGGGCAAAGCAGCGCGCGCCGTCTTCGGTCAGCTTCATCGCATGGGTAGAACGCTGCAGCAGCTTGAGCCCCAGCGAACGCTCCAGCGCCTGCAGGCGCCGGCTCACCGTGGGTTGCGTGGCGTTCATCTGCGCGGCGGCGGCAGACAGGCTGCCTGCTTCCACGATGCGCACAAAGGTCTGCATCAGCTCGATCCGGTCTGGGGCGGTTTTCATGTGGATTACCCGTTCTTGTATGCATACGGCGTATGACCATTGTGCCCAATAGCCGTCTTCACAGGGCAAAACCCGCCCCGCATACTCGCGTCCTGCCTCAAAACCAGGATTCACCACATGACTTCAAGCAGCCATACGCATGACCAAACCGGGCCGGGTCTGCCGTTCCCGGTGATTCTCCTGCTCGCCACCGGCGCAGGCCTGGCCGCGGCTTCGCTGTACTACAGCCAGCCCATGCTGGCCCTGCTGGCCGGCGAGTTCAAGGCCACGCCCGCCGCCATCGGCCTGGTGCCCACGCTGACCACCCTCGGCTACGCGCTGGGCATTGGGCTGCTCGCACCGCTGGGCGACCGCTATGATCGCCGGCGCATCATCCTCGGCAAGGCCGCCGCCCTGGTGCTGGCGCTGCTGCTGGCCGCGAGCGCGCCCTCTGTGCCGGTGCTCGCGCTGGCAAGCCTCGCGATCGGCCTGTCAGCCACCCTGGCGCAAGACATCGTGCCGGCCGCCGCCACGCTCGCCCCCGAAGCCCAGCGCGGAAAAACCGTGGGCACGGTCATGACCGGCCTGCTGCTGGGCATCTTGCTGTCGCGCGTGGTGGCCGGTGTTGTGGCCGACCAGCTCGGCTGGCGCAGCATGTTCGTGGCCGCAGCCGTGAGCATCGCGCTGCTGGGCCTGGCCGTTTGGCGGCGCCTGCCGCGCTTTGTGCCGACCACGCAGCTGCCCTACCTGGCGCTGCTGGGTTCGCTCGCCACGCTATGGAAGCGCCACGGCGCGCTGCGCCGCGCGGCCATTGCCCAGGGGTTGGTCAGCATCGGCTTCAGCGCCTTCTGGTCCACGCTGGCCATCATGCTGCACGCCGCGCCCTTCAACCTGGGCAGCAGCGCGGCCGGCGCCTTCGGCTTGGCGGGCGCTGCCGGTGCGCTGGCCGCGCCGCTGGCCGGCCGCATCGCCGACAGCAAAGGTCCCGAGGTCGTCACGCGCCTGGGCGCGGCATTGGTGGCGGCCGCTTTCATCGCCATGGCCTTGGGCCCTGACCAGCTGTGGCTCATCGCCCTGGGCGCCGTGATGTTTGACCTGGGCGCGCAGGCCACGCTGATCGCGCACCAGACCATCATCTACAGCATTGAACCCGCCGCGCGCAGCCGGCTCAATGCGGTGCTCTTCATCGGCATGTTCACCGGCATGGCCAGCGGCGCCTGGCTGGGCAGCGTGGTGCTCGCGCAGGCCGGCTGGCAAGGTGTGTGCGTGATGGCCGCGGTGGCCGGCGTCGCCGCGCTGGTGGTGCGGCTGTGGCCTCAAGAACCTGCCCCCTGCACGGCATAACAGGAAATGAATCGATCTCTGCAGAGTTTTATGGATCAATTTCCCAAACGTTGGGCTATCTAATTGCTACCGCGTTGGATCCCTGGGGCTGCCAACCGCCGCCGAGCGCTTTAAACGCCGCAACCGCCGCGCGTGCGGATTCGGTTTGCGCTTGCGCTCGCGCGTCGGAGGCACGTAGAAGGTTTTCGTCGGCCTGCAAGACTTCGATCAAGCTGAGTACCCCTTTTTGATACGCCGCAAACGAAGCTGCTCGTGCGCGGCCGAGAGAGTCGACTCCCTGAGCAAGTACAGCGGCCTGCTCCTCGCGCTTGACCAGAGCCGAAAAGGAGTTTTCTACGTCCTCAGTTGCCCGCAGCACGGCGAGCCGGTACGCAGCCAACATCTCGGCTTCCTGGCCTCTGGCCTGGTCGATCTGCGCGTTAATGCGGCCAAAATCGAACAGCCGCCAGCGCAAACCCAGCACGCCGGAGGCCTGACTGGCGCCGCTAGTGAACAGATTGCCGCCAGACGATGTCGCGCTGCCGATCAGCCCACTCAGAGAAAGTTTGGGGTAGTACTCGGCAATGGCGACACCGATACGGGCATTCGATGCGGCCAGGCGGCGCTCAGCCACAATCAGGTCAGGGCGGCGCCTTAGCAGCTCACCCGGAGAGCCTGTCGCAGTGATTTGCGGAGCCGCAGGAATGACACTGGCATTGGCCAATTCCGTCTGATGGGTTCCGGGTGGCGAGCCCAACATCACGTCAAGCGCGTTCATGGCCACGTCCAGACCCGCCTCAAGGACCGGCACGGACGCCCGAACCTGGGCAAGCGCACCTTCGGCCTGCCTCACTTGAAGTTCGGCCGCCAACCCCTTCCCATACAGAAGGTTGATGGTTGACAGCAATTCCTGCTGCGTCTGCACCTGCCGGCGGGCAACGCCGAGGCGGGTTTGCAGCCCACGGATGATGATGTAGGTGTCGGCGGTTTGTGCCGCCACAGCCAACCGGGTGGCCGCTGCGCCGGCCTCCGACGCCTGGTACCCGGCAAGTGCCGCTTCCCTTCCACGACGCACGCCTCCGAATACATCCAGTTCCCAGCTCGCGCCGAGATTGGCTTCGTAAGAACTGCCGTGGCGGTCGAAACCGGGGCTAGCTGTAGTTTCCCAAGAGGTTGTTCACCCGAGGTGAAGGAAGATGGAGGTTCTGACTTCCCAACTTCTTCAGGACTCCCCGGATGAACATCCACAAGAATGCCTCAATGACGCCCAAAGGTCGAGCCCATTTGGTTCAAGAAATTGCCCGGATTGGTCTGAAGCCAGCGGCTGCAGCCGCTGGCTTGAGTCCCCGCACGGCCCGTAAGTGGCAGCA
>NZ_JBFUJT010000013.1:0-156888 GCF_056401235.1 Polaromonas sp. P4_F9 | reverse complement strand
ACCAGCAGCTTGTGCATGCAGGCCACCAAGGCGACCTTCTTGGGCTTGCCGGCGGCCAGGAGCTTGGCATAAAAGGCTTTGAGTACTGGATTGAATCGGGTACCCACCAGGGCGGCCACATACAGCACGCGACGCACATCGCTTCGCCCGCCGAAGATGTGACGCTGGCCGCGCAGCGTGCCCGAGTCCCGGTTCATCGGCGCCAGACCCACCAACGAAGTGATCTGCTTGCGGTTGAGCTTTCCCAGCTCGGGCAATTGCGCCAGCAAGGTGCTGGCCGTGGTGGGCCCGACGCCCTTGACCGAGGTGAGGAGTTTGGCCAGGTCCGCGTGATGGGCCTGTATGTGCACCTTCAGTTGGCCGTCCACATCGTGCAACTGCGCGGCAATGGCGTCCATGATCTGCAGGATGCTGGGTTTGGCCTTGGGATGAGCCACAGCCAGGCGCTGGCGCTCGGCCACCAGCATGGCCACCAACTGCCTGCGGCGCACCACCAGGGCGGTGAGCTCGCGCTGCTGCTCATCGGCCAGCGCGCGCGGCTCGTGGCCCTGGGCGTCCAGCATGGCGGCAAAGCCGCGCAGGGCTTGCGCGTCGATCCGATCGGTCTTGGCCAGCTTGCCCACGCAGCGGGCAAAGTCACGCGCCTGGCGYGGGTTGATCACCTACGTAAACAGGTTCACTCATAGCAGTTCTCCGGCTCCCAGCCTTATGAATACGAAATGTGTTCGGTCAACCATTCGGGATGCAGCAGAACAAAGAGACCACCACCGTGCGCCCTGGGCTGTCATTCGAGCTCGGGCTCGCAGGAGACACAGGCTGCACAGCGGTGAGTCAACCGGTTCAGCAATCAAGACTCTCAACCATGTCCTGACCACTGAAGTTTGAACTATTTGAAAGATATAAGGAGACAAACCATGAAACCCGCCAGGCTCCTCAAATTGCTGTACATCCAGGTGCTGATCGGCCTGCTGCTCGGCATCACCGTAGGCCACTATTGGCCAGAGTTGGGCGCGGCACTCAAGCCGCTGGGCGACGGCTTCGTCAAGCTCGTCAAAATGATGATCGCGCCGATCGTCTTTTGCACCATCGTCAGCGGCATCACATCGCTGGGCGAATCAAAAGAGATCGGCAAGACCCTGCTCAAGTCCATGGGCCTGTTCTACGTGCTGACCATACTGGCGCTGCTCACCGGACTCGCTGCCGTATTCATGCTGCAGCCCGGCGCCGGCATGCACATCGACGCCAAAACGCTGGACTCGACCGTGGCCGCCAGATTCAGCAAAGGTGCACCGATGGGCTTTGTTGACTTCGTGCTGCACATCATTCCTGCCTCCTTCTTCGGCGCCTTCGCCGAGGGCGAAGTGTTGCCGGTGCTGTTGCTCGCGGTGCTGTGCGGCTTCGGCCTGACGCACATCGGCCGCGCGGGGAGAGTCGTGCTCGACGGCATTGACAGCTTCGCGCACATGCTGTTCGCCGCATTCGGCCTGATCATGCGCGTGGCCCCACTGGGTGCATTCGGTGCCATGGCTTTCACGGTCGGGCGCTATGGCATCAAGTCGATCGGCTCGCTGGGCCTGTTGATCGGCACCTTCTACGTCGCCTGCATCTTTTTTGTCGTCGTTGTGCTCGGTTTGCTGGCCTACACCCATGGATTCAAGCTGTGGCAGCTGATGCGCTACATCCGCGAGGAACTGCTGGTGGTACTCGGCACTTCATCCAGCGAGCCGGTGCTGCCGCGGCTGCTGATGAAGCTTGAGCGCCTGGGTTGCAAAAAAGGCGTGGTCGGCCTCGTGCTGCCAACCGGTTACTCTTTCAACCTCGACGGCACCGCCATCTACCTGACGCTGGCATCCATGTTCATTGCACAGGCCTGCGACATCCACCTTTCGTGGGGACAGATTGCCGGGATGCTGGGCCTGATGCTGCTGACCTCCAAGGGTGCCGCCGGCGTCACGGGCAGCGGCTTCGTCGCGCTGGTGGCCACACTCACCGTGATGCCCGACCTGCCGGTGGCGGGTGTCGCGCTCATTGTTGGCATCGACCGTTTCATGTCGGAGGCACGGGCGCTCACCAGCACCATCAGCAATGCGGTCGCGTGCATCGTGGTTGCGAAATGGGAGCGAGCCTGTAACAACGACGTGCTGTCGCATGAACTGGCGCAAGGGTATGCAGAGGTGGAAGAGCCGCAGGAAGGACCCGTCCCGCTACCCGGTGGTGTAACACAGTCTTAGTGCAGTGTTGCGTGCTATCTGGAACATAAAACCGCGTCTTTTGCGCCATGGCGGCGTTGCAAATCCGCGCGATACCTGCGGGTATCGCTGTGGTTTGCGCCTTGCCCTGACCCAAAATCCATCGCTTTTATTTGTCCCATCAAGCATGCAACACTGCACTAGCATTCAAGCCGGATCGACGGCGGCCGATTTACGGGTCTTCAATGCTGTACGCAGATGCTGGCGAAACACCTCCGCCGCGGGCCGCAGGCTGACGCCATGGCGCGTCAGCAGCCCCACCCTGCGCACAGTCTGTGGCTGGCGCAGGGGCACGCCCACCAGGGTGGGGTGCGTGGCAGCCAGCGCCATGCGGGGCACAGCCGCCAAACCCAGACCAGCCTCCACCATGCCGAGCAAGGTCGCGACGTGGCTGACCTCGAACGCGAAGCTGGGGTTCAAACCGGCCTTGGTCAGTGAATCGTCCAGCAACTGGCGGTTGCCACTGCTGCGGGCCACAGCAATCAGGCTCTCCGTCTCCACGTCGACCCAGTTCACAAATCTACGCCTGGCCAGCCGGTGTTTGCGCGGCATCGCCAACACAAACGGGTCGTTGTGAATGGACTCGAATGCAATCTCCGGTACCAGTGTGTTCATGAAGCCAATGCCAAAGTCAGATTCGCCCGACAGCACGCTTTGCAGCACTTGGTTCATCGTCTCATCCACCACCCGCACACGGATGCCGGGATAGTGCTGGGCAAAGCTGCTTACCACCGTCGGTAAAAAATACAAGGCAGCCGACGGCACGCAGGCTACCGTCACGCGCCCACCCCGGTGGGTGGCGATGTCGGCAATACCGAGCACGGCCGACTCCAGGTCGTCCAGCGCGGTGCGGGCGCGCTCCAGGAAAACACGGCCCAGGGGCGTCAGCTCAACCTCGCGCGTGGTGCGGTTGAACAGGCGGGCGCCCAGGATGGTCTCGAGTTTGTCGATGCGCCGGCTCAACGCCGGGGCCGACAGATTGATGTGATCCGCTGCAGCGCGAAAGCTGCCTCGCTCCGCCACGGCGACAAAAGCCTGCAATTGCTGCAAATCAAAATTAATGCGCGCCATGCAGCAATCGTAGCAAAAATTGCAATTTACACGCAAGCAGGATATCCGGATGATCAACTCCACAGCACGGGTCAGCAGCCTCTTGATCCGAAGCCAACCCACAGGAGACTCACATGCCGCATCCACACGCCGCCCGGCCGCTCTCATTGACGCCTTCCAGGCAATCAATGCCCTTCACGCCGTGGTTGACCGGGCTTTCCATGGCGCTGCTTGCAACGGCTTGCGGCCAGGTGTTGGCACAAGCCTGGCCCGAAAAAACCGTCACCATTGTGGTGCCCACCGCTGCCGGTGGCGCCAACGACGCGATGGCGCGCATCATCGGACAAGGCCTCAGCACGCGGCTTGGAAAGGCTGTCATTGTTGAGAACAAGGCCGGCGCCAATGGCGCCATTGCCAGCGAGTTCGTGGCGCGCGCCGCGCCCGATGGCTACACCATCATGTTCGGCTATATCGCCACCCACGGCATCAACCCGGCGCTGCAAAAACTCAAGTACGACCCGGTGACCGATTTCGAGCCCATCGGCATGGTGGCGGCCTCCCCCACCGTGCTGGTTGCCAACAACGCCGTGCCCGCAAAAAATGCGAAGGAACTGGTACAACTGATCAAGGCCAAGCCGGGCAGCTTCAGTTATGCCTCGGCCGGCAACGGCACCGCGCCCCACATTGCCGGTGAGCTGTTCAAACTGTCTGCCGGGCTGGACGTGGTGAGCGTTCCTTACAAAGGCTCTGCGCCTGCGGTTGTGGACACCATTGCGGGCAACACGCAGTTCATGTTCCCCAGCCTGTTCACGGCCTACCCGCAAGTCAAGGGCGGCAAACTCAAGGCGCTGGGTATTGCCGGCGACAAGCGCTCGGCCGTATTGCCCGATGTGCCCACGCTGGCCGAACAAGGCATAGCCAACGTTAGCATGTCACAGTGGTACGCCATGTTCGCACCCGCAAAAACGCCCAAGGCCGTGATCGACCGGCTCAACCGCGAAATGAACAGTGTGCTGGCCGACAAGGCGGTGCAGAAAAAAATCGAGGACCAGGGCGCAGAAGTCGAAACCGGCACACCCGAGCAGTTGAAAACCCTGGTTCAGAAAGAAGTCACGCGCTGGAAAGGTGTCGTCGCCACAGCCAAGATCAAAGTCGAATAAACGGCAGCTCAGGAAAGTCACTTAAGGAATTTTCATGACCTTGCAAAACTGGATTGGCCGCAGCGAAACGGTGGAAGATATCGCCACCGCCACACCTTACGCAGCGCTGTCCGCCACGCTGGACTGGCCCACTGCGTCCGGCTCACTTCGCCCAGCGCCCGGCACGCCGCTGCCCAGCCTGTGGCACTGGCTGTACTTTCTGCCCATCTATCCGCAGTCGGAAATCGGGGCGGATGGTCATGCCAAACGTGGCGGCTTTCTGCCACCCGTTCCACTGCCGCGCCGCATGTGGGCGGGCAGCGACTTTGAGTTTCATGAGCCGCTGCTGGTTGGCGACACGCTGACCCGCACGTCCACCATTGCCGACGTAAAGGAAAAGTCGGGCCGCACGGGTAACCTGATTTTTGTGCGCGTGCGTCACGAGATCCGTCGCAATGGGGCGGCGGCCGTGGCGCTGACCGAGCACCACAATATCGTCTACCGCGCTGCGCCGACCCCCGACGACGTGCCACCGCCGCCGCAGGCCGCACCGCTTGTGTCCGCCTGGGAGCGGCGCATCGTGCCCGACGACGTGCTGCTGTTTCGCTACTCGGCGCTGACCTTCAACGGCCACCGCATCCACTATGACCGCAAGTACGTCACCGAGGTCGAAGGCTATCCGGGCCTGATCGTGCACGGGCCCCTGATCGCCACGCTGCTGATGGATTTGCTGCGCCGCCAGCAGCCGCAGGCGAAGGTGCTGCGCTTTGAGTTCAAAGCCGTACGTCCGACCTTTGACATCCACCCTTTTTCTGTCCACGGCCAACCGTCAGCTGATGGCAAAACCGTGCGTCTGTGGGCCCGCGACCATGAAGGCTGGCTCACGATGGATGCCACCGCAACACTCGCCTAAATCAAGACTGGTCAGACACTCCTTATGCAACCACTCAAAGGCATTACCGTCGTCACACTGGAGCACGCGATTGCGGCCCCATTCGCCACGCGCCAGCTGGCCGACCTCGGCGCACGCGTCATCAAGGTTGAGCGCCCCGGCGTGGGCGACTTTGCGCGCGGTTACGACGAGCGCGTGCGCGGCCTGGCCTCGCATTTCGTCTGGACCAACCGCTCCAAGGAAAGCCTCACGCTCGATGTGAAGCATGACGAGGCGCAAAAAATCCTGCTGCGCCTGATCCGGGAAGAAGCTGACGTGGTGGTGCAAAACCTGGCGCCCGGCGCCGCGGCACGGCTGGGCCTGTCCTACGAAACGCTGTCCCAACTCAAGCCCGGCATCATCGTCTGCGACATCTCGGGCTATGGCGGCGATGGGCCCTACCGCGACAAAAAGGCCTACGACCTGTTGATCCAAAGCGAAGCGGGCTTTGTGTCTGTCACCGGAACGCCGGACACCCCTGCCAAGGCCGGTCCCTCGATCGCCGACATTGCGGCAGGCATGTATGCCTACACCAACATTCTGGCGGCGCTGATGCACCGCCAGCAAACCGGCGAGGGCCAGCGCATCGACGTGTCCATGCTCGAATCTCTCACCGAGTGGATGAACTACCCGCTGTACTACGCCTTTGAGGGCGCGGCCCCGCCACGACGCACCGGCGCCAGCCATGCCACCATCTACCCCTATGGCCCCTTTCCGGCCGGTGATGACAAGACGGTGATGCTGGGTCTGCAAAACGAGCGCGAGTGGAAAGTGTTTTGCGAAAAGGTCTTGTTGCAGCCCGCGCTGGCCAGCGACGAACGCTTCTCAGGCAACGCCAAACGCAGCGCAGAGCGAGCCGTGCTCTCTGCCTTGATCATCGAAGCCTTTTCAAAACTCACGGCCGAGCAGGTGGCGCAACGGCTGGAGCAGGCCGGCATTGCCAACGCGCAGGTCAACACCATGAGCGAGGTCTGGGCGCACCCGCAACTCAAGGCGCGGGGGCGCTGGCGTGAGGTGGCAACACCCGCCGGACCCATCCCTGCCCTGCTGCCGCCGGGCTCATGGCAACACGGCGCGCCGCGCATGGATGCCGTGCCCGCGCTGGGCCAGCACACCGATGCGATCCTGGGCCACCATGGTTACAGCGCAGAGCGCATTGCCGGGCTTCGCGCCGAAGGTGTCGTGTGACTATGCCTGCCTACGAAGCCCTGACCTACCTATTCGTGCCCGGCAACCGGCCCGAGCGCTTCGCCAAGGCGCTGGCCTCGGGCGCGGACCGCATCATCATCGACCTGGAAGACGCTGTAGCGCCCGAATGCAAAGCGGCGGCTCGCACCGCGATTGGGGAATGGATGGCTGCAAGCGATGCACCGCGCGAGCGGGTGCTGATACGCATCAATGATGCTGCTACCCCCTGGCATGCCGACGATCTAACGCTGGTCAGCACGGTACGAGTGCTTTGCGTGATGTTGCCGAAATGCGAAACACCCAATCAGGTCGCTGCGGTGCTGGCCTGTTTACCCAAGGATGCAACCGTGCTGCCGCTGGTTGAAACCGCGCGCGGCGTGGTGGCCTTGCATGAGATTGCCGCAGCGCCCGGCGTGACGCGGCTGGCCTTTGGGTCACTGGATTACATGGCGGACCTGGATATTCCCGCAGGCAGCCTGGCACTCCAATTCGCCGCCGCACAAATTGCCATCGCCTCGCGCGCTGCCGGCATTGGATCGCCCGTAGCCGGTGTCACGCCCGATCTCGACGCCACGCGCGTGGCCACCGATATGGCGAACGCTCGCACTTTGGGGTTCGGCGCCAAGATGTGCATTCACCCTTCGCAAGTGGCTGCGGTACGTACCGCCCTGGCGCCCAGCGCCCAGGAGTTGGCCTGGGCACAGCGTGTACTGCAAGCCTGGAATACATCTGCCGGCGGCGCAATACAGGTGGACGGCAAAATGGTGGACCGCCCAATCGTCCTGAAAGCTGAGCGCATCATTGCACAAGCAGCCCGAACGAATTAAGTCCAGGCCCCAAAAAAACATCAATCCAAACGGAGAACCCCATGCCCGCAAGCATCATTGATTCCAAAATTTTCGGCGACATGTTCAGCGACGCCAAAATGCGCCAGGTCTGGTCCGACGAAAACCGCACCGCCAAATACCTGGACATCGAACGCGCACTCGCCAAGGTGCAGGGCGAACTCGGCCTCATCCCCCGGGAAGCGGCCGACGAGATCGTCAAGAACTGCAATATCGACCAGATCGACTGGGCCAGGCTGAAGGCCAAGACCGAGCAGATCGGCTACCCCATCATCGCCGTGGTCAACCAGATCAATGCCAACTGCAGGGACAAGCTGGGCGAATACTGCCACTGGGGCGCCACCACGCAAGACATCACCGACACGGCCGCCGTGCTGCAAATCCGCGAAGGCCTGGCACTGGTCGAGGAAGACCTGAAAGACATCTCGGCGTCGCTGGCCAAACTGGCGCGGGATCACCGCAACACGCCCATCATCGGTCGCAGCAACCTGCAGCAGGCGACGCCCATTACCTTTGGCTACAAGATGGCCAGCATCCTGGCCGGCATTGAACGTCATCGCGAACGCCTGCAGCAGCTCAAGCCCCGCGTGTTGGTCGGTGAGTTTGGCGGTGCGTCGGGAACGCTGTCCTCGCTGGAAAAAGGCGCGATGGAAACCCAGGCCGGGCTGATGAAGGAGCTGGGCCTGGGCCAGCCGCTGATTTCATGGCACACCGTGCGCGACAACTTCGCCGAAGTCGGCGCCTTTCTGGGGCTGGTCGGGGGCTCACTCGGCAAGATCGCGATGGACGTCAAGCTGATGATGCAGACCGAAGTGGCCGAGGTCTACGAGCCCTTTGCACCGGGGCGCGGCTCGTCGTCCACGATGCCGCAAAAGCGCAACCCGATCTCCTGCCTCTACATTCACGCCAACATCTCGGTCGTGCGCCAGCTGGCCACCTCGCTGATGGATGCCATGGTGGCCGACCACGAGCGCTCGACCGGCCCGTGGGAGATCGAGTGGGTCGCGATGCCGGAAATTTTCTGCCTCATGTCCGGCGCGCTGAAACAGGCGAAGTTCATCCTCGCGGGCCTGGAAGTGGATGCCGCCCAGATGCGGCGCAACATCGACCTCACGCACGGGCTGGTCATGTCCGAGGCCGTCATGATGGGGCTGGGGCCTTACATCGGCCGCGAATACGCCCATGACCTGGTCTATGACATCTGCCGCGCGGCGCTGAAGGAAAAGCGACCACTGATCGACCTGCTGGCCGAGCATCCGGAAATCAACAAGCATGTGACGCGCGAGCAACTGGCTTCGTTCTGCGACCCGATGAACAACCTGGGCCAGGCAGGGGTCATGGTGGACCGGGTGCTGGCCAGCCTCAAATCCTGAGCAGACCCTGAACAGACCCCCAAAAACCGCACACCAGCCCGGCCTTCGGACCCCGGGGATAATCACGCCCATGGGCGAAGTATCTACAACGAAGCAACGGGTGGTGGTGGGTTTGAGCGGGGGCGTGGACTCCGCGGTGACGGCTTACCTGCTGAAACAGCAGGGCCATGAGGTGATCGGCATCTTCATGAAAAACTGGGAAGATGACGACGACAGCGAGTACTGCTCCTCCAATATCGACTTCGTGGACGCAGCGGCCGTGGCCGATGTGATCGGCATCGAGATCGAGCACGTCAACTTCGCCGCCGACTACAAGGACCGGGTGTTCGCCGAGTTCCTGCGCGAGTACCAGGCCGGCCGCACGCCCAACCCCGACATCCTGTGCAACGCCGAGATCAAGTTCAAGGCCTTCCTGGACCACGCGATGCGCCTGGGCGCCGAAAAAATCGCCACGGGGCATTACGCAAGGGTTCGCAGAAATGAAAGCACCGGACTGCACGAACTGCTCAAAGGCCTGGACCCCAGCAAGGATCAAAGCTACTTTTTGCACCGCTTGAACCAGGCACAGCTGTCCAAAACGCTGTTTCCCGTGGGCGAACTGCGCAAGACCGAAGTGCGGCGCATTGCCGACGAGATCGGCCTGCCGAACGCGAAGAAAAAAGACTCGACCGGCATCTGCTTCATTGGCGAGCGGCCCTTCCGCGAATTCCTGAACCGCTACATCGCCAAGGCGCCCGGCGCTATCAAAAATGACAGGGGCCGCGTGCTGGGCGAACATGTGGGCCTGTCTTTTTACACCCTGGGCCAGCGCCAGGGCCTGGGCATAGGCGGCGTGAAGGCCAGGGGAGCCGAACTCAAGGCCGCCCAGGCGCGCGGGCAACGCGGCGTGGGCGAGCACGAGCCCTGGTTTGTGGCGCGCAAAGACCTGGAGACCAACACCTTGTGGGTGGTGCAGGGCCACGATCATCCGTGGCTGCAGTCCACGACCCTCAGCGCCCAGGACTGCAGCTGGGTGGCAGGTACCGCGCCGGCACCGGGCCTCATGGCCGCCAAAACCCGCTACCGGCAACTGGATGCGGCCTGCGAGCTGCGCGGCGCCACGACCGCCGATTGCGAGCTGGTATTCGCCGAACCCCAGTGGGCCGTGACGCCGGGGCAGTCGGCCGTGCTCTACCAAGGCGACGTCTGCCTCGGTGGCGGCGTGATTGCGACCAGCAACGTGCCCAACACCCTGCCGACGGTGTCGACCCGATCAACGCCGGAACTATTGGTCAAATAACGCGCCTGGTCTTGTTTACCGCTCAAAACGCGCTATTCAAAAAATAGCAAAAAGCCCGCACGAAGCGGGCTTTTTCAATACGGCCGCCCCACGTCAGCGCTCCGCCATGTCGCTGTTCACTGCTCGTCAGCCCACCATGCTTCCCCGAATTGCCCCTGCAGCCAGGCCACGAAGCCGCTGACCTTGGTGGGCACCAGCTGGGGTGAGGGGTAGACCGCATGGATCTCCTGCTGGGGAAGCGTCCAGTCCGTGAGCAGCGGCATCAACACGCCGCTGCGAATGGATTTGTGCGCCACATACCGGGGCAGGGCTGCCACGCCCATGCCGCCCCGCGCCGCCGCCAGCAGCGCCGACAGGTTGTTGGAGCGCAGCGGGCCCTTGACCGGCACCGGCAGCGTCAGCCCGTCGGTGCCCGTGAAGTGCCAGCGGGCATCGCCCTGCACGGTGCTGTAGATCAGGGCCTCGTGGGCCGCCAGGTCCGTCGGAACCGAAGGCTCGCCACGCTTTTCAAGGTACTCGGGCGACGCGACCAGCACCCACGGATTGACCCCCAGATAACGGGCGCCCAGCGTTGAATCGGCCAGCGGCCCCATGCGGATGGCGACGTCGATGCCCTGCTCGACCAGGTCAACGTAGCGGTCCTCGAAATTGAGCTCGATCTGCAGCTGGGGATGCAGCTTCATGAAGCGCATTACCAGCGGCACCAGCACGCGCCGGCCGAAGGCGACCGAGGTGCTGATGCGCAGGCCGCCCTGCACCTGCGACTGCAGCAGGGCCGCCACCGTCTCGGCCTCCTCGATGTGGTGCGCGATCAGCTTGCATTTTTCGTAGTACAGCGCGCCAATTTCGGTAGGCGTCACGCCGTGCGTCGAGCGGTGCAGCAGGCGGGACCCCAGCTGTTTTTCCAGCTGGGCCACGAGCTTGGTGGCCGATGGCTGCCCGATGCCCACGTCGGCCGCGGCCTTGCTGAACGAGCCGAGGTCCACCACGCGGATGAAAAGTTGAATGGCTTGAATCCGGTCCATGGCCTGAAGTAGACCACGGCCCGGCCCTGTTCGGGAGAATTTATTCCATTTTGGAATAACCGTAATGCATACCTTGGGACTTCCGCGCAAGCCGCAGGCGGGCGACCATCAAGCCAGTTCAAAGCCACCCCAAGGAGACTCTCAATGGCAAAAATGAAGGCCGCAATGGCCGCCGTGCTCGTGATGGAAAAAGAAGGCGTGACCCAGGCCTTTGGCGTGCCGGGCGCGGCCATCAACCCGCTGTACGCCGCGCTGCGCGAGCGCCAGTCCATCACCCACATCCTGGCGCGTCACGTGGAAGGCGCCTCCCATATGGCCGAGGGCTACACCCGCGCCAAGGCCGGCAACATTGGCGTGTGCATAGGCACCAGCGGTCCGGCCGGCACCGACATGATCACCGGGCTCTATTCGGCGATTGCCGACAGCATTCCGATCTTGTGCATCACCGGCCAGGCGCCGCGGGCGCGGCTCTACAAGGAAGACTTCCAGGCGGTGGACATCGAATCGATTTCCAAGCCGGTGACCAAGTGGAGCGTGACGGTGCGTGAGCCCGCCCAGGTGCCGCGCGCCTTCCAGCAGGCCTTTCATTTGATGCGTTCGGGCCGCCCCGGCCCCGTGCTGATTGACCTGCCGTTCGACGTGCAGATGGCCGAAATCGAATTCGACATCGACACCTACGAACCGCTGCCGGTCTACAAGCCGGCCGCCAGCCGCAAGCAGATCGAAAAGGCGCTGGACATGCTGGCCGCCGCCTCCAAGCCGCTGATCGTCGCCGGTGGCGGCATCATCAATGCCGATGCGACCGACCTGCTGGTCGAGTTTGCCGAGCTGACCGGCGTGCCGGTGATTCCCACGCTGATGGGCTGGGGAAGCATTCCCGATGACCACCCGCTGATGGCGGGCATGTGCGGCCTGCAGACCAGCCACCGCTACGGCAACGCCACCATGCTGGCCAGTGACTTCGTGTTCGGCATCGGCAACCGCTGGGCCAACCGCCACACCGGCTCGACCGAGGTGTACTGCAAGGGCCGCACCTTTGTCCACGTCGACATCGAGCCAACGCAAATCGGCCGCGTGTTCAGCCCCGACTTTGGCATCGTCAGCGACGCCAAGGCCGCGCTGACACTGCTGGTGCAAATAGCCCGCGAACGCAAGGCCGCCAAGCAGCTGCGGGACTACAGCGAATGGGCGGCGCGCTGCGCCGAGCGCAAGAAACTCATGCACCGCAAGTCGCACTTTACCGAGACGCCGATCAAGCCGATGCGGGTGTACGAGGAGATGAACAAGGTGTTTCCGCGCGACACGATTTATGTGACGACCATCGGCCTGTCGCAGATTGCGGGGGCACAGTTCCTGAACGTTTACGGGCCGCGCCAGTGGATCAACTGCGGCCAGGCCGGCCCGCTGGGCTGGACGATTCCGGCCGCGCTGGGCGTGGTGGCGGCTGACCCGACGCGCACAGTGGTGGGCCTGTCGGGCGACTACGACTTCCAGTTCCTGATGGAAGAGCTGGCCGTCGGTGCGCAATTCAACCTGCCCTATGTGCAGGTGCTGGTGAACAACAGCTACCTGGGCCTGATTCGCCAGAGCCAGCGCGGCTTCGACATGGACTACTGCGTGCAGCTGGCATTTGAAAACCAGAACGTGCCGGCAGGCGAAGGCGATCTGCGCAGCTACGGCGTCGATCACCAGGCCGTGGTGCAGGGCCTGGGCTGCAGATCCCTGCGCGTCACCGACCCCGAGAAGATTGAATCGGCGATGGTCGAAGCCCAGGCCATGGCGCGCAAATACCGCGTACCGGTGGTGGTGGAAGTGATCCTTGAAAAGGTCACCAACATTGCAATGGGCGTCGAGATCGACAAGGTCAACGAGTTTGAAGAAATTGACTGCCGCCATCCCCAGGGTCGCGAGGGCCTGGAACTGGCCGGCCTGCTGGAGTAAGGCCGCGGCAACGCAGCCATCAACAACCCCTACTCGCCCATACCTACCACCCATAGACAAGACATGCCAAGATTTTCTGCCAACCTCAGCATGCTCTTCACCGAGCATGCTTTCCTCGACCGCTTTGAGCCAGCCGCGAAAGCCGGCTTCAAGGCCGTGGAGTTTCTTTTCCCCTATGCCTTCAGCATCGAGGACATCAAGTCCAGGCTGGACCGCCACAGCCTGCAGCTGGTGCTGCACAACCTGCCGGCCGGCAACTGGGAGGCCGGCGAGCGCGGCATCGCCTGCCATCCGGATCGCGTCGAGGAGTTTCGCACCGGCGTGGCGCAGGCCATCACCTATGCCCAGGCCCTGGGTGTGCGCCAGCTCAACTGCCTGGCGGGCAAGGCGCCCGCGGGTGTCGACAGCGCGCTGCTGCGGCAGACCTTTGTGGACAACCTGCGCCATGCGGCGGCGGCGCTGAAGAAAGCGGGTCTCAAGCTGCTGATCGAGCCGATCAATACCTTTGACATCCCGGGCTTTTACCTGAACCGCACGGCGCAGGCGCTCGAAATTCTGGACGAAGTGCGGGCCGACAACGCCTTCGTGCAATACGACATCTACCACGCACAGCGCATGGAGGGCGAGCTGGCAGCGACCATGCAAAAGCATTTGCCGCGCATTGGCCACATCCAGCTGGCCGACAACCCGGGCCGCAATGAGCCGGGCACGGGCGAGATCAATTACGCGTTTTTGTTCGCTCACCTCGACCGCATCGGCTACGACGGCTGGATTGGCTGCGAATACAAGCCTGCGGGCGCCACGGAAGCGGGCCTCGGCTGGCGCGAACGCCTGGCCGCCTGAAGACCTACCTCCATTTTTTCGACAAGTTTTCGACAAGGACTTTCTGATGACTTCCCAACCCCTGAAAATCGGTTTTATCGGCCTCGGCATCATGGGCGCGCCCATGGCGGGCCACCTGATCAACGCAGGCCACCAGCTGTTTGTGTTCTCGCAGGCCAAACTGCCCGCCAGCATTGCCAACAGCAACGCCACCCAGTGCCTGAACGCCCGCGGCGTGGCCGAACGCGCCGACGTCATCATCATCATGGTGCCCGACACGCCGGATGTGGAAGCCGTGCTGTTCGGCGAGACCGGCGTGGCCAGCGGGCTCGCCATGCCCACCCCCGCATCGGGCGCCGCACGCAAAACCGTGGTGGACATGAGTTCCATCTCGCCGATCGCCACCAAAACCTTTGCGCAAAAGATCAACGCGCTGGGCTGCGATTACCTCGATGCGCCGGTCTCGGGCGGCGAAGTCGGCGCCAAGAATGCCACGCTCTCCATCATGGTGGGCGGTGACGAGGCGGTGTTCGGGCGCATCAAGCCGCTGTTTGACCTCATGGGCAAGAACATCACGCTGGTAGGCGGCAACGGCGATGGCCAGACCGCCAAGGTCGCCAACCAGATCATCGTCGCGCTCAACATCGAGGCCGTGGCCGAAGCGCTGCTGTTTGCCGCCCGTGCCGGTGCCGACCCGGCGCGTGTGCGCCAGGCCCTGATGGGCGGTTTCGCCTCGTCAAAAATCCTGGAAGTGCATGGCGACCGCATGGTCAAACGCACGTTTGACCCCGGGTTCCGCATTGAGCTGCACCAGAAGGATTTGAACCTGGCCCTGTCCAGCGCCCGCGCGCTCGGCGTCTCGCTGCCCAACACCGCCACGGCCCAGGAACTCTTCAATTCCTGCGTGGCGCATGGCGGCAAAGCCTGGGACCATTCGGCCATGGTCCGCGCGCTGGAGAAGCTGGCCAACTTCGAGATCGGGCAAAAGGCGGAATGATGGGGCGGGCCGCGCAGGAAGCCGTCAACTTGATGGCATCTTGCGCCCCGGCACTGACGCTCGCCAGCCGCTACTGACTACTACTAGGCAAGGCCGCTCTCAAAGCGCCGTCTCGACATAGGTGTAGATGTAGTTGGAGCCGCCGTTAACGCTGCCCAGCAGGCGTGACGCGCCAAAAATGCCGGAGCGGTGCGACACGCCGAAGCCGATATAGGTTTCTTTCAACCTGCGCGAGCCCAGCAGGTCGCCCAGGCTCACATCAATCGTCGGGTCCAGGTAGTTGAGCAGGCGCGAAGCCGTTTTCCCGGCAGCAGCCTGGCTGGACGCCTCGATATAAGGCGCCCGTTGCGCCGCGGACAGGCCCACGCCCAACCCCAGCCGTGTCTTGACCCGGTCGCTCCACGGAAAGCCGGAGTAGACGGCTTTCATGAAGAGGTCCAGTTGCGCCCCATTGGCCTGCAGTCCGCGTTCGTTGTGCTGCGTCAGGCCCACATAGCCGACAAAATCAAGCGGCCAGCCATTGACGTTCCGGATGAAGGGTTTACCGACCTGAATGCCGACAATATTGGTCGCGTTGTTGCTGGCCGTTGACAGGCAGCGTGCCGTGAGGATCTTGATCAGGTGGCAGCCGTCTTCCGTTGATTTGCCATAAAGCAGCTTGAAGTACGTGGGCGAGCCGTCTTCGGCCCACTCACGCTTGTGGCCGCCGAAGTCATAGGCTGCGCCTACATAGACGGCGGGCAGCACGCTTTTCTGCACAATGGGGCTGTCCTTCGCCTTGCGGCTCAGCACCGTGGCGGACACGCCAGCCAGCAGGCGCCAGCGTTCCGATACATCGTAAGAGCCATACAGACCCATCGAGGTGTTGATGCCGGCACCCGGCGAATAGGCCGGGCGGTCGGGCGTGGCCTCACTGGCTCGCACACCGTAGTAATAATTGTTGAGCTTGGCATCACGCAGCGCCACGGTCACGCTGGGGCGCAGCATCCAGGGCCCGGAGCGCCAGTCATAGGTGTAGCCCAGCCGAAACTCGCTACCCTTGGAGGTGTTGCCGATGTCATGCAGCAACTCGGCCTGAAGCGTACCCCAGGGCTGGCGATAGCGGTAAGACAGGCCGCCGTCCAGGCCGGAGTCGCGGGTCGCCATGCCGGCCAGCCCGGCGGGCAGCCGATTCGCCGGGAAGCCCTCCAGGCGCTGCTCCACAAACAGGTCCAGCCGCTGCTCACTGCCGTTGAGCATTTTCACGCCGACCCGGTTGGCATGCAGAAACAGCCGCTCGCCCTCGTACAGATAAAGCGGCAACAAGTCGTAGCGGGTGCCACCCTCCCGGTAGGGCGAGCGTTCGACGCGGGTGACGAGGCCGAGTCCGGCACTGCCGGGGGTCGACAGGATATTTGTCAGCGGCTCCAGGTCAGGGGCCGCACGGGCGGGCATCATGGCCGACAAACCAGCCGCCAGCAAAGCCGCACCCCAAAAACTGCGCGAAAGTAAGATGCTTTTCATCGTTGATCTTGTTTTTTGAAGATTTCTTGATGCCCAAGCTTCAAAGCAGCAAGCTGACCTTGACTGCCCCTGACTGACCTTGAAATTCATTGCCTACATGCTATCGGCGAACAGCCCTGGCAGCGCGCCGCGCTTGTAAGGAAACGCGCCATCCATGCCCAAGCCGGCATCCCGCATTGCCCCGCTGCGTGGCCGGCCCTGACCGTCCCACCCTGTCAGCTCGCAAAATAGCCGGGTTCAGCTATTTATTCAATAGCGCCCCAGTATCAAAAAAGCCCGCCAAAGCGGGCTTTTAGAGGACTCTCAAGGCCGGTAGCCGATGCCTCAAAACGGAATGTCGTCATCCATATCGTCGAAGCCGCTGGCCGCCTTGGTCGGCGCGGGAGCCTGCCGCGGTGCGGCCGCGGGTGCCCGGGCTGCGGGGCGGGCCGGTGGCGCCTCATAGCCGCCGCCATCGTCACCCCCGGGGCCGCCCATACCCTGGCGGCTGCCCAGCATCTGCATCTGGTCGGCACGGATTTCGGTGGTGTACTTTTCCTGGCCGTCCTTGTCGGTCCATTTGCGCGTGCGCAGCGAACCCTCGACGTAGACCTGCGAGCCCTTGCGCAGGTACTGGCCGACGATTTCGGCGAGACGGCCGTTGAACACCACGCGGTGCCATTCAGTGGCCTCTTTCATTTCGCCGGACTGCTTGTCCTTCCACTTGTCGGTGGTGGCGATGGTGACGTTGGCCACCTGGTCGCCGCTGGGAAAGCTGCGCATTTCGGGGTCGCGCCCCAGATTGCCGACGATGATGACTTTGTTGACGGATGCCATGACGTGTTCTCCTGATCTATCTGTCAGAGTTTAACTGGCTGGCCCCCCAGCGGGCCAGCGCTGCCTGAAACCGCTGCGGCACGGCGCCCCGGCGCCTTCATGGGCCAGGCGACCAGCAGCCACAGCAGCATCAGGCCGCCGCACAGCAGGAAAAGCCCCTGGGCCCCGTGTGTCTTGGTCACCCAGCCGCCCACCGCGCCGCCGGCAAAAAAGCCCAGCGACTGCAGCGTGTTGTAGACGCCCAGCGCCGCGCCGCGCGCATGCGCTGGCGCCACGCGTGAGGCCATGCTGGGCTGGCTGGCTTCCAGCACATTGAAGCCGCAAAAAAACAGGAACAGCAGCAGGGCGAGCCAGCTGAGGCTGTGCGCCTCCGGCGCGGTGTGGGACGCCGCCCAGAGCAGCCCCAGCTGCACCACGAAAATCAGCCCCACGGCCCCCAGAAACACTGCACGCAGATAGCCCCGCCTTTCCAGCGGGAAGAGCGTCATGCCCATCACGCCGAACGAAGCCAGCACAGCCGGCAAATAGACCTGCCAGTGCTGGCTTTTGTCCAGTCCGGCGGCGACCAGCAGCGCAGGAATGGCCACCCACATGGCCAGTTGCACCGCATGCAACACGAACACCCCGAAATCCAGCCGCAGCAGCGCGGCGTCCTTCAACACCTCCGCCACGCTGCCGCGCGGCCGATTGACGTGGTCCAGCGGCTCGGGCGGCACCCACCACAGGACGACGGCAATGCCGCCCAGCGCCAGCGCACCCGTCAGGGCGAACAGGCCGTGCAGCCCGATGTACCCCGCCAGCAGGGGCGCGATCACCAGCGACAGGGCAAACATCAGGGCAATGCTGGCGCCGACCAGCGCCATGGCCTTGGTACGCACTTCGTCACGGGTGGCATCCGCCAGCAAGGCCGTGACCGCGGCCGAAATCGCCCCTGCGCCCTGCAACGAGCGGCCGGCAATGAGCCAGTTCAGGTCTGGCGCCCAGGCAGCCACAAAACTGCCCAATGCAAATAGCAGCAGCCCGGCAATGATCACCCGCTTGCGGCCCCACCAGTCGGAGGCGATGCCGAACGGAATTTGCAGCACGCCCTGGGTCAGCCCATAAATGCCCATGGCCATCCCGACGCGCGCAGGGTCGTCGCCGCCAGGATATCTGGCAGCCTCCAGGGCAAACACCGGCAGCACCAGAAAGAGGCCCAGCATGCGCAGGGCGAAGATCGAGGCCAGCGACGCGCTGGCGCGTCGCTCGGTAGCGGTCATCGGGATCGACAAAGAGACAGAAGACACGGCAAAAAGGGCTAAAAAAGGGACGGAAAGAGAGAAAAAGGGAGAAAAAGGGCAAATCAACCGGTCAAAGCCCGCGAAACGGGCTCCGCAGCGCGGTGCGAAGCCGTCTATTGTGCTTGAAACGGCTCTTCGGTCTATGATGGAGAGTTTTGCGGCCCCACCCTTGTGAACTCTCCTGACGATAGCAAATACCTTGCCAGCGTGCTCGCCGCCCAGCGCATCAGCATTCGCGGGGCGCGCACGCACAACCTCAAGAACATCGACCTCGATATTCCGCGCAACCAGCTGGTGGTGATCACCGGGCTGAGCGGGTCGGGCAAGTCCTCGCTCGCCTTTGACACCCTGTATGCCGAGGGCCAGCGCCGTTACGTGGAAAGCCTGTCCACCTACGCGCGGCAGTTTTTGCAGCTGATGGACAAGCCCGATGTGGACATGATCGAGGGCCTGTCGCCCGCGATATCCATTGAGCAGAAAGCCACCTCGCACAACCCGCGCTCGACCGTGGGCACGGTGACTGAAATCCACGACTACCTGCGCCTGCTGTTTGCACGCGCCGGCACGCCCTATTGCCCCGAACATGATTTGCCGCTGCAGGCGCAAAGCGTCAGCGAAATGGTTGACGCCGTGCTGGCCCTGCCCGAAGACACCAAGCTGATGATCCTGGCGCCGGTGGCGCGTGAGCGCAAGGGCGAGTTTGTCGAGGTGTTTGCCGACATGCAGGCCCAGGGCTATGTGCGCTTTCGCGTCGACGGCACGGCTTATGAATTTGACGACCTGCCCAAACTCAAGAAGGCCGAGAAGCACAACATCGACGTGGTGATTGACCGCGTCAAGGTGCGCAGCGACATGCAGCAGCGGCTGGCCGAAAGCTTTGAAGCGGCGCTGCGCCTGGCCGACGGCAAGGCGATAGCACTCGAAATGGACACGGAGAAGGAACACCTGTTCAGCGCCAAATTCTCCTGCCCGGTCTGCAGCTACTCGCTCAGCGAGATGGAGCCGCGCCTGTTCTCCTTCAACTCGCCCGTGGGCGCCTGCCCGAATTGCGACGGCCTCGGTCACCGGGAGTTTTTCGACCCGGCCCGCGTGGTGGCCTTTCCCTCCCTGAGCCTGGCCAGCGGCGCCGTCAAGGGCTGGGACCGGCGCAACGGCTATTACTTCTCCATGCTGGAGAGCCTGGCCCGGCATTACCAGTTTGACATTGACACGGCTTTTGAAGACCTGCCCGCCAACGTTCAGCAGGTGGTGTTGCGCGGCTCCGGAGAGGAAGAGATCAAGTTCAGCTACGTGATGGACTCGGGCAATTCCGCAGGCAAAAAAGTCAGCAAGAAGCATCCGTTCGAAGGCGTGATCACCAACTTTGAACGCCGCTACCGCGAGACCGACTCGGCTGCTGTGCGCGAAGAACTGGCGCGCTACCGCGGGGTGCAGCCCTGCCCCGACTGCGAGGGTACGCGCCTGCGCACCGAAGCCCGCCACGTCTACCTGGTCGGCGCGCCGGACGAGGGCGCCGATGCCTCGGCACGCGGCAACCGCAAGGCCATCTACGAAATCAGCCAGACCACCCTGCGTGAAAGTTTTGACTACTTCAACCTGCTGAAGATGCAGGGCGCCAAGGCCGAAATTGCCGCCAAGGTCGTGCGCGAGATCGGCCTGCGCCTGAAGTTCCTCAACGACGTGGGACTGAATTACCTGAGCCTGGACCGCAGCGCCGAAACCCTGTCGGGCGGTGAATCGCAGCGCATCCGGCTGGCCTCGCAGATCGGCTCGGGCCTGACCGGCGTGATGTATGTGCTCGACGAGCCCAGCATCGGCCTGCACCAGCGCGACAACGATCGCCTGATCGGCACGCTCAAGCACCTGCGTGACATCGGCAACAGCGTGCTGGTGGTCGAGCATGATGAAGACATGATCCGCGCGGCCGACCATGTGATCGACATGGGGCCGGGCGCCGGCATTCACGGCGGGCGCGTGATGGCGCAGGGCACGTTTGAAGAGGTCAAGGCCAACCCGGACTCGCTGACCGGCAAATACCTGGCCCAGACCTTGAAGATTGCCGTGCCCACGCGCCGCACACCCTGGCTGCCCACCGTGAAGGCCGTCGAAGCCGCCGAAAAGAAGAAGGTCTCGCGCTTTCCGCAAAGCCCCGCCGCAGAGCGCCGCGCCGCACGCGAAGCCGTGCACCAGGCAACGCTGGGCGACATGCAGGCCCTGCGCGTCGTCAACGCCACGGGCCACAACCTGAAGGGCGTGAGCGTCGAGTTTCCGGTGGGCCTGCTGACCTGCGTCACCGGCGTCTCGGGTTCGGGCAAGTCCACGCTGGTCAACGACACGCTGTACGCGGCCGTCGCGCGCACGCTGTACCGCGCGCATGAAGAACCGGCAGTCCACGACGCCATTGAAGGCATCGAGCACTTCGACAAGGTCATCAACGTCGACCAGTCACCGATTGGCCGCACGCCGCGCAGCAATCCCGCCACCTACACCGGCCTGTTCACGCCGATCCGCGAGCTGATGGCCGAAATGAACACGGCGCGCGAACGCGGCTATGGCGCCGGGCGCTTCAGCTTCAACGTCGCCGGCGGCCGCTGCGAGGCCTGCCAGGGCGACGGCGTGGTGAAGGTCGAGATGCACTTTCTGCCGGATGTCTATGTGCCCTGCGATGTCTGCAAGGGCATGCGCTACAACCGCGAAACGCTGGAAGTGCAGTACAAGGGAAAAAACATCGCGCAGATCCTGGACCTCACGGTCGAGGCGGCCGCCGAATTTTTCAAGGCCGTCCCCACGATTGCGCGCAAGCTGCACACGCTGCTGGATGTGGGTCTCTCGTACATCAAGCTCGGCCAGGCCGCGACCACGCTGTCGGGCGGCGAGGCGCAGCGCGTCAAACTCGCGCTGGAACTGAGCAAACGCGACACCGGCCGCACGCTTTACATCCTGGACGAGCCGACCACCGGCCTGCACTTTGCCGATATTGATTTGCTGCTCAAGGTGCTGCACCAGCTGCGCGACGCGGGCAACACGATCGTGGTGATCGAGCACAACCTCGATGTCATCAAGACCGCCGACTGGCTGATCGACATGGGGCCCGAAGGCGGCGCGGGCGGCGGCACGGTGGTAGGCGTGGGCACGCCTGAAGCCATTGCGGCCAACCCCGAGAGTCACACCGGACGTTACCTCCAGCGGCTGCTCTGACCGGCGCCGGACTGGCGCCATCAGCGGCATCGCCTGCCGCATCCTCTTTTAAGTGAGCGCCTGAAAACCGTACAGCTGCGCCGGGTTGTCCACCAGGATTTTCCGGCGCACCGCATCGCTGGCGGCCCAGGAAAACAGCAGATCGTACATCGCCACGTTTGAGGGCGCGGGGTTGCGCCCCGGATGCGGCCAGTTGCTGGCCCAGAGGCAGCGCTCGGGAAACTTCTCGGCCAGCGTGCGCGCCAGCAGGCTGACATCGTCATAGCCGGGTGCGCCCGTCTGGGAAGTTTCATACGGCGCCGACAGCTTGATCCAGGCGCGGCCGGTATCCAGTATGCGCAGCAGCGACTGGAACGAGGCATGGTCCGGACTGACCGGCTCCAGGAACTTGCCGTTGTGATCGATCACCAGCTGGCAGGGCAGGCGTTTCAGCACTTCTTCATGGTCCGGCAGATGGCGGCCATCGAGCTGCAGGTTGATCATCCAGCCGAAGTCCCTCAACCGAGCCGCCATCGGCTCCAGCGAATCCCAGGGCAGCATGCCGCCCAGCATCATGTAGCGCACGCCGCGCATGCCGCCATCATGCAGGCGTTCGATTTCGGCGTCGGGCACATCCGGTGCGACCAGCGCAATGCCGCGGGCGGCGTCACCGAGCTGGGCCAGCGCGTCCAGGGTGCAGCTGTTGTCCCAGCCGTAACCCGTGGGCTGCACGATGACGGCGCGCGAAAGGCCAAGCGCCCGCTGCACCTCACGGTAGGCCGACACGGGCGAGTGCGGCGGAATCACCGCCACATTCGGGATCAGCGGGTACTTGTCTTCGTAAATGTGCACATGGCAGTCGCACGCGCCGTCGTAAGTCGTGTTGTGGGTGGCTTGCATAAGAGTCTTCCGGAATTTCCGTTGAGGTCAAAAAGGTCTGGCCGGCCGTGAACGCCCGGGCTCAGGCCGGCTGCTGCGTGCCGAACGCCAGATGCCAGCGATGGGCCTGCTTCGCGTTCACGGCGCCCTGCGGTACCCGCCCGTGCAGGATGTCGGCAACCTGCGCGACGGTTTCCAGGGCCTGGTGTTCGACCGCCGGCGGGGTCAAACCACCGATGTGCGGCGTGGCGATCACGCGCGGATGCGCCGCCACCCGGGGCGAGGGCATCTGGTCGGGCGCGCGGCCCACGTCGACGGCGCAGCCGGCAATCGTGCCGGCGTCCAGCGCGGCCAGCAGCGCCGATTCATCGACCAGGTTGCCGCGCGAGGCGTTGATGAAAAACGCGCCGGGCTTCATCAGGGCAAAGGCCTGGGCGTTCATCATGTTTTCAGTGGCCTCGGTCGCAGCGGCCAGGCAGACCACATAGTCGGCTTCCTCCAGCAGCGGGGCGAGGCCGGTTTGCACCAGTTCCTGGCGGCCGGTGCGCGTGTAAGGGTCATGCACCACGACGCGCATGCCGAGGGCCAGCGCCACATCGCACAGGTAGCGGCTGATCTGGCCATAGCCGATCACGCCCAGGGTGGCGCCGCGCAACTCGCGCCCCATCAGGGGTGCGACCGGACGGCCCGCATGGTAGAGCGCGGCCGATGCGCTGATATGCCGGCTCAGGTCAATCATCACGCCGATGATCCACTCGGACACCGAGGCAATAAAACCGGCGCTGGCCTGTGTCACCAGGACACCGTACCGGCTGGCGGCGGGGACATCGATATTGCGGATGTCGATGGCGCAGCGGACAAAGGCCTTGAGTTGCGGCAGCGCTGCAAACAGCGCTTCATCGCCCTGCGTCTGCCGGTAGGAAATGATCACATCGCAGTCCTGCGCCAGCGTCGCCAGTTCCTGCGACGACAGATCGGTATCGCCGGGATTGAAGCGCACATCGGCCAGCGCCTGCAGTGCGGCGGTGGCGCGGGTGCCGAAATAGTGGGCGAGGCTGGTTCGGGGGTGACTTACAAAAACCGTTGTCATTCCATACCTTGTTCAATTGCTCAAAACTCAAAAAACCAAAAATCAAGAATCAAAGCTCACTGAAAATTCAGTGCTCAAAAGGGCTTCAGCGTTCAGGGGTGCGGGCGGCCACGGAGCCCCTGACCACCAGGCTGGGCTGGAAGATGAACTCGCCGGTCGGCAGGCTGGGGTCGGCCAGCCGGCTCATCACGCGCTCGACAATGGTGTGGGCCATGTCGGACACCGGCAGGCGCACGGTGGTCAGGGCCGGATGCATCAGCGCCGACAAAAACACATCGTCCATGCCCACGACCGATACGTCGGCCGGCACGGACAGCCCCGCCTCGCGAAAACCGGCCATTAGGCCCAGCGCCATCATGTCGTTGACCGCCACGACGCCGGTGGGCCGACCGGCTTCGTGGCGTTCAGCGAGCTTTGCCGCCTCCATGCGGCCCAGCTCGCTCATCATCGAGTCGCCATATTCGTTGAGCGGCGTGCCCTCGATCACCTGCGCGCCGGCGGCCAGGCCCGCAGCGCTTGCGGCCGCCATGAAGCCGCTGATCTTCTCGCGCCGGCTCATGGTCAGGCCTGCGGCCGTCACAAAGGCCAGGCGCGTGTGGCCCTGCGCAATCAGGTGCTGGGTGGCGATGCGCGCCGCCTCGAAGTTGTCGACCGACACGTGGTCAATGCCCGACTCAACGCCGGGCGTGGCGCGGCGGTCGTAACTGACCACCACCAGGCCGCGCTCGCCGGCGGATTCGAAATGCTGTTCGTCAACCAGCGAGGAGATGATGATCACGCCGCGCACGCCGTGCGCCATCAGGTCGTCAAAGAAGCGCGCCTCCTTGTCCTTGTCGCGGTAGGTGTTGCCGATCATGATGCGAAAGCCGTAGCGCTCCTGCGCCTGGGTTTCGATCTCGCGGGCAATGAAGCCGTACATCGGGTTGGCAATCGACGGCACCAGCAGACCCAGCATGGGCGTGTGGCCGGTCTTGAGCTGGCGCGCCGTGGTGTTGGGCCGGTACCGGAGCTCGGCAATCGCCGCCTCCACGCGCGCCAGCGTCTCCTTGGCCATGCGGTTGCTCCGGCCATTGAGCACGTTGGACACCGTGCTGGTTGACACGCCAGCGCGGCTGGCCACATCCTGAATCTTGCTCACGCGGTTTCTTTCCTATAAACCCATGCGGGTGGGCAGCCACAGGGAAAACGCCGGCACCAGAACCAGCACCATCAGCGTCACGAACAACACCACAAGATACTTCATCATGGGCCGGGCCACGCTTTTGACCTCGGTGCCGGTGATGGCGCAGGTGGCAAACAGCCCCAGACCGATCGGTGGCGCAAACAGGCCCAAGCCCATGGCGATCACCATCACCGTGCCGAAGTGCAGCGGGTGCACGCCCAGCTGGGCCGCTATCGGGGTGAGCAGCGGGCCAAAGATGATCAGCGCCGGTGCGCCTTCGAGCACCGCGCCAAAGACAATCATGATCAGCACCGACAGCAGTACGAACATGGTGCTGCCGTAGTGATGCGCAAAGGTGATCATGAAGTCGGACAGGTACTGCGGAATTTGCTGGATGGTCAGGGCAAACGACACGCTGGAGGCCGCCGCCACGATGAACAGAATGCCGCCCGCCATCGAGGCCGAACGCACGAAGAGCTGCGCCACCGAGCGCATTGTCAACTCGCGAAACGCCAGCGCACCCACCACCAGGGCATACATCACGGCAAAGGCCGACACCTCGGTGGAGGTGGCCACGCCCGAGGTCACGCCCTTGCCGATCATGGCCACCATCACCAGCGCCACTAGCGCGCCGCCCAGCAGGCGGAGCATGGGCGTTTTCGTGTCAAAGGCTTCATCGGGGTTGATTTTTGTGCCGACATAAATCGTCACGGCCGCCAGCGACAGCGCCAGCACCGCGGCGGGCACCAGTCCGGCCATGAACAGGCCGGCAATCGAGATGTTGGCGACAAAGCCCATGATGATCATGTTGATGCAGGGCGGAATGGTTTCGGCCATGACGGCGGTGCAGGCCAGCAGGCCGGCCGTTTCGTTCGGGTCCTGTTTGGTCTTGCGCACGGCCGGCATGATGATGCCGCCGACCGCGGCGATGTCCGCCAGCTTGGAGCCGGAGACGCCCGAGAAGAATGCGGTGGCCGTGATGGTGATCAGGCCCAGCCCGCCGCGCACGCGGCCGAACATGCGCAGCAGCAGTTCAATCAGCCGCGACGACATGCCGTTGGACTCCATCAACAAGCCGGCCAGCACAAAGAAGGGAATGGCCAGCAGCACGAAATGGTCCATGCCCGCCATGACCTGCTGCGAGTACACCAGCATCGGCAGCGACGGATCGGCCATGAAGAAGAGCAGCGACGACAGGGCCAGCACAAAGGCGATCGGCACACCCAGCACCAGGCCGCCGGTGAAGCCAAGGGTCAGCAGCACCCAGGGCTTGACGGCCTGCGCCGGCAGCAGCGTGTTCCACAGCGTGACGGCCGCCACCAGCCCCACGCCCACCGCGAGCGTGAGCCAGACCGTGCGGCGCGGGCCGCTCAGCGCGTTGGCCGCGCCGAACAGGGTCATGAACAGGCTGCCAATCACCACCGGATAGATGTAGATCCACTGCGGAAAGCCGATGGAGGTGGTCATGCCATAGGAGTCCACCAGCAGCGCGCACGACGACAGGAACAGGCTGAACGACACCCCCACGATGATCCAGCTGCCAGACTGCAGCAGCGCGGGCTGCCAGGCGTCGGGGAAAAACCCCCGAAACAGGTCAATGCCGACATGCTGGCTACGCGCCAGCACCGTCGCCGCGCCAATGAACACCAGTACCACCATCAGCGCGCGGGCGACTTCTTCGGCCCAGTCAAAGGGGTCATGCAGAAAGTAGCGAAAGACCACCGAGGCGAACACCACCAGCACATCCAGGGCCAGCACGGCACCGGCGAGGTACTCGGTCCAGCGCATCAGGGCGGCCAGCCAGCGCCCGGGGGCGCGGGCCACGCTGAAGCCGGTGGCAGAAGGCGGGGAAAGAGGCGGCAGGGCCGGCGACAACTGGGCACTCATGGTGTTCACACCCTCGCCGCGGAAATCGCGCCAAACAGCGGCGCGGTGGCCGGATGCTCCTTGGCAAAGGCGGCCCACAGGCGGGTTTCCATTTCCTTGCGCACGGCATCGCGCTCGGTTTTCGCCATCGGGTTGAACACCATGCCCAGCTTGGTCAGGGCCTCGATGGCCTGGGCGCCCTTGTCAGTGGCAATGGCGCGTTGCTGGGCGGTGGCATCCGCTGCAGCCTTCAGGAAAGCCGGGCGCAGCTCGGCAGGGATTTTGTCCATGCCGCGCTTGCCCACCACCACCACCAGCGGGCTGAAGAGGTGCTCGGTCAGCCAGCAGTTTTTGGCGACTTCGTTGAGCTTGCTGGCCAGCACCGTGGCGGCGTCATGCTCAAAGCCGTCCACCACACCGGTCTGCGCGGCCATGTAGAGCTCGCCGAACGGGATAGGCGTCGGGATGGCCCCCATGATCTTGAAGGTTTCAATGAACGCAGGCGTGGGCAGCACGCGCAGCTTGACGTTTTTCACCTCGGCGAGCGACTTGACCGGCTGCCTGGTGTACACGCTGCGCGCCCCGAAGTGCGAGGCCCAGGTGATGACCTGGCAGCCCGTGCTCTTTTGCAGGATGTCATTGAGTTTGGCGCCCACGCCCCCGTCCAGCGCCCTGGCCGCATGGGCATAGCTGTCAAACAGGTAGCCCAGGTCCAGCATGCCGAACTGCGGCGCGGCCGTGGCCCAGATCGACGAGCCGGTGACCATCATGTCGATGGAGCCGACCTTGACCTGCTGCACCACATCGCTTTCCTTGCCGAGCTGGTTGTTGGGAAAGTAGTCGATCTTGATCCTGTCGCCGACCGCAGCCTTCAGGTTGGCGTCCAGGCGCTGGTACCAGACGTAATGGGCCGAATTCTGGTCGGCGACCAGCGAGGACGAAAAGCGCAGCGAAATGGGCGCTTGCGCCCGCGCCAGGCTGGGCAGGCCTGCGGCAAGGGCCACTGAAGCGGCGGCGGTGGACTGGACAAAGTGGCGGCGGGAAAGTGTCTTCATGGTTGTCTCCTGTGATGGGGCGTTGTGGGATGCACTGGAATTACTGGCACTGGCGGGGATTCTTGGGGTTCTTGAAGGTCTTGGTAGAACGATTTACTGTATCGTTACACCAATTCCCCGGTCAAGCCCGTTTCGCTAGGTGTTTTCCTTCGTAAACACGGGTTTTCGGTCCTTTTTTGCACCCATTCGCGCGGTTTCCGGCCGAAATCTGCCGTATCCCCGCCGGTCCCCCGTACTCAGTTCACTCGGAAGAGCCGACGGACTGGCGATAATCAGGCTTTCACAGGAAATCAGAGGAAATTCGCCATGTCATCCATCACCCTGCGCTTTCTGGCAGAGCCCAGCACCGTCAACTTTGGCGGCAAGGTGCATGGCGGCACCGTCATGAAATGGATAGACGAGGCGGGTTATGCCTGCGCCACCAGCTGGGCCAAACGTTATTGCGTCACCGTGTCGGTCGGAAGCATCCGCTTTCAGCGCCCCATCATGATCGGCGACCTCGTGGAAGTGCAGGCACGGCTGGCCTATACCGGCAGGACCAGCATGAACATCTCGGTCGAGGTGCGCGCCGGCGACATGAAGACCGGCCAGATGGACGTCATCACCGAATGCCTGGTGGTCTTTGTGGCGGTGGAGCCCGATGGACAGACCATCCCTGTGCAGCCCTGGCGACCCGAGACACCGGGCGACATCGCACTTGCCCAGCGCGTCAAGGCCCACCTCGATGCCGCCCGTGCCATGCACCCAAGTGCCTGACCGGCCTGACCGGTCTGCCGCCCGCAGCCGCGGCAGGCTGGTTGCCTGATGCGAAGCAACGCCCTGACGGGCCGCGACCTGGCAGCCGCTTTCACGGTGGTTATGCTGTGGGGCGTCAATTTCGTCGTGATGAAGTTCGCCCTGCGCGACTTCACGCCCTTGCAGCTGGGCGCTGCCCGCTATGTGTTTGCCGTGCTGCCGCTGGTGCTGTTCATCCGGCCGCCGCGCATTCCCTGGAAATGGGTGGTGCTGTATGGCGCTTTTCAGGGCGTGGGCCAGTTCGGTATTTTGTTCATCGCGCTCAAGGTCGGCATGACCGCGGCCCTGGCCTCAGTGCTGTTGCAGACCCAGGTTTTCTTTACCGCGCTGTTTGGCTTTGCACTGCTGCACGAGCGCGCCGGCAGGCCGCTGCAGGCAGGTATGGTGCTCGCCGCGCTGGGGCTGTCATGCTTTGCGCTCAACTATGCGAACCCGGATGCCGCCAACAGCGGCAACAGCGCCACGACGCTGCCGGGCTTTGTGCTCACGCTGTGCGCGGCGGCCATGTGGGCCATGTCCAACATTGTGGCGCGGCGCGTGCAGCAGGTCGCGGTGGATTACTCGCCCACGGCCTTCGTTGTGTGGAGCAGTTCCGTCGCGGTGCTGCCCTTTGTTGCGCTTTCGTGGGTGTTTGACCCGGAAACCACACGCTGGCAATGGATGGAGGCGCGCGGCTCCAGCTGGCTGGCCGTGGCCTATCTGGGATGGGTCGCGACCATCGTGGGCTACAGCCTGTGGACCGGTCTGCTCAAGCGCCACCCGGCCAATCGCGTGGCGCCCTTCAGCCTGGGCGTGCCCATCGTCGGCCTGACCACCGGCATGCTGGTGCTGGGCGAGAGCATCACGGCCTGGCAGTGGGCCGGTATTGCATTGGTGGTTGCAGCGCTGGCGTGCGTGATGCTGGGCGGGCTGGTCAAGCGCCGCTGACAGCGCGGTGCGTCCTGCCCAGGCGCTTCGATCCACCTGCCACCTGCCGCCTGCCATCTGTCTTCTTTCTTTTTCTGTTTGTCTTTTTTATAGACCAGACCGCGCTCAATCCACATGCGGTCGCAGCGCGCTGGGAATGCGCTGCCGGCGCAGGCCGCCGCTCTCGAGCCAGCGCCGGGTATTTTGCTCAGCCCGATCAATCAGCTCACGGGCGCGGGAAAAGTCGTAGGCCGATACCGCCAGCGGGCACAGCGGCGGCACCGTCAGCACCTCGAACCGATCAGCCAGCAACTCCAGGTCCTGCACCAGCTGATGCGCAATCAGCATGTTCAGCGCATGCAGCGCACTGGCGATGGCGCTGGTTGGCGGCGCGCTCAATGCGCAGGCATAACCGGTGGGCAGCACGATCAGCCGGGTCGCACCCAGCGTGACCGCCGTCATGACCGGCGTGTTGCTGGCAATCGCGCCGTCGATCAGATACTCATTGCCCACCAGCACCGGTGGAAAGATCGCCGGGATCGCACAACTGGCCAGGATCGCATCCACGCTTGGGCCGGACGACAGGCAGACCGAGTTGCCGTGCAACTGCTCGGTGGCGACCACATGGAGTGGCAGCGCCGCCTGTTCCAGCAGGCTGTAGGGCAAATGGCGTTCGATCAACGCGCGCAGCCCGCTGGAATCGACCAGCGAGGGCGAACGTGAAAACAGGCCGGCGATGCGGCTGAAGGTCATCGGGAAGACCGTGCTGCGCTTGAGTTCGCACCAGAGTTGCGCCAGCTGCCTGACGCCGACCAGCGTCGGATTGCCCGCGAAATACGCGCTATTGATCGCGCCAACCGAAGCACCCACCACGAAATCGGCCTGCACGCCGTGGGCGACCAGCGCATGCAGCATGCCGACCTGAATCGCGCCGAAACTACCGCCGCCGGCAAATACAAAGGCGGTCTTGCCATTGGCTTTGGATTCCATCTGCGCCTCCGTGCTGCCAAGAACCTGTTTACGATCTAAACGAGGCCGCGTTGGGGTGCAATCGGGATGAGTGGGGCGCCCGGGTCCGCCGCATGGGCTCATGCCCATGCAAGGGCCCGGGTGGCTCAATCGCCCGACCGCACAGCCGGCCGGCTGTGCGTCGTGCGGCTGCCCCCATGGAGATGCAAACGCGACCGCGTTTGCGTCACCCCAACCCGAAGGGCAAGCGCCTTCTCGGGCGGTCTGCGGCGTTGCGGCGCTTGCCCATAGCCCAAGCTATGGGCGGCGCACCGCGCCTTGCATCCCATCCCGAGAAGGTGCTTGCGCGGCCCCGTTTAGATCGTAAACAGGTTCTAACAGCGCTGCTGTCCCCGCGTGCGGCAGATGACTCATCTTACTGCCGCGTCTGCATCGCGCAAGCACCGGGAAGCCGCCTGAAAACACGGCACCGGGGGGATGGATCAGACTGCGCCGGCGGCCCGCGGCGCACCGGCACCGTCTGCGCTGCCAAAGTAGGCGGCCAGCAGGTCCAGCGCATGGCGCACCTTGGCGGGCTGCTCGCCGCGCCGCGGCGTCACGGCATACACCGGCAGATCAGACAGCTTCCAGCCGGGCAGCACCGGCAGCAGGCGGCCGTCGGCGAGTGCTCGCCGGTCGTCATCGCTGACCACGATGCTGATGCCCCAGCCCGCCACACACAGCGCGTGCAAGGCCGTCACCTGCGTGGCCTGCACCCGCCCTTCCATGCGCACTGTCTGGCGTTCGCCCCCGGGGCCCTGCAGCTCCAGCAGCTCGCCACCGGCCGCGCCGGGCTTGCCGCCCAGCCAGTCGTGCGACAGCAGATCCTGCGCTTGCGCAGGCCAGCCGCGTTCAGCCAGGTAGGCCGGCGACGCGCACAGCTGCCGCGTCATGCTGCCGAGCTTGCGCGCCACCAGCGTCGAATCGGGCATAGCCCCCACCCGCAGGGCG
Source organism: Polaromonas sp. P4_F9 (assembly GCF_056401235.1). Taxonomy (NCBI): domain Bacteria; kingdom Pseudomonadati; phylum Pseudomonadota; class Betaproteobacteria; order Burkholderiales; family Comamonadaceae; genus Polaromonas; species Polaromonas sp. P4_F9. The sequence continues at coordinate 125,561 of NZ_JBFUJT010000013.1, read as the reverse complement.
ATATCCACCCGCGCGGCAATCAGGTCGATCACGGCGTCATCAAGCAGCAGGCACAGCGACAGTTTGGGATGGCCGCGCAGGGGCGCGAGCGCCGTAGCCAGCAAGCCGCCAAAGCCGATGGGCGCGGCCAGCCGCAATTCGCCTTCGGGCTCATCGCGCAGGCGCGCCAGCGCCTGCTCGGCCGAGCGGGCGGCAGCCACCATGGCGGCGCAACCCGCGTGGTAGCGCTCTCCGGCTTCGGTCAGGGTGAGCCGCCGGGTGGAGCGGTGCAGCAGCGCCAGTCCCAGCGCCTGTTCCAGCTGGCGCAAATGCTGGCTCACCGCCGAGGGCGTCATGCCCAATTGACGCGCCGCCGCCGTTAAAGAGCCTGCGGCAACGACTTCGGCAAAGATGGCCATGCGTTTGAGTTGATCCATGGTTCGGGCGGTTTTTAGCTGGCTATTAGTTAGCTGTACTTCACGGTATTAGTCAATTAAGCCATCTATTCAGTAACTTGTGAAGTAATCAAACTAGCAGCTCTTCTACTTTCTTTTCAATCTTCAGGAGTTTTTGATGCACATCGCACTGATTGGCGCCACCGGCTTTGTCGGCTCGGCCATCCTTCCGGAACTGCTCAACCGCGGTCACCAGGTCACCGTGCTGGCCCGCACGCCGTCCAAACTGAGCCCACAAACCGGCTTGAGCGTGGTGGCCGCCGATGTGCTGGACGCCGCCCAGGTCGCCCATGCCGTGGCCGGTCACGACGCGGTGATCAGCGCCTACAACCCCGGCTGGAGCGAGCCGAAAATTTACGATCTGTTCCTGCAAGGCAGCCAGGCCATTGTGGAAGGCGTGAAACAGGCCGGCGTCAAGCGCCTGCTGGTGGTGGGCGGTGCGGGCAGCCTGTATGTGGCGCCCGGCCTCCAGCTGGTAGACACACCGCCATTCCCGGCCGAATACAAGCAGGGCGCGCTGGCAGCACGCGAACTGCTCAACCGGATCAAGACCGAGGCGACGCTGGACTGGAGTTTTGTCTCGCCTCCCATCGGCCTGGCGCCCGGCGCACGCACCGGAAATTACCGGCTGGGCGCGGACGATCTTCTGCCTGGCCAGGGCGACAAGCCCGCCGGTATTTCAGTGCCCGACCTGGCCGTGGCCATCGTGGACGAGATCGAGCAGCCGCGGCATGTGAAGCGCCGCTTTACCGCGGCGAACTGAGCGTTTTCCTGCCCGGAAGGGGCAAGGCTCAAATCTCGATCTTGCTGCCCAGCTCCACCACGGAGTTATTGGGCAGGTTCAAAAAATCCGCCGCCCCGCTGGCGTTATGGTGCATCTGCGCAAACAGTTTCTCGCGCCAGGGCGCCATACCGCTGCCCAGCGTCGGAACCACGGTGTCGCGCGAGAGGAAATAGCTGGTCCTCATGGACTCCACCTCACAGCCCCGGGCCTTCATTTGCTGCAAGGCTTTGGGGAGGTCCAGATCGTTCTTGAAACCGTAATGAACAATGACTTGCCAGCAGTCGTGGCCCAGCGCTTCAATGGCGAGCCGCTTGCTCAAGCCAATCCATGGCACCTCGTGGTTGCGCACCGTCACAAACAGGTTCTGCTCGTGCAACACCTTGTTGTGTTTGAGGTTGTGCATCAGCGCGTTGGGCACGGTGCCAGCCTCGGCGGTCAGGAAGACCGCCGTGCCTTCTACCCGCGCGGGTGGGCTGACGAACACGGCATCCAGAAAACTGGGCAGGTCGATGGCGTCGGTGCGCAGCTTTTCGGTCAGCAGCTGACGGCCGTCCTTCCAGGTGGTCATGAGCAGGTACAGCACCACGGCAATCGCCAGCGGGAACCATCCGCCTTGGACGATCTTCAGGGCATTGGAGGCAAAAAATGCGACATCAACCACAAAGAAGAAGCCGGTCGCGGCGATGCACAAAGGCAAGGGGTAGCCCCAACCGAAACGGATCACAAAAAAAGTGAGTGCCGTGGTGGCCACCATGAGTAAACTCACCGAGATGCCATACGCCGCCGCCAGGGCCGAGGAAGACCCGAACATCAGCACGGCCATCACCACCCCGATCAACAAAGTCCAGTTCACGGCGGGGATGTAGATTTGCCCGGTATCACGGATCGAGGTGTGCAGGATACTCAGGCGCGGCAGGAATCCCATCTGAACTGTTTGCTTGGCGGCTGAGAATGCCCCTGAAATCAAGGCTTGCGAGGCAATCACCGTGGCCATTGTCGCCAGGACCACCATGGGAATCAGCGCCCAGTCCGGCGTCATGAGGTAAAACGGATTGGTCGCCGCTTTGGGGTCCAGCAGGACCAGCGCCCCCTGGCCAAAGTAGTTGAGCATCAGGGATGGCATGACCAGTGCAAACCAGGCCAGCCGGATAGGCTGCTTCCCGAAGTGCCCCATATCCGCGTAAAGCGCTTCGGCGCCTGTGACGCACAGAAACACGGCACCGAGCGTGATGAAGGCAATCTCATAGTGCTCCACCGCAAAGCGCAGGGCATACCACGGTGCGACAGCCACCAGCACACTAGGGTTCTGGATAATCTGCGCCACGCCCGTGGCTGCGATGGCCAGAAACCAAAATACCGTGATCGGCCCAAAAAACTTGCCAATATCCGCCGTGCCGCGTTTTTGCACCGCGAAAAGCATAAAAAGCACCAGCAGGGAAATAGGGACGACGTAGGGCTTGGCGGCCGGCGTAATGATTTCAAGCCCTTCCACCGCCGAGAGCACGGAAATCGCCGGCGTGATGATCCCGTCGCCAAAAAACAGGGCCACGCCAAATACGCCCAGGATCAGCAGGGTCTGCCGTAGCCGGGGATGATCCTTGACCGATTGGGACGCCAGGGCCAGCAAGGCCATCAAGCCCCCCTCGCCTGCGTTGTCGGCCCGCATGATGAGTGCCACATACTTGATGGACACCACCACCGTGAGGGTCCAGAAAAACAGCGAGAGCACGCCCAACACATTGGCCGTCGTGATAGGAACATGACCGCTGGCGAAGACCTCCTTGAACGCGTATAGAGGCGAGGTTCCGATGTCGCCGTAGACGACACCAATGGCGCCCAATGTGAGCGCCGCAAGTGATGATTTTGAATTTGACACAAAAACTTCCCGTCTTTATCAACTGACCGGCGGGGCACGGTCCGAGCTTGCGGGAATGGGTTACCTAGGGGAACGCTATTTTGCGCCCAGGCGAAGGGCTTGCGACTCGGCGAACACCCCTAAATTCAACAAATCCGGGTTTTGTTGCAATGCAACAACTTGTAACAAAAGCAGCTGACAGGCTTCAGGGTGCATCAGCCTGCAACACTCAAATTGCTATTATTTTTATAGCATTAATTCCAGACAAACTATGGTTCAGTTCAAAAAAATCGCCCTTTTGCAGGCCTCGTCAGTCGTAGACCTCGGCATCCGGATCGGTCGCTTCCAGTTCGTAGCTGGCGGCCAGCATCGCCAGCCTTGCGATCACGCCATACATATAGAAGCGGTTGGGGCTGCTGGAGCCTGGTTTTTCACCGGGCTGCGGCAGGCGGCCGCTTTCGGCAAAGGCCAGCGGCACAAAGCTGGCGCCCGGGGCGTTGAGGTTTTCGTCCACGCCACGCTCGGCATGCACGCGGTAGAACCCGCCGACCACATAGCGGTCCATCATGTAGACCACCGGCTCGGCCACCGCATCGTTGACGCGTTCATTGGTGAGCACGCCTTCCTGGATGATGACTTCCGACAGCGTCTGGCCATCCTTGGTCACGCCCATCTTGTTTTTGGTCTTGCGGCTCAACACCTCAAGATCCTTCACATCGCGCACCGTCATGATGCCCATGCCATAGGTGCCGTTGTCGGCCTTGACCACGACAAACGGCTTTTCGTTGATGCCGTATTCCTTGTACTTGCGCTTGATTTTGGTCAGCAGCGCATCGACGTTGGTGGTGAGGCACTCCAGGCCCACGCCCTCGGCAAAGTTGATTTCGCCGCATTGGGTAAACATCGGGTTGATGAGCCAGGGATCGATGCCCAGCAGCTTGCCGAAGCGTTTGGAGACTTCCTCGTAGGCCTTGAAGTGCCTGGACTTGCGCCGTACCGACCAGCCGGCGTGCAGCGGCGGCAGCAGGTACTGCTCGTGCAGGTCTTCCAGCATCCCGGGAATGCCCGCTGAAAGATCGTTGTTGAGCAAGATCGTGCAGGGGTCGAAGTTTTTGAGGCCCAGCCGCCGGTCGGTGCGGATCAGCGGCTCGATGGTGATGGTCTCGCCGGTCGGCAGGTTCAGCGTGGTGGGCTCCTTGATCTCGGGGCTGAGCGAGCCAAAGCGCACGTTGAGGCCAGCCTGGTGAAAGATGCGCTTGAGTTGCAGCACATTCGACAGGTAAAAGCTGTTGCGCGTGTGGTTTTCGGGCACGACCAGCAGGTTGCGGGCCTCGGGGCAGATTTTTTCAATCGCCGCCATCGCCGCCTGCACCGCCAGCGGCAGCATCTCGGGCGTCAGGTTGTTCCAGCCACCGGGGTAGAGGTTGGTGTCCACCGGCGCGAGCTTGAAACCCGCGTTGCGGATATCGACGGAGCTGTAAAAGGGCGGCGTGTGCTCCATCCACTCCAGCCGGAACCAGCGCTCGATCGCGGGCATGGAGTCAAGAATGCGCTGCTCAAGTTCGTTGATGGGGCCGTTCAGGGCGGTGATGAGATGCGGAACCATGCGGCCACTTTCAAAGGGGAATTTTGTTATCAGATCCGGTTATATCTGACCGAATTCTAGGGATATTGGGATGCACCGCCCGGTTACAAGGTGCGAAGCCCAAATCGCAAAAAGACCGATGGCGGCCCACCCGCCGAGCCGCCGTACGGCGCTTCAGGTCCGCACTTCCCCGTTGCCCAGCACTACATATTTGAGCGAGGTCAGGCCCTCAATGCCCACCGGCCCGCGGGCGTGGAACTTGTCGGTGCTGATGCCGATTTCCGCGCCCAGCCCGAACTCGAAACCATCCGCGAAGCGGGTGCTCGCATTCACCATGACGCTGGCTGAATCAACCTCGCGCAAAAACCGCTGGGCATGCATGTGGTCACGCGTCAGGATGGCATCGGTGTGGTGGCTGGAGTACTGGTTGATGTGGGCGATCGCTTCATCCACGCCGGCCACCACCTTGATGCTGATGATGGGCGCCAGGTATTCCTCATACCAGTCCTGCTCGGACACGGGCTGCAGGTTGGCACCCTTCACGCCGGCAAGCAGGGCCCGGGCTTCGGCGTCGCAGCGCATTTCCACACCCTTCGCAGCATAGATCGCACCAATTTCGGGCAGGAAGTGAGCGGCCACGCCGCGCGCCACCAGCAAGCCTTCGCTGGCATTGCAGGGGCTGTATTTCTGGGTCTTGGCGTTGTCGGCCACCCTGACCGCCATGTCGATGTCGCAGGGGTCGTCCACATACACATGGCAGTTGCCGTCCAGGTGCTTGATGACCGGAACCTTGGCATCGCGGCTGATGCGTTCGATCAGCCCTTTGCCGCCGCGCGGAATGATGACGTCCACATACTGCGGCATGGCAATGAGCCGGCCCACGGCTTCGCGGTCGGTGGTCGGCACCAACTGCACCGCGTCCGCCGGCAGCCCGGCATCGGTCAGCGCCTGCCGCACCAGCGACGCCAGCGCCTTGTTGGACTCAATGGCCTCGGAGCCGCCGCGCAAAATGCAGGCATTGCCACTCTTGATGGCCAGCGATGCCGCCTCAATCGTCACATTGGGCCGGCTTTCATAAATCATGCCGAACACGCCGATGGGCACACGCATCTGCCCGACGCGGATGCCGCTGGGCTGCTCTTTCATGCCGATGATCTCGCCGATCACATCGGGCATGGCGGCGAGCTGTTCGCAGCCCAGGGCCACGGTGTCCAGGATTTTGGGGGTCAGCTTGAGGCGGTCCAGCAGGGGGCCGGCCAGCCCGGCCGCCTGGGCGCGCGCCAGGTCGCGCTGGTTGGCAGCCTCCAGCGCAGCGACGCTGTCGCGCAGCAGGTCGGCCAGGCGTACAAGCGCTTTGTTTTTGATAGCTGCTGGCGCTTTCGCCATGTGGGCCGAGGCTGTTTTTGCCTGCGCTCCCAGGTTGTCCATAAGGTGCGCAAGCTCGCCATCCCTGGCCATTGCGTTTTGAAGATCGGGCGCGTTCATACCGCTATTTTCCCCTATTCACGCGCCAGTGGGGCTTCAGGTCCTTGTTTAGGTCCTTGTGTTTGCATGGGGGGCGGCCCGGCGCGGTGTCCTTGGCCCCCACGCTTGTCGCTTCGCGTACTGCGCTGCCCCCACGGGGGCTTATGCTTGCTTGGGGCGGCCCGGCGCGGCGCACTGCTCACACACCATGCCGGCCAGCCGGTGCAGGGCCTGCCAGCCGTCGGCGGGCCAGTCGGGCTGTTTCAGGCCTTTGACGATGCCGTCGACCTTGTGCGCGGCATGCAGCAGGTTGGCCAGGGTGGTGTCGCCGATTTGCGGCAGCACGCGTTCGAACAGTTTTTCCTTGAGGCCCCAGACACGGTTTTCGCGCAATGCCATTGGCATGGGCCGCCCGGCGCTAATCGCGTCTTTTACGCGCTTCATGCTGCGGATGTCTTCGCTCAGGGCCCAGTGGACCAGCACTTCGGATTCGCCCTCGGACTGCAGGCCGTCAAGCATGCGCGCCACGCGCACCGCCTGGCCCCCGAGCACGGCCTCCGACAGCTTGAACACGTCATAGCGCGCCACATTGAGCACGGCGTTTTCCACTTGGTCAAAACTGAGGATGCCGTCTTCCTGGGCCGGATAGAGCAAGCCCAGCTTCTGGATCTCCTGGTGCGCGGCCAGCAGGTTGCCCTCCACCCGGTCGGCAAAAAACTGCAGGGTACGCTGGCCTTCTTCGCCCGCCGCCACGCGCTGGCCCTGCTGCTGCAGGCGCTGGGCAATCCATTGCGGCAAGTTGCGGCGATCGATCGGATCGAACTTGACCGTGACGCCAAAGCTGTCGAGCGCGCCAAACCAGGCCCCCTTGGCGGTCATGCTGTCCAGCCGGGGCAGCAGCACCAGCGTCAGTGTGGAGTCGTCGCCCTGGGCGCGCTCGGCCAGCTGCTGCAGCGCGACCGACCCGTCCTTGCCGGGTTTGCCGCTGGGGATGCGGATCTCCACGATCTGCTTGTCGGCAAACAGGCTCAGCGAGCCGCCGCTGGCCAGCACCTCGCTCCAGTCGAAATGCGCCCCGGCCACCGTGTGCACAGTGCGTTCGGTATAGCCCTGCTCCCGGGCCGCGGCGCGCAGGGCATCGGCGAACTCCTGCACCAGCAAGGGTTCGTCGCCATGCAGTGTGTAAAGGCTTTTCAGGCCGCGCTTGAGGTGCTCGGACAGTTGCGCGGGGGCCAGGTTCATGGCTGAAGTTTAGCGCCCTCCATCCCCGCGGTGAAATTTCCAGCCATGCCGCAAAACGTCAACGTCTTTTGACGTTTTGACGGGCGCACCACTTGACTGGCGAGGTCTTCTTTCTTTTCCTGATCACTGCTCGTCCAGACCCGTGTTCATGGAAGGGCTGGCCACCCCGACCCTGCGCTACTTGTATAAACTGCAGCAGGTGCAGAGCCCGCGCCGCCCCGGGGAGCCTAGCCCAATCCAACAGAGGAACAGTCAAACCCCTCGCCACCGCATTGACCTCGACATGACCAGACACATCCGGCTGATTGGTGCGCCGACCGACATTGGCGCCAGTACCCGTGGCTGCTCCATGGGCCCTGAAGCGCTGCGCGTCGCGGGACTGCAGGCCACGCTGGAGGGCCACGGCCTGACTGTCGCGGACCAGGGCAACCTGGTCGGGCCGGCCAATCCCTGGCAGCCGCCCGTTGACGGCTACCGCCACCTGGCCGAAGTGGCGGCCTGGAACCGTTCCGTGCATGAGGCGGTGTATGCCGCGCTGAGCGAGAACGAGATGCCGATTTTGCTGGGAGGCGACCACTGCCTGGCCATTGGCTCCATCAGCGCAGTGGCGCGCCACTGCCGGCAGACCGGCCACACACTGCGCGTGCTGTGGCTGGATGCCCATGCCGACTTCAACACCAACGACCTGACGCCCACCGGCAATACGCACGGCATGCCGGTGGCCGTGCTGTGCGGCCACGGGCCTGCCGAGCTGACCGGCATAGGCGGCGTGGTGCCAGCCATCCAGCCCTCAGCCGTGCGGCAAATCGGCATCCGCAGCGTGGATCAAGGCGAAAAGCATTTTGTCCGGCAGTTGGGCCTCGAAGTGTTCGACATGCGTTACATCGATGAAATGGGCATGCGCCACACCATGCAGGCGGCACTTGCCGACATGGACGACAACACCCATCTGCATGTGAGTTTTGACGTCGACTTTCTGGATGCCTCGTTCGCACCAGGCGTGGGAACCGCCGTCAAGGGCGGGCCAACCTACCGCGAGGCCCAGCTGTGCATGGAGATGATTGCCGACACCGGCCGGCTGGCGTCGCTCGATGTGATGGAGCTGAACCCGGCGCTGGACGTGCGCAACGGCACGGCCGAAGTGGCGCTGGACCTGATGGAAAGCCTGTTCGGCAAGAGCACGCTGATGCGGCGCTAGTACTGCAGCCGGCCGTGCAACCAATCCTGCAACCCGGACGTAGCGTGGCGAGCCGGGGCAGGCCCGGCAATCCCTGGAACTCCGCCTAGATTTCCGTCACGGCCGCCAGGCGGCGCATGATCTGCTGGACGATGTCGCTTTGCATGTCGCGGTAGAGCAGGTTTTCCTCCGCCTCCTTGGCCAGCACGGCGGATTCATTGAAGCTGATGTCGCGCTGCTGCAGGATTTCGGTTTCCGGTATCAGCTCCTTGCCCGCCAGCGTGCGCAGCTTGAAACGAAAGCGCATGCGCAACTGGAACTCGCGCACCTGGCCGCTGGCGTTGCGGCTGAGCACCTGCTTTTCCCGCTGGTCGCCCAGCACGTCCAGAATGACCTGTGCATCCTTGATCTGCCGGCCGTCGGTGATCACCTTGACCTTGCGGGTGGACTCCAACGACCGCCGCAATTCCACACCCAGCGGTGAGGATTCGGGAAGGCCACTGAACAGGGTCGTGAAGGCGAAATCCGGCGCCTTGCGCAGCTGAAAGCCACAGCCAGCCAGGCTCAGGGCGGCGGCGGAAGCCGTCAGGGACAGTAAAGCGCGACGCTGCATGGTTTGCCTTATCTTGGGGTTATCTTGGGGGTTGTTTCAGACAACGATGTTGACCAGCCGGCCAGGCACCACGATGACCTTTTTGGCAGGCGCGCCGGCCGCCTGCTTGAGGAAGGCGTCCGACGCCAGCGCCGCAGCCTCGATGGTGGCCTTGTCGGCCCCCGCGGGAACGGTGACGGAACCCCGCAGCTTGCCATTGACCTGCAGTACCAGTTCGATCTCGTCCTGCTGCAGCGCGCTGCTGTCCACTTCGGGCCAGGGCGCATCCAGCAGGTCGCCCTGTTGGGCCGCATAGCCCAGCTCTGACCACAGGGCGTGCGCGAGGTGCGGCGTCGCGGGATAGAGACAACGCAGCAGGATGCCGAAGCCTTCGCGCAACGCTGCCGCGGACGACGCGGAGCTCTCGCCCTTGAAATCTTCCAGCGCATTGAGCAGCTTCATGCCGCCGGAGACCACCGTGTTGTACTGCATGCGCTGGTAGTCGTAGTCCACCTGTTTGAGCACCGTGTGCACTTCCAGCCTCAGGGCCTTGGTTTCCTTGTCAAACGTGGCTTTAGCCCCATCAATACCCAAGCCACCGGCGTCGGTATCAGCATCAGCGCCTGAATGCAGGGCAGAAAGCTTGAAGCCGAAATTCCAGACGCGCCGCAAAAAGCGGTAAGAGCCTTCCACCGCCGCGTCGTTCCATTCGAGCGTGGCCTCGGGCGGTGCGGTGAACATGGTGTACAGGCGCGCAGTGTCGGCGCCGTATCGCTCGATCAGGTCCTGCGGGTCGACGCCGTTGTTCTTGGACTTGCTCATGGTGCCCACGCCTTCGTAGTTCACCAGCAGGCCGTCGCTCTTGCGCTTCGCGCCGGTCACCTTGCCCGAGGCGTCATGGATGTCTTCCACCTCGCTGGGCCAGAAATACTCGATGCCGCCTTTTTCGCCCTTGCGCGAATAAATGTGGTTCAGCACCATGCCCTGCGTCAGCAGCTTGGTGAAGGGCTCATCGACCTTCACCAGCCCCAGGTCGCGCATGACCTTGGTCCAGAAACGCGCATACAGCAGGTGCAGGATGGCATGCTCGATGCCGCCGATGTACTGGTCCATCGGCATCCAGTAGCTGGCGCCTTCGGCGACCATCTGCTGGTCGTTTTTCGGGTCGCAGTAGCGCATGTAGTACCACGACGAATCGACAAAGGTGTCCATGGTGTCGGTCTCGCGACGTGCGGGCTTGCCGCACACCGGACAGACGACACCCGCGTGAAAACCTTCGTGCTTGTGCAACGGGTTGCCCGAACCATCGGGCACGCAGTCCTGCGGCAGCACCACCGGCAGGTCTTTCTCGGGAACCGGCACGGCGCCGTGTTCATCGCAATGGATGATGGGGATGGGCGTGCCCCAGTAGCGCTGGCGGCTGACGCCCCAATCGCGCAGGCGCCAGGTGGTTTTCTTCTCGCCCAGGCCCTTGGCGGCCAGGTCGGCGGCCACGGCATCGACGCAGGCCTTCAAGCCCAGGCCGTCGTACTTGCCGGAGTTGACCGCCACGCCCTGCTGCTTGTCGCCGTACCAGTCCGCCCAGGCCTCAAGGCTATAGGCCTGGCCTTTCACATCGGTGACCTGCTTGATGGGCAGGCCGTATTTTTTGGCGAACTCGAAATCACGTTCGTCATGCGCGGGCACGCCCATCACGGCGCCGTCGCCATAGCTCATGAGCACGTAGTTCCCGACCCATACCTCAACCTGCTCGCCCGTCAGCGGGTGCGTCACAAAGAGGCCGGTGGGCTTGCCTTTTTTCTCCTGCGTGGCCAGTTCGGCCTCGGTGGTGCCGCCGGCCTTGCATTCCTCGATAAAGGCGGCGAGCTGCGGATTCAGGGCGGCGGCATGCAGCGCCAGCGGATGCTCGGGGGCGACCGCGCAAAAGGTGACGCCCATGATGGTGTCGGCGCGGGTGGTGAACACATACATCTTCCCGCCGCCGATCAGCGCGCCGGAGGCATCCCTGATGTCGTGCGTGAAGGCAAAGCGCACCCCTTCGCTCTTGCCGATCCAGTTTTCCTGCATCAGCTTGACACGCTCGGGCCAGCCCGGCAGCTGGTGCTGCACGTGGCCCAGCAGCTCTTCGGCGTAGTCGGTGATCTTCAGGTAGTAGCCAGGGATCTCGCGCTTTTCCACCGTCGCGCCGGTGCGCCAGCCCTTGCCGTCGATCACCTGCTCGTTGGCCAGCACGGTCTGGTCGACAGGGTCCCAGTTGACGACCTGGGTCTTGCGGTAGGCAATGCCTTTTTCCAGCATCTTCAAAAACAGCCACTGGTTCCACTTGTAGTAGCTCGGGTCACAGGTGGCCACCTCGCGGCTCCAGTCGATGGCCAGCCCCATCGCCTGCATCTGCTTTTTCATGTAGGCGATGTTGTCGTAGGTCCACTGCGCCGGTGGCACGCCGTTTTTCATGGCGGCGTTTTCAGCCGGCAGGCCGAACGCGTCCCAGCCCATGGGCATGAGCACGTTGTAGCCCTTCATGCGCAGGTAGCGCGTGAGCATGTCGTTGATGGTGTAGTTGCGCACATGGCCCATGTGCAGCTTGCCGCTCGGGTAGGGCAGCATGGAGCAGGCGTAGTACTTGCCCCTCGGCTTTTTGCCGCTGGCGTCTTCGGTGACGCGGTAGGCGTCCGCTGCGATCCATTGGGCTTGAGCGCTGCGCTCGACGTCGAGGTGGTTGTATTTGTCTTGCATGGGGATAGCGCCCGAAAGTTTCGCTTCCGTCGGTCGCACAATAAGTTCAGGCGGTAAAAAGGGGCCGTTAACAACAGTGAAATAAGCGGGGCAGGCCCGTCGCTCTTTTCAGATCTTCAGAAATGGTGACCTGGCCGCAATTTTACGGGCGCGCCGCGGGCTTGGGCTCGGCAACAAAACCAATGCGGCTGAGTCCGGCCTTTTGCGCCACACCCATCACCTCCACCACCCGGCCGTAGGGCACAGCCTCGTCGGCGCGCAGCTGCACCTCGGTATCGGGGTTCCGGCCCGCGGTTTGCGCCAGGTTCCGCGCCAGCTCGTCCAGTTTCACGGGCTTATCGCTCAGAAAAACCTGGCCCGATTTGTCGACCACCAGCGTGACAAACTGGGGTACATCGGTCGACTGGGCCCCCTCGGTCCGGGGCAGGTCGAGCCGGACGGTGCTGGCCAGCAAGGGCGCCGTGATGATGAAAATGACCACCAGCACCAGCATCACGTCCACCAGCGGTGTGACATTGATCTCGCTCATGGGCTGTGGGCCCTGGATGCGTTCGAGTCGGCCAAATCCCATGGTGCATGCGTTCCTGGTTTGAAGGCTCAGCCTCGATGGCCCGCCAGCAACTCCCGCAAATCGCGCGCAAACCCTTCCAGGTCGGCCTCGATGCGGCCAATGTGGCGGCCAAAGATGTTGTAGGCCAGCACGGCAGGAATCGCGACCGCCAGGCCGGCAGCCGTCATGATGAGCGCCTCGCCGACCGGCCCCGAGACCTTGTCTATCGTGATCTGGCCAGCCGACGCAATGCCGATCAGTGCATGGTAGATGCCCCAGACCGTGCCCAGCAGGCCCACAAACGGAGCGGTCGAGCCGACGGTGGCCAGCAGGACCTGGCCAAACTGCAGCTTGTGCAGGATGGCGTGCAGGGCATCGCGCAGCACACGGGTCAACTGCTGTGCCCGGTCGCCGGCAGCCCCCAGGGTGCCAATGGCTCTTAACTTCGTGGCATCAATCAAGGGCAACACCAGCGATTCACGATCAAAAGCCGCGACTTTCTGGCTGGCTTCCTCGATTGACACGGACTGCCAGAAAACCGCGGTACTGCGCGCCACGTCGCCCAGCGCGCGGTGCAGCAGCCAGGCTTTCCACAGGATCACCACCCAGCTGGCCACCGACATGGCCAGCAACAGCACCGCGACCAGCTGGCTGACGACGCCGCCCTGGGTCATGAGGCTGAAGAAATTCATACCGGCCCTTCGTGGGATATGGCCCCCACGCTTGTCACTGCGTGTACTGCGCTGCCCCCCGAGGGGGCCGCTGCGCCTGCGGTCTGGCGAAGCCAGTCCCGCGGCCCCAGCTGGAGGGTAGAGCCCCCACGTTCGCTCACTGCGTGTACTGCGCTGCCCTCCGGGGGGGCTGAACTTGCTTGGGGCGGCCCTTCGCGGCGTTCTGCGGGGATCATTTCAGGTTGAGGACGTCAAACATGTCAAAAAGACCGCTGGACTGGCCGCCCAGGAAACGGGCGGCGCGCAGGCTGCCCTGGGCATAGTTGCTTCGGCTCGACGACTTGTGGCTGATCTCTATGCGCTCTCCGGTGCCCAGGAACATCACGGTGTGGTCGCCGACGACGTCACCGCCGCGCACGGCGGAAAAACCGATGGCCAAAGGGTCGCGCTCGCCCGTGATGCCTTCGCGGGCATACACGGCGCAATCCTTCAGGTCGCGGCCCAGCGCGCCGGCAACCACTTCGCCCATCTTGAGGGCGGTGCCGGAGGGCGCATCCACCTTGTGGCGATGATGGGCCTCGATGATCTCAATGTCGTAGCCGGTAGACAGCGCCTTGGCGGCCATCTCCAGCAGTTTGAACGTGACGTTGACGCCCACGCTCATGTTGGGCGCCATGACGATGGCAATGTCTTTGGCAGCGGCGGCTATCTCGGCCTTCTGTTCTTCTGAAAAGCCGGTGGTGCCTATCACCAGCTTGACGCCGAGTTCACGGCACACCTTCAGGTGCGCAAGCGTGCCTTCGGGGCGGGTGAAGTCAATCAGCACGCCGGCGTTCTGCAATCCCTGGCGGATGTCGGCGCTGATGAGCACACCGCTGGCCCGTCCGGAAAATGCCGCTGCGTCCATGCCGATGGCGGGGCTGGCGGCCACATCGAGTGCGCCCGTCAGCTGGCAGTCGGTGCTGGCGCTCACCGCTTCAATCAGCATGTGGCCCATGCGGCCACCGGCACCCGCTACCGCGATCCTGTGATGGCGCGCGTCCGTCGTCATGCCGCCGCTCACTGTTTCGGGCTTTCGAGCGGCGGGTAGACCGTGGTCTGCGGATCCGCCGGCGGAGCGGCAACGGCAGCCCCGGACGCCGGCTTGGCGGACGAGGGTTTTTCAGCGGCCTTCAGCTGCTCTTCGCTGGCTTCCAGGGGAGGCACTTTGCCCAATTTTCGCTTGTTGTCCAGTTTGGCGATGAACTCCGCCTCGCTGGGCATGGCATCGCCGGCAAAGCTCTCGAGTTGGTCACCCTTGAAAATTACCGTGTATTTGTAGGTCTGGGAGTCAACGCCCTGCCGCTTCAGCGTGAAGACATAGTCCCAACGGTCGGCATGGAAAAGACTCGCCAGCAGGGGCGTGCCGAGCACCGCCCGGACCTGGTCGCGGCTCATGCCGGGCCGCAGCTGCTCGACCTGCTCGCTGGAGATGAAGTTGCCCTGGATCACATCTACCTTGTAGGGGGTGATCCAGTTGACCGGGTTGATCGCGCTGCTGCCGCAGGACGCCAGTACCGCGCATGCCAGGACGATGGAAGCTGTTTGGACGCCGTAACGATGATTTGCAGACATGGGATAGGGTGTAGCGATATGATTGGTCATTGTAGCGGCTGGGTACTTCCTGACTCCGGATCAGGCCGCCAGGGGCCCCGCCCCGTGTCCCCCAAAGAGATTTCCATGAGTAACATTGACGAGTTAAAAAACACCGGCCTCAAGGCCACCTTGCCTCGCCTGAAGATCCTCGAGATTTTTCAGGCCGGCAAGCAGCGCCACATGACGGCGGAAGACGTCTTCCGGGTACTGCTGGAAGACCGGTCGGACATCGGTCTGGCCACGGTGTACCGGGTGTTGACCCAGTTTGAGCAGGCGGGCCTCCTCAATCGCAGCAATTTCGAGTCGGGCAAGGCGGTCTACGAGATCAATGAAGGCCAGCACCATGACCACCTGGTGTGCCTGGATTGCGGCAAGGTTGAGGAGTTTTACGACGCCGAGATTGAAAAGCGCCAGCATGCCGTGGCCAAGGCCAAGGGGTTTGCCATCGCCGATCACTCCCTCTCGATGTACGCCAATTGCACCAAGGAAAACTGCCCCAACCGGGGAACCGCGCCCGTGCGCCATCACCACCACCATATCTGAGTTTTCAGAGAAGAAAGCGTACCGGCCCAATCGGAACGGGCGCAGCCGGCCATTAATTCAGTGGCACATCAGCCTCGAACCACCGAGAGCCAGAAAGGTGAGAAACGCCCGTGCGCAGCGCAGGGCCGCCCCAAGGAAAAATAGCCTCCGGGGAGCTGGAGCCTGCGGCTCCAAACTGCTTGAGCAGGCTTGGACAGGCGACAGAGGCGAAGCGTCCCGCGAGCCGCGGCCTGCAGGGCCTCGGGAGCTACACGCAGCGAGCGTGGGGGCTCTTCACCCCAGCAGGGGCCGCGGGACCGGCTTTGCCGGACCGCAGGCGCAGCGGCCCCCTCGGGGGGCAGCGAAGCACACGCAGTGGCGAGCGTGGGGGCTCAATCATCCTGCTCCATTGCCTTGCGGTGCCGCTCCACGAAATCCTGGTAGGTGTTGATGCCGCGCAGCTGCAAGATGGCATTGCGCACGGCGGCTTCCACCAGCACGGCGATGTTGCGGCCGGCCTCCACCTGGATGATGACCTTGCGCACGGGAATCCCCAGCACGTCTTGCGTCAGCGGCTCGTAGGGGATGCGTTCGTAGTCGCGCTCCAGGGTTTCCCGGCGCACCAGGTGGACGATCATCTTCAGGCGCATCTTGCGGCGGACGGCCGTCTCGCCAAAAATCGCCTTGATGTCCAGCAGGCCGATCCCGCGCACTTCGAGCAGGTTCTGCAGCAGCTCGGGACAACGTCCTTCAATCGTGGTCTGGTTGATGCGATACAGGTCCACCGCGTCGTCGGCCACCAGGCCATGCCCACGCGAAATCAGCTCCAGCCCCAGCTCGCTTTTGCCCAGGCCGGACTCGCCGGTGATCATGACGCCCATGCCCAGAATGTCCATGAAGACACCGTGCATGGAGGTGCGGTCGGCAAAGTGCTTGGACAGGTAGGCCCGCAGCACGTCAATCACAAAGGCGGCCGACTCCGGCGTGGCGAACATCGGCAATTGCGCGCGCTCGCACATCGACAGCAGCGTGTCGGGCGCCGTCTGGTCGTCGGCCACCACCAGCACCGGCGGCTCCAGCGTGATGATGCGGGAGATGCGGCGGGCGCAGTCGTCCGGGCTTTCGTTGGTCAGGTAAGCGACTTCGCGCTCGCCCAGGATCTGTACGCGGTACGGATGGATGTAGTTGAGGTAGCCGACCAGGTCAGCCCCGGAGCGCGCCGCGCGCACGGCCACTTCGTCAAAACGCCTTTCGGAGGCGCCCAGGCCCGCCACCCACTGCCACTTCAGGGCGGCGCGGTGGTCCTCAAACAGAACGTCAGCGCTGACAACGGTGGGCTTCATGCCGGCCTGTTACTGAAAATCAAGGTTCACACCGCCCAAATCCAGGAACCGGGTTCATGAACTGACTTCATGGACAGAGTGCCACGATGCAATCAGGTGGTGCAGCGCCGCCGCGTCCGTGCTCGTCTTGAGTTGCTCCCGCAGCGTGCTGTCACTGAGCAGTTCGGCAATTTCAGAGAGGATTTCAAGGTGTTTTTGCGTGGCGGCTTCCGGCACCAGCAGAAAAATCAGCAACCCGACGGCCTGCTCGTCGGGCGCGTCGAAACCAATGGGGGCCTGCAGCTGGAAAACCGCGGCCATCGGGGCCTTGAGGCCCTTGATGCGGCCATGGGGAATGGCCACGCCATGGCCAAGACCGGTCGAGCCCAGGCGCTCACGCGCGAACAGGCTGTCGGTGATCAGCGCACGGTTCAGGCCGTGCTGGTTTTCAAACAACAAACCGGCTTCTTCAAAAGCACGCTTTTTGCTCGTCGCTTCAACACTGACCAGCACTTGGGAGGGGGGCAAAATTTGCGAAAGACGGTTCATAACGATCTTTTAGTCGCCGAATTATGCACTTTGCAGCGGGTTTGAAGGCAGAAGGGGCATAAAAAAGCCGCTTGCGCGTGCAAGCGGCTCGTCAGAACACACTAATTTACCCAATGACACAAGGAGTGCCCGAAGGGCAGGGCCAAGTGTCAACTGCGGGCCGCTTTTCAGCGCGATCCCGCCAGAGCTAGGCTTGTCGCTTGACGGCAACGTGGTGGTGATCCTGGGTTCTGGTTTTGTAGCGCCCGACCTGACGGTCAAGCTTGTCAGTCAATTCATCAACTGCGGCGTACAGATCAGCGTGAGAGCTCTCGGCAAACAGGTCGCGGCCCTTGACATGCACATTGCACTCGGCCCGCTGGCGTCTTTCCTTTTCCTTCATGTTGTCCACTGTCAACAGGACTTTTACATCCACTACTTGGTCGAAATGCCGGGTAATCCGATCCAGCTTGCTTGTCACATAACCGCGCAGCGCGGGGGTAACTTCAAGATGGTGACCGCTGATCGTCAAGTTCATAAAGAAACTCCTTTTCCAAAGTTGGAGCTGGGTTGAAAACACCATCCGGCCAGTGACGGCAGGACGGCAGACGGGGGACAACACTCTTGGAATCACTATGCGCCCGAAGCCCTGCAATTGCAAGCCGGCATCGTAAGAACACGTGAGGCACGCCCGCCCGCGAAACCGCCCAGCGTCCAGGGCGGCCCTGGTGCCGAGCCCAGGCACCTGAAGCCGCCAACCGGGCGCAAGTCCTTGATTTTCCGGGGTTTCTGATGGGCGGCGGGGCCGTCCGGCGGTGGCGCCCCAAGCTCCCGCCGCAATCAAAGCCCGGAGGGTCAAGAAAAGGCGGATAACCGCCGGTTTTACTCAAGTTTTGGAGTCTGCGGGTCTGGCGGTTCCGCAGCCCGATCCGGCCTCGGCGGATGGCGGCGTGGCGCCATTGCAACCAGGACAAGCCCGGTGACGGGGCAAGTGGGTCGTTCGCCTGCGAATTATCATTTGCCACCGCCCGGGTGATGTAGGCTCCATGCGAGGGTGAGCCATGGGATATTCGGCAATCACGCTCGCACCGATCGGCTCAGCATGTCACTAGAATCCGTCCTCTCCGGCCTGACCGGCCCCAAAGAAGAACTCAATGCCCTGGTGTTGATGGGCGGGGGTGCGCGTACCGCGTACCAGGCTGGCGTGCTCCATGCACTGTCCACCATGCTGAGCCTTCAGGGTGACAGTTTCAACGAGCAGTTTCCCTTCAAGATACTGGTGGGCACATCGGCCGGCGCGCTCAATGCAACCTTCCTCGCCAGCCATGCCGGCGAAGGACTAAGGGCCTTTGGCCAGCTGGCCAGCTTCTGGACCACCCTGCGCTCGTCCCATGTGTACAAGCTCAGCGTGCCGACGTGGATACGCTCGAGCCGGATTGCGGCGGCCCTGTTCCTGTCGCAGCAGGTGCGTGCCCAGCACTCGCTGCTGGACAACACACCGCTGGTGGATACCCTGCACCGCTGCATTTCACTGGACCGGATTGACCAGGCACTGCAAGACCAGACGCTGCATTCGCTGGCCATCTCCGCCTCCAGCTACAGCAGCGGGGTGCACTGGACGTTTTGCCAGATGGCTCCCGGCCGGCAGATCGATTTATGGAGTCGGCCAGGCCGGCGCGCCGAATTCCAGCCCATCACCATCGAGCATCTGATGGCCTCCAGCGCCCTTCCCTTCCTGTTTCCGTCCACACCGCTGTGGGTGGATGGCCATCGCGAGTTTTTTGGGGATGGCTCGATGCGCCAGAGTTCGCCGCTGTCGCCCGCCCTGCACCTGGGTGCCGGCAAGATACTGGTGATTGGGGTCGGGCAGCCGGAGCGCGCCACCTTCGTCAGCGGCAATGGCCCGAACATCAGCGGCAGACCCACCCTGGGCGCCATTGCCGGCCACGCCATGGCCAGCGTCTTCCAGGACACGCTGCAGGCCGATGTGGAGCAGGCCCAGCGGGTGAGCAACACCATGCACCGGCTGCCACGGGAAATCGCCGCGCTGTTGCCTTACCGGCCCATCGAGGTACTGGCGATGGCCCCGTCCCAGTCGCTCGACGCACTGGCGCAGGCGCATGCCAGCGAGCTGCCCACAGGCGCATACAACGCGCTGGCGGGCCTGGGTGCACTCGGCGCCAAAGGCAGCCCGGGCGGCGCAGCCCTGGCCAGCTACCTGTTGTTCGAGCCGGGTTTTGTCAAGGCGCTGATGGCGCTGGGCGAGCAGGATGCCTATGCCCGCAAAGACGAACTGATGGCTTTTTTCGGCCTGGCGGGCGCTAGATAAATCGGTTTTGAAATGCCATAATCGCCGCTGATTCATTACGGAGAAATCCTTGGAAAGCAGCCCTAGTCGCTAGCTTTCAACGCCGCAGACTGACCTGAAGTGTCGCTGGGGGGTTGAAAGCGATAGCGCCACTCACCCCCTTTGCCCAAGGCGCACGCGCTCCTTGCGCCCGCCCTTGAACCGATAGGCAGTCAGTCATGCTCAATATTTTCACGCTCGCCAACGGGCGGCTGTTCCAGGAAGAGATCGAGTCCCTGGAAGAACTCTCCAAATTCCAGCCCATCTGGGTGGACCTGGAATCCCCCACCCTGGAAGAAAAACGCTGGATCAAGCAGTACTACGGCCTGTCCATCCCTGAAGACGCGATGGACGAGGACATTGAGGAGTCCGCCCGCTTCTATGAAGAAGACAACGGCGAGCTGCACATCCGCTCCGACTTCCTGATTGCCGACGAGGCGGAGCCGCGCACGGTGCGGGTGGCCTTCATCCTGAACCTGGTGAATGACGACCTGAAAAGCAAGGGTGTGCTGTTTTCCATCCACGACGAGGATGTGCCGGTGTTTCGGCTGCTGCGCATGCGCGCGCGGCGCGCGCCAGGGCTGATTGAAGACGCCAAGGAAGTGCTGCTCAAGCTGTTTGACGCCGATGCCGAATACTCCGCCGACACCCTGGAAGGCATTTATGTCGAGCTGGAAAAAGTCAGCACCCAGGTGCTGTCAGGCGATGTGACCGACGCCCTGGCCGGCGAAGTGCTGGGCGCCATTGCGCGCCACGAAGACTTGAACGGCCGCATCCGCCGCAACATGATGGACACGCGGCGCGCGGTCAGCTTCATGATGCGCAGCAAGATGCTCAATGCCGAGCAGTTCGAGGAGGCGCGGCAAATCCTGCGCGACATTGACTCGCTCGACTCACACACCGCCTTCCTGTTCGACAAGATCAACTTCCTGATGGATGCCACGGTCGGCTTCATCAACATCAACCAGAACAAGATCATCAAGATCTTCTCGGTCGCCAGCGTTGCACTGCTGCCGCCGACGCTGATCGCGAGCCTGTACGGCATGAACCTGAAATTCCCCGAGTTCGACCTGCTCGGTACGGCGGCCTACCCCTACGTGCTGGCGCTGATGGTCTCCAGTGCCTTGGTGCCCATGTGGTACTTCCGCAAGCGTGGCTGGTTGAAGTAGCCTGCCGGGCGGCCTCCCGGTCGCGGGCATGTAAAAAAGGTCTTGACCCAATGATGACGGCAACATATTGCTACTAATCCAATAGCGATCTGTACCTCATCTGCACCTCTGGTCTAAACCTCTATTCATGGGCCGGAAACGTAAAAGCCTTACGCCCTTTACACCTCCAGGCGCGCCGCCTCCAGCACATCGCGCGTCCTCACCGCTTCACGCCGCGCAGCCTCCGCAAAATCCTCTCCCGACGACGCATACAGGATCGCCCTGGAAGAGTTCACGATGATGGACGCGCCTGCACGCCAACCCGCCTTGACCGTTGCCACCGCATCGCCGCCCTGCGCGCCCACACCCGGAATCAGCAGCGGCAGCGTGGGCGCCACGCTGCGCACGCGCTCGATCTCCGCCGGATAGGTGGCGCCAACCACGAGACCGAGCTGGCCATTGAGGTTCCACGGCCCCTGGGCCAGGCGGGCGACGTGTTCATAGAGCAATGGCTGACCGTCGATGCTGGCCAGCCGCTGGTTCTGCAGGTCGTCACCGCCGGGATTCGAGGTGCGGCACAGCAGGAAGGCGCCTTTGCCCGGGTATTTCAGGTAGGGCTGCACCGAATCGAAACCCATGAACGGTGACAGCGTCACCGCGTCGGCGCCGTAGCGCTCGAACGCCTCCTTGGCGTACTGCTCGGCCGTGCTGCCAATGTCGCCGCGCTTGGCATCGAGGATGATGGGCACCTGAGGCGCCACGCGGCGCATGTGTTCCATCAGGCGTTCGAGCTGGCCCTCGGCCCGGTGCGCAGCAAAGTAGGCGATCTGCGGCTTGAAGGCGATCACCAGGTCGGCGGTGGCATCGACGATGGCGGCACAAAAGTCGTAGATCTTGTTGGCGTCGCCCTGGAGCCTGCCGGGGAATCTGGTGGGCTCCGGGTCCAGGCCCACGCACAGCATGGAGTTGTTCTGGCGTTCTGCGGCGCCCAGCATGTCGAGGAAGGTGGAGGGTAGGGATACCATCTCTCGATGATATCCCCCCCATCGAACCGTGCTTGCGACTTTCACCGCACACGGCTCACGTACGACCACTGACTACACAGCTTCAACAGGTTGCATAACCTTCGGCTGCTTCGCCAGATTAAAGTCCCCCGTACCGGGGACCGGCTTGATAACCTTCAAACCTAGGGCGTGGACACGCCTGTGACAGATCGGRTGTAACAGCACCCGATTGGARAGAGCATCACTCCCTCCTAGCTGCCGATAGACGATATGGTGRTCGTCCATGTTTTCMTCAGCCAWGTCGATTTCTTGYTGACAGAGAGCGCATTTACCACCTTGGTCGAACCACAGAGAGGCCCTTTGAGCGCTCCAAATGGTTTCACCCATTCGTTGCACTCGCAGTTTCTCCCCGTAGGCAATCCGGTCGGGATGAAAAGGGTTGTAATCCCCCTTTACCTTGATGTGCCGGACAATTTTCATGTCCGACAGGCGATACAGCGACAGCGGTATCCTTTCATCACCTCCGGACGAGTCTTCCTGCAATCCCGCGAATTGTTTGCGTGAACCACACTGTTTCCAGTAGTGGCCGTACACCCAACCCGCCGTCTTGCGCGGATGCGTCCGCAAGCCCCAGCGCATCAGTCTCCAATAAATCAGAGAATCCATTTTGCTGAAAGTCTGCTTTGCAACCGTGCCCTTGTGGTACTGAGCCCAACCTTTGAGGATTGGGTTCAGGCGCTTTATCAACGTTTCTACTGGAACCTTCGATAGCGACCCAGCGATTTCCTCCYTCACCTTGGCGTAAAACGCTTTCACGTTCTTGCTGCTCGGCTTGATGAGTAGTTTCCCTCCGTATTTGCGGAAGTTCCACCCTAGGAAGTCAAAACCTTGGTCAATGTGCACAATGCGCGTCTTTTCCGTGGACAGTGTCAACCCCCGCTCGCGCAAGAATTCAACAATCCAAGGTCGGACAGTGGTCTCAAGGAAGTCTTTTGAACTACCCGTCACCACGAAGTCATCTGCGTACCTTACCAAGTTCACCTTCACCTTTCCTGCCTGATTGACGCCCAGCTTTTCCCGGAGGAATTGCATGAGCCCCGTTTCCAGACCATTCAGGGTGATATTCGCTAATGCCGGCGAGATGACGCCGCCCTGCGGCGTACCGTCATCCGTGCGCTGGAGCTGACCCGCGTCAACGACTCCAGATTTCAACCACTTGCGCAGCATCACCTTGTCCATGTGGACATGGTTCAGCAACCACTCGTGGTTGATGTTGTCAAAGAACCCAGCGATGTCCGCATCCAATACCCATTGGGCCGAAGCCTTTTTGGATAAAGATACAAACAACTGAGACCGTGCATCATGGGTTGATCTGCCCTTCCGGAACCCATATGAGTTCGGATCGGACGCACATTCCACAGCCGGTTCCAGCGCAAGCAGATAAAGTGCTTGCATCGCTCTGTCCTTCATAGTCGGCATGCCCAGGGGGCGTTCCTTTCCGTTGGCCTTCGGGATATAGACCCGCCGGAGGGGGCGAGCCCGATACCCTTTAGGGTTCAGACAACTGATCGCATTCCATTTCTTTGTTGGCGTGTCCCAAAGTACGCAATCGACGCCACTCGTTCGCTTCCCTTGGTTCTCCGTTACTCGCCTGACTGCCAATGCCTTGGCTTGCCAGGATCGAGTCAGACTTCGTGTGAGTCTTGCAACTCGTCGGAAGCCCTTCTCCTGTTCTGCCTGCGCTATGCGCATCTGCGCCTTCCCGACGAACTCCATGACTAGCTTCCAATCAATCGAATGCCATTCACTTGGTCCGTCTGGAGACGCAGCATCGTTGCCGATGTGTTCCATACCTTCTCCAGTTTGGTTTGACCCATTGAAGATGGCACTGACCCAAAGGGTCAGATACCCTCTGGGTCATTGATAAAGTCGCAACGGCTTTACGCTGTCGCACCTGAGGCAAGTCTGCTCGCTTTCGCTTAGGCATGACCTATCCGATCCATTACAGACCGGCATTCGCTTTTTGCCTCTTCCTTTACCCCCTCCACCATGGCCTTTGATTGCTCGCGGGTTGCCAGCCCCTTGCGGGGCTGGCGGTGAGTGGGGCTTACCTCGTTTCCCTCTGTGCCCAGTCTGGCGGCTGCCAAACAGATGGGGTTAGGGACTCTCTATCCGCCGGAAGTCGTTCTGGGAACGACACACAGTCCATGACAGGTGTGTCCTGACTTCGTGCCTTTTGGCCGCAGCTCCTCCCATGCGGGAGAGACAAGCGTAAGCTGCCTAATGCTGACGACGGTTCAAACGAGAGTTCACATTACATTTCCCGTACCCTATACCTCGGCAACCTTCCCGCGTCTTGTTCGTGGGATTGGGACTGACTCGCGTCGGCCTTGTGTGCTTGCGCACAGGTTGTTTAACCGCAGCTCCGCACCCCCGGATTACTCCAGGCGCACGTGCGGTCGAGGTCACGTCGTTCCAGACGTGGTTTTGGTGGAAAACAAGACACAGAGAGCGGTTACGCTCCCCTACCAGTACAACCTGCTACAGATAAATTTGCAGCAAGAGGTAACAAGGCCTTTCCTTGCGGAAATATGTCTCTAATTGGCGACGAATTGCGTCCCTTGGGAACGCAATTCACCATTCCCGCGCCCTGAGGGAGCGGACTGGAGCAGCCAAATAGAGCCATTTGGCTGCTACAAAGTTAACCCCTTTTGAGGGGGGCAGGATGGGACCTCCGGAGAGGAAAACCATCCACTGATAAAGACGATCACACGGATCGAATGAAGCGACTTCGAGTCGCACCATGGCTGCATTCTATAGAGGAGGAGCGAGGAGGGCACTTGGCGAGCACATGACGAACGCAAGGCTCACGATGGCGGTTGTTGGCATTAAAACCGTGCTGTTCCCGCAACTTCATCAGCTACCATCCACGCATGAGCGCGCTTGAACTGACCCTCCTGTACCTGCTGGCCGCGGTGCTGGGTGTGGTGGTCTGCCGCTCGTTCAAATTGCCGCCCATGCTCGGCTACCTGACTGTGGGCGTGTTGATCGGGCCAAATGCGCTGGCGCTGGCGGAGAACTCGGAGGGCGTGCGCCATCTGGGCGAGTTCGGTGTCGTGTTTCTGATGTTCGTGATCGGGCTGGAGTTCAACCTGACCAAGCTGCGCTCCATGCGCCGCCATGTCTTCGGGCTGGGGCTGCTGCAGGTGGCGCTCACCATTGTGCTGGCGACGCTGGGCTCACTGTTCCTGGCCAGCCTGGCACCCTCCTTATGGAAGATGAGCTGGCAAACCGCGCTGGCGCTGTCCGGCGCCATGGCCATGAGCAGCACGGCCATCGTGGTCAAGCTGCTGGCCGAGCGGCTGGAGCTCGATTCCGAGCACGGCAAGCGCATCATGGGCGTGCTGCTGCTGCAGGATCTGGCCGTGGTGCCCCTGCTGGTGCTGATTCCGGCCCTGGGGTCCTCACCCGACGAGTTGCTGGTGGCGCTGGCGATTGCCGCACTGAAGGCCAGCGTGCTGGTCGGGCTGCTGCTGACCGGGGGCCAGCGCGTCATGCGCTGGTGGCTGACGCTGGTAGCGCGGCGCAAAAGCGAAGAACTGTTTGTGCTCAACCTGCTGCTGGTCACGCTGGCGCTGGCCTGGATGACGGAGCGGGCCGGGCTGAGCCTGGCCCTGGGGGCTTTTATTGCCGGCATGCTGATTTCGGAAACCGAATACAAGCACCAGGTGGAGACCGACATCCGGCCCTTTCACGATGTCCTGCTGGGCCTCTTTTTCATCAGCATCGGCATGATGCTGGAC
This sequence comes from Polaromonas sp. P4_F9, assembly GCF_056401235.1. NCBI lineage: Bacteria > Pseudomonadati > Pseudomonadota > Betaproteobacteria > Burkholderiales > Comamonadaceae > Polaromonas > Polaromonas sp. P4_F9. The sequence goes on along the minus strand of NZ_JBFUJT010000013.1, from coordinate 100,162 downwards.
TGGCGGGAGGTGGCGGTGCACTGGCGGCTGGTGCTGCTGTTGACGACCGCGCCGGTCGCCTTCAAGCTGCTGCTGGTCACGGGGCTGGCCCGCTCGCTGGGCGCGACGGGGGGCGTTGCACTGCGTACCGGCCTTTATCTGGCGCAGGCGGGTGAATTCGGCTTTGTGCTGCTGACGCTGGCGCAGCAGAACCACCTGCTGCCAGCGGGTCTGACGAACCCCATCCTGGCCAGCATGGTGCTGTCGATGCTGGTCACGCCCTTCATCATCATGTACAGCAACCAGATCGTCATGCGGCTGGTCTCCAGCGAATGGCTGCAGCAGTCGCTTCAAATGACCACGATTGCGCGCAAGTCCATCAACGCCAACAAGCATGTGATCATCTGCGGCTATGGCCGCTGCGGCCAGAATCTGGGCCACATGCTGGAGCGCGAAGGCATCCAGTACATGGCACTCGACCTGGACCCCGACCGCGTGCGGCAGGCCACGGCGGCGGGCGACTCGGTGGTGTTTGGCGACGCTGTGCGCCTGCAGGCGCTGGTTGCCGCGGGCCTGTCACGCGCCAGCGCCGTGGTGGTGACCTACCTGGACACCGCCAGCGCCCTCAAGGTGCTGGCCAACATCCGCGCCCATGCGCCCACCGTGCCGGTGATTGTGCGCACCGAGGACGACCATGACCTGGAAAAGCTGCAGGCCGCCGGCGCCACCGAGGTGGTGCCCGAGGCCATTGAAGGCAGCCTGATGCTGGCCAGCCACGCGCTGGCGCTGGTCGGCGTGCCCATGCGCCGCGTGATTCGCGTGGTGCAGGACCAGCGTGATGCGCGCTACAACCTGCTGCGCGGCTACTTTCGCGGCGCCGATGACGACACGGTCAATGAACTGGAACAGGAGCGCCTCGCGACCGTGACGCTTCCCTTTGGCATCAAGTCACTGGGCCAGACGCTGGGCTCGCTGACGCTGGACGCCGCAGGCGTGCGCGTGGTCAGCCTGCGGCGCAGCGATGGCAAGATGCTGGACGCCCTTGAGTCCACGCGGCTCGACGGCGGCGATACCCTGGTGCTGTCGGGCAAGCCCGCGGCACTCGCCCTAGCCGAAGAAATGTTGTTGGGTGGCCGCGCGAGCTGACTGAATAACCCGCGGCCCAGGCCAGCACTACCGTTGCGGCGCTGTTGCGCGCGAGCGGTGCTTAATTCAGCTCGCCGTATTGCGTGCTGCTGAGCACCGGCGACACAGCGGATGACGCCATCTCGGTGTCTTCAAAGCCGGTGAGCAGGGTATAGGAATGCGGGCCACTGCGGGTTTTGGCGGCGTACTCCACCGCGCCCCCCGGGCCTTGCGCAGAGGCGGCCATCAGGGCCTGTTTGAATGCCACAACCTCATCGGCCTGGATAGGCTCATAGCGCGGCGTGGACGACGCGGCCTGCGCAGCAAGGGGCGCCACTGCCGCAGCACCCCGCGCCAACGGGGTCGACGTTTGCGCCGCAGTCTGGGAACCCGTGCCGGGCTTACCCACGGCAACCGCCTCGTCCATACGCCAGTAAACGGCCGGCACCGTGATCTCAAAACGCGCCCTGGCGTTCTGCATGATCAGGGCTTCAATGTCGCCCAGTTGCTCGGGCAATCCGCCAGAAGCTTTGGCCAGGTCCAGCATGACCAGAAACTCGTTGCCACGCGAGTCCAGGGACAGTACCTTGAATTTATAGCTGGCCGACAGCACCCCGGCGCGGGTCATGGCCTCGCGGATCGCGACATAGAGCTGCTCGCGGCGGGCGTGGCGCTTGACTTTGCGGCCGTCTCCAGGCTCTTCGGTTTCTGGCGCCTGACGCTGGGTCGCAGCGGCGGATCCACGCTTTTTTTCCTCACGTGCAGCAGACTTGCTCGTGTGGGACTTGGCGGAAAACCAGTTTAGAAAAGACATAGTTGGAGTTCTCGGGATTGGTGCCCGCCTCCTTGTCGGTCAGAAGGCAGCGCTTTACTGCGAAGTCACAGGTTTGTGTGTCGCTGTAGTTTACTCAGCGGATTTCATTTCGCCAAACACGACGTCGTCCTGTCGGCACAGTTACCTGGCAAAGCCCGGTAAAAAATCACAGAAATCCAACTTGGCTATGTCCGGGAACCGCCGCAAGGGTTCCGATCCCGCATCGCGCGCGACGCCGTTCCGGTGTCCTGAAGACTGCCGCGCGTGATGCGCGAGCCGTCAGGTCACCGCCACACGCCGGGGACGGTTGTAGAGGCGTTTGGCCATCACGGAGCCCATCGCGACGGTCAGCTCCAGCGCGATCGGGCTGTGGCGGTTGGCCATTTCCAGGAAGCGCATGGGTGTCAGGCACCAGAGTTTGCAGGGGGTGGAGGCGTTCACCGTGGCACTGCGCGGCAGGTGCGAGAAAAAGGCGCCTTCGCCCAGGACGGTGCCGGAGCCTACCAGCGCCATTCGCACGCGTGCCTTTTCATCCTCATAGTGAACACTCAAGGTGCCGCTTTCGACAAAATACAGCGTGCGGTCCAGCGCCCCCTGCTCAAACAGCACCTGGCCGGTGTTGAGGGCAAAAGGCTGCAGATAGCTGGCAAGAATGTCCCAATGCGGCTGGTTGAACTGGCAGCGCAAGGCATCGCCACTGTGGCAATTCGTGATGGCCTGGGCAAGACCCTGGATGTCAAAGCTGATGGGGGCTGCTAAGGGGGCGTTCATGGTGTGCCCGACGATACCTTTGCCCCATGGCCGCAGCAAGGGACACTAACGCTCACTTACACCTGATACAGGGAGCCATTGTTTTGTAAGCAGGGCATTGGAAGCGTACTTCTGGCCATCACTAGCCGTCATCGCCGCCGGTTTAAGCCCGGCTTAAACGTCCCGGCTGCGCCTTTGAATTCCCTGAATTCCCTAAATTCCCTGAACTACTTCCCAATACAGAATCTGGAAAAAATCTCGCCCAGCAGGTCGTCCGGCGTGAACTCGCCCGTTATCTCGCTGAGCTGGCGCTGCGCCTGCCGCAAATCCTCTGCCAGCAGATCCAGCGCCGGCCGTGCCGCCTGCAGCTGGCGCGCCGCGGTGGCCAATTGGGCCTGCACCTGGTGCAGCGCGCGCACATGGCGTTCACGTGCCATGAACACGCCTTCAGGCGCCGCTTGCCAGCCCACCACCTGCAGCAGGCGCTGCCGCAGCGCCTGCAGCCCGGCACCCGTCTTGGCGGAAATCAGCACACCCCCATGCACCTCCTGCACTTCCCGCAGCAATGCCGGGCTGGCCAGGTCCGATTTGTTCCAGACATCAATAATGGCCGTGTTTTCAGGCAGTTTTTGGGCCAGCGTCCGTGCGATGCGGTCATCGGCCGCCAGGTAATTCATGGCATCCTGCGCCGGCACCGCGGCATCCCGCCGGGTCAGGTCATGCAAAAACAGGACCGCGTCGGCGCTTTCAATTTCCGCCCAGGCGCGTTCCACGCCGATTTTCTCCACCTCGTCCAGCGCCTCGCGCAGGCCGGCGGTGTCGACCACGTGCAGGGGCACGCCCTCGATCTGGATCAGCTCGGACACCTTGTCGCGCGTGGTCCCGGCAATCGGCGTCACGATGGCCAGTTCGGCGCCGGCCAGCGCATTGAGCAGCGAACTCTTGCCGGCATTGGGCTGGCCCGCAATCACCACCTTGATGCCCTCGCGCAGGATCGCGCCCTGCGTGGCGCGCTGCATCACGCCCGCCAGCGTGGCCTGCAGCCGCGACAGCTGGCCTTGGGCATCGGCCTTTTGCAGAAAATCGATGTCTTCCTCCGGAAAGTCCAGCGTGGCCTCCACCAGCATGCGCAGGTGAATCAGCTGCTCCAGCAAGGTGTTCACCGCCAGTGAGAACTCGCCCGACATGGAGCGCGCCGCCGAACGGGCCGCCGTTTCGGTGCTGGCATCGATCAGGTCGGCGATGGCCTCGGCCTGCGCCAGGTCGATCTTGTCGTTGAGGAAGGCGCGTTCGGTGAATTCCCCGGGTTGCGCCACCCGCAACTGCACCAGCCACGGCTGGCCGGTGGCGGGGTTGAGCGCGGCACCGGCTTCCAGGCAGCGCGCCAGCAGCAGCTGGAGCACCACCGGCCCGCCGTGCGCCTGCAGCTCCAGCACATCCTCGCCGGTGTAGGAGTGGGGTGCCGGGAAATGGATGGCCAGGCCTTGGTCGAGCACCTGGCCCTGCGCGTCGCGAAACGGCAGGTAGGTGGCCTGGCGCGGCGCCAGCGCGCGGCCGCAAATGGCCGCAATCACGGGGGCGATGTCCTTGCCCGAGACGCGCACAATGCCCACCGCGCCGCGGCCGGGTGCGGTGGCGATGGCAACAATGGGGTCGTGGTGTCGGGCCAGCATGGTGTGTAGATGTTAAGGGGCAAACAAAATGTTGGCTCCTGGGCGAGGTAACGCTCACCGCCCAGGTCAGCCTCCAAACAGCCTCCAAAGAAAAAGGGCCGCAGCGCGGCCCTTTTTTTATTCCGAGTCCGCTTTACCTGAACTTCGGCAGGTTGAACTGCGGCGGTACACCCATGCGGGTGTTGATCACCCACTGCTGGGCGATGGACAGGATGTTGTTGGTGATCCAGTACAGCACCAGGCCGGCCGGGAAGAAGAAGAACATCACGCTGAAGATCAGCGGCATGAACCACATCAGCTTGGCCTGCATCGGATCCGGCGGCGCGGGGTTGAGCGCCGTCTGCAGCATGGTTGTCAGGGTCATCAGGACGGGCAGGATGAAGAAAGGATCGGGCGCCGAGAGGTCATGAATCCACAAGACCCAGGGCGCGTTACGCATTTCGACGCTGGACAGCAGTACCCAGTAGAGCGCAATGAACACCGGGATCTGGATCATGATGGGGAAGCAGCCGCCCATGGGGTTGACCTTTTCCTCGCGGTAGATCTTCATCATCGCCTGCTGCATCTCCTGCGGCTTGTCCTTCAGGCGTTCGCGCATCTCCATGATCTTGGGGTTGATGGCCTTCATCTTGGCCATGCTGGCGTAGGCCTTGGCATTGAGCCAGTAAAAGGCGATCTTGAGCAGCAGCACCAGCGCCACGATGGACCAGCCCCAGTTGAGGAGAAAGCCATGCAGCTTATCGAGCAGCCAGTACAGCGGCTTGGCCAGGATGGTCAGCCAGCCGTAGTCCTTCACCAGCTCCAGGCCGGGGGCCAGGGCTTCCAGTTTTTTCTCTTCCTGCGGGCCGACAAACAATCTCGACTCGATGGTTTTGGTGGCGCCCGGTGCAATGCTGTCGAGCGGCGTGATCAGGCCAACCGCATACAGGTTGGTGTCGACCTTGCGCAGGAACAGGTCGCGCTTCAGGCCATCGGCCAGAATCCAGGCCGCGGCAAAGTAATGCTGGACCATGGCCACATAGCCGTTGGCCGCCTGTTTTTCCACATCGACCTTGTTGTTCTCGATGTCCTTGAATTCGACCTTCTGGTACTTCTTGGCTTCGGTGTAAATGGCCGGGCCGGTGAAGGTGGAATAGAACGATGATTCGCCCGGCGGTTTGTTGCCGTCACGCACCAGCTGCATATAAAGCTGCGGCGCCACCGGCGCGCTGCCGGTGTTGATGATGTCGTGGCGTACGGCGATGTCGTACGCGCCGCGTTTGAGCGTGTAAGTCTTGACCAGCTTGACGCCGCCGAGGTCGGCCGATTCAAACTTGATTTGCAGCTCGTTCTGGCCGTCCTTCAGGCTGCGCTCGCCGGGCACCACGGTCATCAGGGTTTTGTGGGTCGGGAAGGTGCCGCCCGTGCCGCTCGCGATCAGGCCGGTCTGCGCCACATAAACCCGGTTGGTGCTTTCGTCGAGCAGCACAAAGCCGGCGTCGGTGTTGGCCATGTCCTTGAAGCGGGTGAAAGCCGAATGAACCAGCGTGCCGCCTTCGCTGTCAAAGGTCAGCGCCAGCACGTCGGTGTTCACCACCACGCGCTCGCGCGTTGCAGCGGCCGTGGGGGACGGCGCGCCTGCGGGCACGGCGCCGGGCGCAGAACCAGGCGCGGAACCGGGCACTGCGGGAACCGCGCTGGCGGTGGCCGGCGCAACCGGCACCGAAGAAGCCGGTGCAGCGGGCGCCGACGTTGCGCCAACAGGTGTTTTGGCGGTCTGCGTGGCACCGGGGAAGAAGGTGGCTTTGTGGCCGTTGAAAACCTGCCATTGGTCCCACAGGAGAACCATGGAAAAGCCAAAAATCACCCACAAAATGGTGCGGCGGATGTCGTTCATGACGGCGTCTTTTTAGAAGGAGTGGAAGTCACGGGTGTGACCAGTCGGGTGAAAAGAGGCGTCGGGCCCGCTGGCGGCACGGGATCAAGCCCGCCGTCGCACCAGGGATGGCAACGCGCCAGGCGGCGCAATGTGAGGTAGCTTCCCAAGGCTGCGCCATGCAGTTGCAAGGCCTGCAGGGAATAGGCCGAGCAGCTTGGTTCAAACCGGCAGGCAGAGCCCAGCCAGGGGCTGAGCAGCAGGCGGTAGCCTTTGACCAGCCCGATCAGCAGGCTTTGCGGCAAACGCAGCAAAGGTGCCAGTGGCGCCAGTGGCGCCAATAGCGCCACGAGCCGGTGCACCGCGGCATGGAAAGGGGAAGGGGCGAGCGGCTTCATGGAGCCTTGGCTCCCGCCTGCATCAGGGCCTGCACTTCGGCGCGCACCGCTTCCTTGAGCTGCGTTGAACTGGCGCTCACGAACTCGGCACGGGAAAAGTCACGGCGCAGCCGGACCACAAAAGCAGCCTGCGGATACTGATGCAGAAACTCGGCACTCACGGTATAGATCTGCCTCTTGATCGCATTGCGCGTAACGGCCCGTTTGGCCCAGCGTTTGGGAACCATCGCACCGATCCACTGGTCCTGGACAGGAAACAGGGCGGGCGAATTGGCACCTTCGACGGGCCGTGCGGGAACGGGCTTCGCATCCAGCGCATTGCGGTGCAATGCGAAGTGCGTCGTCCTTGCAACAATGGCGCCGGCAAGTACTGCCTGGAACTGGGATCGGGTTTGAAGCCGCTGCACTGGCGCCAAGCGTCAGCTCAAGAGCAAAGAGCCAGCCAGAAAACCAGCCTAGACGGCCAGGCGCTTGCGGCCTTTGGCGCGGCGTGCAGCGATCACTGCGCGGCCGCCACGCGTTTTCATGCGCGTCAGAAAGCCGTGCGTGCGTGCGCGCTTGACTTTGGAAGGTTGGTATGTGCGTTTCATGATAAATCCTACTAGCCTTAATTCGGCTGTTAACTCGGCTGTTAGCTACAAGCTTCCCCCGGCGATTCGAATGATCTTGGTGGCCGTACAGCACGGCCATCTTTGCAAGCCCGCAGGACTTGCGCCGCACCTGCAGCAACCTCAAAGGCCTGGGTTACAAGCCGGTCGTGCAAGCGGCATCCATCCGCTACGAATCAGGGAAACCCATGATTATCGCAGATTTCCCAACCCTGGCAACAAGTTAGGCGTCGCAACTGCCGTAAAGCTTAAGAAGCCTCCTAGAAGGTCCGCCAAACGCTGAAAATAGGTTGAAACCCGAGGCAAGTATTTTGTGGATAACTTGCCACGCGGACTACAATTGCGGGTGCTAAAAATAAACAATATCCACAAGCAGCCGCTGACTGCTTTGCACCTGCAGCCCAGCCAAATCCCGTCATGAGTGAGGTCTCCATCCCTAGCCTGAGTCACGATCTGTGGCAAAACTGTGTCGACCATCTGGCACAGGAATTACCCGAGCAGCAGTTCAACACCTGGATCCGTCCACTGGTCGTTGACGTGGCTGCGGACCTCTCCAAAGTCACCATCCAGGTCGGCAACCGCTTCAAGCTGGACTGGATACGCGCCCAGTATGCGGCGCGCATTTCTGCCTTGCTCGAAAAAATCTCGGGCCACAGAATTTCCCTTGAGTTAGCGCTCGCTCCGCGTGAGTCCCCCGCCAAATCAGCTTCCTTGACCAGGAGCTTTGAAGGTGTTGGGGTTGCCGAGCCAGCCGGCTTGGGCGTTCCCGAAGAAGTGGCAGGCGCTCCGTTCAAGAACCGCCTCAACAGCGCGCTGACCTTTGACACCCTCATTGAAGGCACGGCCAACCGTATGGGCCGGGCCGCGGCACTGCATGTCTCGAGCAGCCTGGGGCAGCTTTACAACCCCCTCTTTATCTACGGCGGTGTCGGCCTCGGCAAAACGCACTTGATGCACGCCATCGGCAACAAGCTGCTGGCGGACAACCCTTCGGCCAAAGTTCTCTACATCCATGCCGAGCAGTTTGTTTCGGATGTGGTTAAGGCGTACCAGCGCAAGACTTTTGACGAGTTCAAGGAACGCTACCATTCGCTCGATTTGCTGCTGATCGACGACGTGCAGTTTTTTGCCAACAAGGACCGCACGCAAGAAGAGTTCTTCAACGCCTTCGAGGCCTTGCTGACCAAAAAGTCGCACATCGTGATGACCAGCGACACCTACCCCAAGGGTCTGACGGACATCCATGAGCGCCTGGTGTCGCGCTTTGACTCCGGCCTGACGGTGGCGATCGAGCCGCCCGAGCTCGAGATGCGCGTGGCCATCCTGATTCGCAAAGCCGAGGCCGAAGGCACGATCATGCCGGAAGAGGTCGCGTTTTTTGTGGCCAAGAACGTTCGCTCCAACGTGCGCGAGCTCGAAGGCGCGCTGCGCAAGATCCTGGCCTATTCGCGCTTCAACCTCAAGGAAATCTCCATCCAGCTGGCCCGCGAAGCCCTGCGCGACCTGCTGTCGATTCAGAACAGGCAGATTTCCGTCGAGAACATCCAGAAGACAGTCGCCGACTATTACAAGATCAAGGTCGCCGACATGTACTCCAAGAAGCGCCCAGCCAGCATTGCCAGGCCGCGCCAGATTGCCATGTACCTGGCCAAGGAACTCACGCAGAAGAGCCTGCCCGAGATCGGCGAGCTGTTTGGCGGCCGCGACCACACCACCGTGCTGCACGCCGTGCGCAAGATGTCTGCGGAGCGCCAGCAAATGACCGAACTCAACCAGCAACTGCATGTGCTGGAACAGACCCTGAAAGGCTGAAATGAATGCTTTATGACTCAGTTTTCAGGGCATAAGTCGATGAATAACACGTTCACAACAACCATGGGGACAACTTTTGAACAACCCATGACTTATCCACAGAAGCCGATGACAATCAAAAGTTGTTCATGTTTTACGGAGACTTCACAGGGCCTCTGAACACATAGTTAAACAAACGCCAAGTGGTTGATCAAAAAGGGGAAAATAGCGCTATCCACAGATTTGCGTGGCCCTTACTACTACTACTAATTTGAATTAAAGAATTAAAGATAAATACAAGAGGAACTCATGATCGTTCTGAAAGCCACCCAGGATAAAGTTTTGTCGGTACTGCAATCGGTCGCGGGCATCGTGGAGCGCAGGCACACCTTGCCGATCCTGGCCAACGTGCTGATCCGCAAAACCGGCGCGCAGCTGCAGCTCACCACGAGCGATCTTGAAATCCAGATCCGCACCAGCGCCGACCTTGATGGCGATGCCGGCAACTTCACCACCACGGTCGGTGCGCGCAAGCTCATCGACATCCTGCGGTCCATGCCCAGCGACCAGACCGTGTCGCTCGAGTCGGCGCAAAGCAAACTGATCCTCAAGGGCGGCAAGAGCCGCTTCACGCTGCAAACCCTGCCCGCCGAAGACTTCCCGCTGGTGCAGGAAGCCGCCAACTTCGGCCCCAGCTTCTCGGTGCCGCAAAAGGTGCTCAAGGAGCTGCTCAACCAGGTGTCGTTTGCGATGGCGGTGCACGACATCCGCTACTACCTCAACGGCATTTTGTTTGTGGCTGAAGGCAAGCAGCTGAGCCTGGTGGCCACCGACGGCCACCGCCTGGCGTTCTCGTCGGCCACGCTCGATGTGGAAGTGCCCAAGCAGGAAGTCATCCTGCCGCGCAAGACCGTGCTGGAAATGCAGCGCCTGCTCAGCGACAAGGAAGGCGCCATCGAGATGCAGTTTGCCGGCAACCAGGCCAAGTTCAGTTTTGAGGGCATGGAGTTTGTCACCAAGCTGGTCGAAGGCAAGTTCCCCGACTACAACCGCGTGATTCCGAAGAACCACAAAAACATCATCACGCTGGGCCGCGTGCCGCTGCTGGCCAGCCTGCAGCGCACCGCGATTCTCACGAGCGAGAAGTTCAAGGGCGTGCGCCTGAACATCGAACCCGGCACGCTGCGGGTGGCGTCCAACAACGCCGAGCAGGAAGAGGCCATTGACGAGCTCGACATCGACTACAGCGGCGACGCCATCGAAATCGGCTTCAACGTGACCTACCTGATCGACGCGCTGGCCAACATGGACCAGGACATGGTGAAGATCGAGCTGGCCGACTCCAACAGCTCGGCGCTGCTCACCATTCCCGACGATGCGGCCTTTAAATACGTGGTGATGCCCATGCGCATTTGATGCATTTGGTCACGCTAAAAGCGCGCCCAAATTCAAACAGACCCGCTTGCTAGAGCGGGTTTGGTCATTCAAGAGATTGAAGAAATCTGAAGAAATCGAAAAGATTTGGAAGTAAAGCTGGTTATGACTGAAGAAAACAATGTGAACGGGGCCGATCAGGTGCACGTAACTGACGGTACTGCGGGCGAGGAAAGCTCCAATTTCCAGCCCAAAATCGACACCAACCAGGCCGGCGCTTCAGAAGCCTACGGCGAAGGCTCGATCCAGATCCTGGAGGGCCTGGAGGCCGTGCGCAAGCGCCCCGGCATGTACATTGGCGACACTTCAGACGGCACCGGCTTGCACCATCTGGTGTTCGAGGTGGTCGACAACTCGATTGACGAAGCACTGGCCGGCCACTGCGACGACATCGTCGTCACCATCCACACCGACAACTCCATCAGCGTGACCGACAACGGCCGCGGCATTCCGACCGGCATCAAGATGGACGACAAGCACGAGCCCAAACGCTCGGCCGCCGAGATTGCCCTGACCGAGCTGCATGCTGGCGGCAAGTTCAACCAGAACAGCTACAAGGTCTCGGGTGGCCTGCACGGCGTGGGCGTGAGCTGCGTGAATGCGTTGTCAAAAATGCTGCGCCTCACCATTCGCCGCGACGGCAAGGTGCATGTCATGGAGTTCTCGCGCGGCTTTGTGCAAAACCGCATCATCGAGCAGATCAACGGCGTGGACGTCTCGCCGATGAAGGTGATGGACCACACCGACAAGCGCGGCACCGAAGTCCACTTTTTGCCCGATACCGAAATCTTCAAAGAAAACAACGATTTCCACTACGAGATTTTGAGCAAGCGCCTGCGCGAGCTGAGCTTCTTGAACAACGGCGTGCGCATTCGCCTGAAAGACGAGCGCAGCGGCAAGGAAGACGACTTTGCCGGCGCCGGCGGTGTGAAAGGTTTTGTTGAATTCATCAACAAGGGCAAGACGGTATTGCACCCCAACGTGTTTGCCGCCATGGGCGACCGCCAGAGCGACCAGGGCACCAACATCGGCGTCGAAGTCGCCATGCAGTGGAACAGCGGCTACAGCGAACAAGTTCTCTGTTTTACCAACAACATTCCCCAGCGCGACGGCGGCACCCACCTGACCGGCCTGCGCGCCGCGATGACGCGGGTCATCAACAAATACATCGACGACAGCGAGCTGGCCAAAAAAGCCAAGGTGGAAGTCACCGGCGACGACATGCGCGAAGGCCTGTGCTGCGTGCTGAGCGTGAAGGTGCCCGAGCCCAAGTTCAGCAGCCAGACCAAGGACAAGCTGGTGAGCAGCGAAGTGCGCGGCCCGGTCGAAGACATTGTGAGCCGCCTGCTGCATGACTACCTGCAGGAGCGCCCGAACGACGCCAAGATCATCGTCGGCAAAATCATCGAGGCCGCCCGCGCCCGCGAAGCCGCGCGAAAAGCGCGTGATATGACCCGCAGAAAAGGGGTTCTCGACGGCATGGGCTTGCCCGGCAAGCTGGCCGACTGCCAGGAAAAAGACCCCGCCATGTGCGAGATCTACCTGGTCGAGGGTGACTCCGCCGGTGGCTCCGCCAAGCAGGGCCGCGACCGTAAATTCCAGGCCATCCTGCCGCTGCGCGGCAAGATCCTGAACGTTGAAAAAGCCCGTTACGAAAAGCTGCTGACCAGCAACGAGATTTTGACGCTGATCACCGCTTTAGGCACCGGCATCGGCAAGGCTGGCGGCATTGGCGGCACGCCCGGCACCGATGACTTCAACGTTGCCAAGCTGCGTTACCACCGCATCATCATCATGACCGACGCCGACGTCGACGGCGCGCACATCCGCACGCTGCTGCTGACCTTCTTTTACCGCCAGATGCCCGAGCTGGTCGAGCGTGGCCACATCTACATCGCGCAGCCACCGCTGTACAAGGTCAAGGCCGGCAAGGAAGAGCAGTACCTCAAGGACACCGCCGCACTGGACGGCTTTTTGCTGCGCATTGCGCTCAAGGATGCGAGCGTGCAGACCGGCGCCGACGCAAGCACCGTGCTCACCGGCGACACGCTGGCCGAGCTGGCCCGCAAGCACCAGCTGGCCGAGTCGGTGATTGCCCGCCTGCGCGGCTTCATGGACGCGGAAGCCCTGCGCGCGATTGCCGACGGCGTGAGCCTGAACCTCGACACCGTGGCCGATGCGGAAGCCTCCGCCGTGACGCTGCAGGTCAAGCTGCGCGAGCTGAACACCACGGGCGCCCCGGCCGAAGTGGCTGGCGAGTTTGACACCCGCAGCGACAAACCCATTCTGCGCATCAGCCGCCGCCACCACGGCAACGTCAAGAGCAGCGTGATCACGCAGGACTTTGTGCACGGCGCCGACTACGCCACCCTGGCCGATGCCGCCGCCACCTTCCGGGGCCTCATCAGCGAAGGCGCCAAGGTCATGCGCGGTGAAGGCGAGCGCCAGAAGGAAGAAAAAGTCAGCGACTTCCGCCAGGCCATGGCCTGGCTGATCGGCCAGGCCGAAAACGCCACCGCCCGCCAGCGCTACAAAGGCCTGGGCGAGATGAACCCGGCCCAGCTATGGGAAACGACGATGGACCCGCAAGTGCGCCGCCTGTTGCGCGTGCAGATTGACGACGCCATTGAGGCCGACCATGTGTTTACCATGCTGATGGGGGATGAGGTCGAGCCGCGGCGGGAGTTTATTGAGCAGAATGCGCTTAGGGCTGCGAATATTGATGTTTGAGTAACGTGTAGGTAAACCCATAACCCGAGAAAAGAACACCCATGAGGTGAAAAACTGTGGGGGTTTTTTCAATGACCAAGCTATTGCCATCGGCACATCGCAAAGGCTACAGGTTAAAGCCGATTTACGATTTCTGCCGGGAGAGAGCATCATTTATGTGAATATTTTGGTTTCGTGCAGTGGTCCCTAGGTCGCCCAGCATAGATGCAAAAGTGTTGCTATAAACTTATTCTTGCATGCCAAAAAAACCACAGACTCCCCCCTTTGTAGAGCTAGACGACGGCCAACCAACATTTTTAGACCTTTTTTCCGGCTGCGGCGGGTTTTCTCTTGGTCTCGAGGGGGCCGGGCTGAGGTGTTTGGCTGCCGTGGATTTCAATGAACAAGCGATAAAAACGTTTCAGGCCAACCACCCCGAAGTGCCGCACGCGTTGGTACGCGACCTTACAAAGTTCCATCCCCAAGACCTTGATGAGCTAATTGCCTCCAAAAGAGTAGACCTAATTGTCGGTGGGCCTCCTTGTCAGGGGTTTTCGAAGGCCCGTCAAGTGGATGGTGCAAACCACGGCGAACGTCTCGTGGATGACCCAAGACGCGACCTATATAAGGAGTTCCTTCGGTAGTTTCGCGCGCCGGGGTGGAAATTGCTTACAAAAGTCAACGCGCCAGACGCAGGCGTGTCATCTTGGCGGCGCAACATCGCCCCTTTGCTGCCAAGGAGACATGTATGAAGAAGCTTGCATACTTTCTGTTCCGTCCGCGCTACCTGCGGGCCATTCCTTCGCTGGTGGTGCTGACCACGGCTATGGCGTGGGGTGTGGCGCCTGATTCGGATGCGATGGATACCGTGCAGAAGAAGGCGGCGGGTGTGACGCTGTCGCTGAACCACGCCGCCGCTGCGGGCGCTGGCTCTAATGACAAGCCTGACGCCGACGCGGCTGCTGGTGACTCGCTGGCTGGTTGATGGGGCACCTCGACGCATTTTGTCGGCCAGTCCTTAAGAGAGTGTGACCCGAACCCCGGGCAAGGCGAACGGTATTGGAGTGTCGGTGCCGCTGGGTGCCACCCGCATGCGGGGCACTGCCCACCCGGGAAGAGAACAGTGGGAGCCATGGTGGTTGATGCGTGTGCGCACGGCGCTGCCGCATAATTGCCGCAACTTACTCCGGAGGGGTTCACATGGCGGTATTAATCCTGGGCCTTGTCCTGTTTTTGGGCGTGCACTCCACGCGCATCGTGGCCGATGGCTGGCGCACGCAGATGATGGCCCGGCTGGGCGAGAAGCCGTGGAAGGGTGTTTACGCGCTGCTGTCCATTGCCGGCTTTGTGCTGCTGGTGTGGGGCTACGGCCTGGCGCGCCAGAACCCGGTGGTGCTGTGGACGCCGCCCGCGGGCATGCGGCATGTGGCTGCGTTGCTGATGCTGCCCGCCTTCATCCTGTTGGTGGCCACCTATGTGCCGCGCAACGCCATCAAGGCCAAACTGCATCACCCCATGCTGCTGTCGGTGAAGGTGTGGGCGCTGGCGCATCTGCTGGCCAACGGCACGCTGGCGGGCGTGGTGCTGTTTGGCGCCTTTCTGGTGTGGGCGGTGTGCTGCTTCAAGGCGGCGCGGGGGCGGGACCGTGCTGCGAAAACCGTGTACCCGCCGGCCACTGCGGCCGGCACAGCCATGACGATGGCGGTGGGCTTGGTGGCCTGGGCGGTGTTTGCGTTCTGGGCCCATGGCGTGCTGATTGGCGTGCGGCCGCTGGGTTGATGGCGGCTGTGCAACCCATCGCCGTCATTGACTTTGAAACCACGGGCCTGTCGCCTGCCATGGGTGACCGCGCCACCGAGGTGGCCATCGTGCTGGTGGAGGGCGGCCGGGTGGTGGACCGCTTTCAAAGCCTGATGAACGCGGGCGTGCGGATTCCGGCTTTCATCACCGGCCTGACGGGCATCACCAATGCGATGGTGGCCTCCGCGCCCGATGCCGCGACCGTCATGGCCGACGCCAACCGCTTTGTGGGCAGCGCGCCCCTGGTGGCGCACAACGCTTCGTTTGACCGCAAGTTCTGGGAGGCCGAGCTGAGCCGTGCAGGGGAGAGGGCGAGCCAGCCGTTTGCCTGCACCATGCTGGTGGCCAGACGGCTCTACCCCCAGGCGCCTAGCCATAAACTGGGCGTGCTGGTTGATTACCACCGCTTGCCCAAAGCGGGCCGCGCCCACCGGGCACTGGCCGATGCGGAAATGGCGGCGTCGCTGCTGGGCCAGATTCAGCATGATCTGCGTAGCCGCCACGGCGTGGCCCGCCCCGACCATGCCCTGCTGATGGCCCTGCAGCGCTGCGCCAAGCCGGCGGTGCGGGCGCTGATGGCGCAATACACCGACGCGTGAGTCGCGGCGTAGGGCGCGGGCAGACTTATTTGTTTTCCCCTGCCCCTTGTCGCATATTCACTCGCGGCGCTGTCCGACATTGGGGCGGATCGGGCCTTTCCACAATGGGGTCGACTCGTGGCGTGAGTGCGTTTTTTGCGCATGCGCCTGTCTTCAACCTCTATTTCTATTGGAGAACCCACCATGGCCTATAAACAGAACCCGCGCGACGAAAAGGTTGAGCACACTGGCAAGGTGGTGAACGACCACAACAAGGTAGGTGAGCAGCCCCTCACCCAGAAGAATGAGGCCCAGCGCACCTCGGAAAGCCGGGCGGACCGGGAGGCGCACATCGGCAGCGGGAATCAGACACAGTCGCGCCGGGGCAATACCGGGCATTAAGCTGCCTTGTGGAGGCGCGGCAGGCTTGTCCAGGAGCCGGAATGGCCTCGCTGCAGTGTCATGGGCGCCCTGAGTGCTCTGACGCAACCTCGTCTGTTGCTGCAAGCTCTGGGTTGAGGGCGGCTGGGTTGGCGCTATGCAAAAGCGTCCGCTTTTGCCGGACCTCGATTTGAACTTGGCGTGGCTCGGCGAAGTTGCATCCAAATCCGCAAAAATAAACGCAGGAATTGTAAAAAGTCTATATAAAGCATAGACTTGCGAATGCCTGTAAAGTCGCAAAAATTCGCTCTTTATGATCACCCCGCGCAGATGGAGCCCTTGCTGCCGGGTGAGCATCTTCTTGAGCCGCTGCTGGAGCAGGCCCATGATCTGCAGCGCGAAGCGCGCAGTCTGGCGGGGGCAGGCGCACCGGCCGATCTCCGCCAGCTGCTGCGGGCGATGAATTCCTATTACAGCAACAAAATCGAGGGGCAGCACACGCTGCCTTTTGAGATTGAGCGCGCGCTGCGCAACGACTATTCGCAGGACGGGGACAAGGCGCGGCGCCAGCGGCTGGCGCTGGCCCACATGGAAACCGAGCGTGCCATTGAAACCGGCTGGAAAGGCTGGTCCAGCCAGCAGGTATGGTCTGCGCAAATGGTGCGCGACATTCACCAGGACCTGTTTGCCCGCCTGCCGGATGTCGACCGTGTGCTGCCCGAGGGCGATGTGCTGGTGCCTGGCGCTTTGCGCGACCGTGAGGTCAGCGTGGGCGTGCATGCGGCGCCGGCCCACGCGGCCATCAGCGCCATGCTGGAGCGCTGGGGCGGTTTTTACGGCGGTGTGCGGCGGGGTGAGCTGCAGGTTCTGGCCGTTGCCGCTTCGCACCACCGGCTGGCGTGGATCCACCCGTTCCGCGACGGCAATGGCCGCGTTGCGCGGCTCCACACACACCTCGCGCTGGGCGCGCTGGGCCTGACCAATGGCTTGTGGTCGCCGCTGCGCGGCTTTGCCCGCAGCCACGAGGCTTACTACCGGCATCTGGCCGCCGCCGATGAGCCGCGGGCCGGTGACCTGGATGGGCGTGGCAACCTGTCGGAGCGCGCGCTGATTGCCTGGATGCGCTATGTGCTGGGCCTGTGCATTGACCAGGTGCGCTTCATGGCCGGCTTGCTCGACATGGCCGGCATGAAGGATCGCATTGCCGCCTGCCTGGCCTTCGAGGAAAACGTGGTCAAGCGCGGTGTGCGCAGCGAGTCGCTGCGGGCATTGCACTACCTGCTACTGACGCAGGCCGAACTGGAGCGCAGCGAGTTCAAGGCTTTGCTGGGGCTGGGGGAGCGCCTTGCCACGGCGCAGGTGACGGCACTGCTCAAGCGCGGCCTGTTGGCCACGGACTCGCCCCACGGCAAGCTGCGCTTTGGTGTGCCGCAGCATGCACTGCGCTTTTACTTTCCCAGCTTGTGGCCCGAGGCCGAGGCGGGCGGTGATTCAGGGCAGTAATTCCGTTTCTACTTCAAAGCGATAGGTCGTTGCCCCGCCTTGCCGTGCTACAGCACTGTCTGCGGCGGTACGCCTACTCTCGCATTGAATTAGAAATGGAATAAGAGCCTGCAGCCATTGTCTGGCAGTCGCCCGTGCTGGCGACTGGTGAAGTATTTGCAGGCGTTGCGGCCGCAAAAGCGGGCTTGCGGGTGTTTCGCTTGCTGACATGCGATACATCCGGGCGGCAGAGCTGTTTCACATGATGAAGATCGTCTGATTAATGAGTGCTCACTTACTCTGTATCCACCATGAAACGGCGATTGCGCATCGACTTACAAAGTCAACGAAGCCGACACCTCAAGAACAATTCCACCGGGGAAGATGAATGCTTCTTCAATTTACAGGAGCTTCAATGACTCGATTTCAAAATTTCCCTGCCCAACTTTCTTCTACTCCCTCTACTCGCCCTTCCCGCCCTTCCCGCGCCGCTCGTCCGCGGATGCTGCGGGCCATTCCGTCCATGGTGATTTTGACCACCGCCATGGCGTGGGGCGCGGCCTCATATGCTGGCGCGCCGGGCCTTGATGGCGCATTGGCCGGCCAGGGCGGCCTCATCGTGGCCGCGGGCCCCTCCGTCGGCGTGGGCGCAGGCGCTGGGGGCGGTGTGAGTGTAGGCACCGTGGGGGTGGGTGCCGGCGGTGGTGCCAACACGGGTGTCACGGTTGGCGGCGGAACCGCCAATAAGGGCTTGGGGCTTGATACCGCCGCGCAGGCGGGCGCCAACCGCAACGTCACCGCTGAAGAGCGCGCGGCAGCCACGGCGGACGCTGACGTCCGGGCGGGCGGTGCGGTGAATGCCTCGGGCAGCACCAGCCGCGCAGGCGCGGTGCTTGACGATGCCAAAGGCACCGCCCGAGCCACGGGCAGTACCGCGAGGAAAACGGGCCAGGGCATAACCCGCGGTGTGACCAGCGGCGCGCAAGGCGCAGGCAGTGTGGATGCGGCGGCGGGCGTTGGCGTGAATGCCAGCGGGGGCGTTGCCGGCGGGGCTGTTAGCCGTTAAACCATTAAAGAGTTAAACCGGGTTGATGTGAAGCGCGGCCAATGCTGCGCCCAACAACCCTTGCACCCCAGGAACACCCGCCCCCAAAAGGCGGGTGTTTTTTATGCGCTTGTCATGCGCCTGTCTCCAGCGGCCGCAGCCGCCGCAGCGCCGGCCCCGCCGGCTGCTGGCTCAGACGTCGTCGTCCTGCGGCCGGCTGCTGCGCCAGATGGCGCGCACCAGCCACAGGGCGCAGGCCACCGCGCCGCAAAACCCCAGAAAGCCAAAAATCGGCAAGCCGAACAGGGTGGGGCCGCCCCGCACGGTCATCACGATGGATGAGCCGATGATGAGCGCGGCGATCACCATGGCCATGGCCAGGCGGTTGGCCGCGCGGTCCAGCTGGTCGCCGACGCGCTTGAGATGGGCCACGTCAATGCTCACCCGGAGGTGACCACGGCGCGCATTACGCATCAGGCGCGACAGGTCGTGCGGCAGCTGCTCGGCCAGCCTCAGGGTGCGCAGCAGTGCCTTCCAGCCGCGCTCGGCGATGGCCCTGGGCTGGTAGCGCGCACGCGCCACCTCGTGCAGCAGGGGCAGTGCTTCGGTCGCCATGTGAAAGCCGGGGTCCAGGCCGCGGCCCATGCCATCCAGCGAGATAAAGGCCTTGATCAGCAGGGCCAGGTCCGGGGGCAGGGTGAGGCGGTGCTCACGCAGTATCGTGGTGACGCTGGCCAGCATGCCGCCGAGGTTGAGTTGTGCCAGCGGCGTGCCATGGTACTGGTCGACAAAGGCCTCGATTTCGGTTTCAAGCTGCGAGAGGTTCTGGCCGTGGTCGTCGCCGGCCCAGTCCAGCAGCACGGCCGCCACGGCCTGCGCATCGCGCGTCACCAGGCCCAGCAGCAGCTGCAGCAGCTCCTCGCGCCGCTGCGGCGACAGGCTCCCGACCATGCCGAAGTCGATGAATGCCAGGCGGTTGCCCGGCAGGTAGAACACATTGCCGGGGTGCGGGTCGGCATGGAAGAACCCGTCTTCCACGATCATTTTGAGCACGGCCCGGGCGCCGCGCTGCGCCAGAACGGTGCGGTCGAAGCCGGCATCCGTAGGCAGCAGGTCGAGCCGCTCGCCGGGGATGCCGTCGACGAAGTCCTGGGTATTGATGCGCTCGCTGGTGTAGGCCCAGTGCACGCGCGGAATCACCACATGCGGTAGTAGCGCGAAGTTGTCGGCCACGCGTTCGGCGTTGTGGCACTCGGCGGCCAGGTCCAGCTCGCGTCGCAGTGAACGCGCGAACTCCCGCACCAGCTGGCGCGGGTGGTAGGGCTTGAGGGAGGCCATGTCGGCCTCGGCGATGGCGGCCAGCCGGTCCATCAGCCGCAGGTCGGCCTCGATCACCTCGCGTATGCCGGGGCGGCGAATCTTGACGACGACTTCGCTGCCGTCGTGAAGTTGCGCGCGGTGCACCTGGGCAATGGAGGCTGCCGCCAGCGGCTCCACGTCAAAGCGGGCAAAGATGTTTTCGGGCTCGTCGCCCAGGTCTTCCCGCAGCTGCGGGCGCAGGTCGTCGAGCGGCACGGCGGGCACCTGGCTGTGCAGGCGCTGGAGTTCGGCAATCCATTCGGGGCCGAGCAGGTCGGCACGGCCGGCCAGGATCTGCCCGAGCTTGACGAAGGTGGGGCCCAGCTCCTGCAGCGCCAGGCGCACCTGCACCGGCGGCTCGAGGCGGGCGAGGTCGGCGGCGTGCTCCCACTTGACGATGTGGCCGGCACGTTCGAGCCGGTCGGCCAGCCCGAGGCGGCGCACGGTGTCGCCCAGGCCGTGGCGAATGAGCACACCGGCAATCTCGTTGATGCGACCGATTTCGCGCGCCGCGCCCAAGGTTTCGAGCAGCATGGGCCGATGATAGCGCCGCGGCCCGGTTTGGCCCTTGATACGGCGCAAACGGCTTGGGGCCGGACTTTGGGCTTTGGGCGCCGGCGCCAGCCGGTGACTCAGGCGTCAGGGGCCGTTCGCGTCTACCGTGCCTGCCGTGCCTATTTTTTTCGTGCCTACTTTTTGTCCGGCAGTTCGATCTTCACTTCGAGCACATCGAGGTTGTCCTGCCGTTCCAGGTGGAGCTTGATGTCGTTGGGGTTGATGTGGATGTATTTGGCGATCACGGCGATCAGGTCGCGCTGCAGCGCCGGCAGGTAGTCGGGCTTGTGGCTGCGGCCGGTGCGCTCGTGCGCGAGGATGATCTGCAGCCGCTCCTTGGCGACRCTGGCGGTTTGTTTCTTTTCGCCGAGCAGAAAGGACAGGAATGAAGCCATCGCGTCACTTTCCTCCAAACCAGCGTTTCAACAGGCCGGGCTTTTGCGCGTCGATGAAGCGCAGCGGCTTGTCCTTGTCGCCCAGGAAGCGGTCGACCACGTCCTTGTAGGCCTCCGACACATCGCTGCCGTGGATGTGCACGGCTGGCACGCCCTGGTTGGAGGCCTGCAGCACGGAGTCGGACTCGGGAATCACGCCGATGAGCTTGATGCGCAGGATGTCCTTGATGTCTTCCAGCGAGAGCATCTGCCCCTGGTCGACACGGCTGGGGTTGTAGCGGGTGATGAGCAGGTGCTCCTTGATCGGGTCGCCGCCGTCAATGGCGCGCTTGGTCTTGCTGGAGAGCATGCCAAGGATGCGGTCGGAGTCGCGCACCGAGGACACCTCGGGGTTGGTCACGACCAGCGCCTCGTCGGCAAAGTGCATGGCCAGCAGCGCGCCGGTTTCAATGCCGGCGGGCGAGTCGCAGACGATGTATTCAAAGTCCATGGTGGCCAGGTCCTTCAGGACTTTTTCCACGCCGTCCTTGGTCAGCGCGTCCTTGTCGCGGGTTTGCGAGGCGGCCAGCACATAGAGGTTGTGGCACTGCTTGTCCTTGATGAGCGCCTGGTTGAGCGTGGCTTCGCCGTGGATGACGTTGATGAGGTCGTACACCACGCGGCGCTCGCAGCCCATGATGAGGTCCAGGTTGCGCAGGCCGACGTCGAAGTCGATCACCGCGGTTTTGTGGCCGCGCAGGGCCAGGGCGGTTGCAAAGCTGGCGCTGGTGGTGGTTTTGCCCACGCCGCCCTTGCCGGAGGTGACCACAATGATTTTTGCCATTCTTGAATATCCTTTTGAAAACGGTAGAGATGCGGGCCGCAGCGGCTAATGCCAGGCCGCGTTATGCCAGGCCATGTTATCCGCGGGGCGTGACGGGCACGAGCGAGGCGGCGCCATTCAGGCACCCATGACGGTCATGACCAGTTTGTCGCCTTCGCCGTCCGGGCCGGGCACCAGCCGCACCTGCGTGGGCTGGCCCGCCACGCCGGGCGGCAGCGGGTGCTCGCTGGTGCGGTAGACCCCGGCAATCGACAGCAGCTCGGCTTCCAGCGCCAGCGAGAAGATGCGGGCGTCGGTGTTGCCGCGCGCGCCGGCCATGGCCTTGCCGCGCAGCGGTGCATACACATGGATGTGGCCGTCGGCAATGACTTCAGCGCCGGCATTGACCATGGCCAGCACCACCAGGTCGCGGCCGCGCGCATAGACCTGCTGGCCCGAACGCAGCGGCCTGTCGATCACCAGTGCGCCGAGCGGCGCTGGCGCGGGTGCTTGCGCTTGTGCGGGCGAGGCGGGGTGTTGAGGTGCGGATGCGGCTGGCGCAGGCGCCGTGGCGGTCCGGCTACCCATCAGCTGCGCGTCGGGCACCGGCAGCAGGCCGGCCTGCAGCGCTGCGGCGGTCTGTGCGGGGGTGCCACCCTTGACGGCAATCGGCACCAACTGGTAATCGCCCAGCAGCGTGATGAGTGCGGGAAAGTCGACGTCGCCGCTGCCGGCGTGGGCTGTTGTCGCCAGCGGCGACAGGTCGATCAGCAGGGCGTCCTGGTCAAAGAAATCCGGAATGTCGCCGAACCGCGATGCCAGATCGCGGGACAGCGCGCCGAGGTCTGTGGTTTTGAGCAAGAGCGCTACCAGGGGCAGGTTGGCGCTTTTGATTTCAAACGTGGCGGGGGCGGTGGCCTGGAGGGCAACAGTCATGGGCTGGTGATGGGACGGGGAAGATAGTGCATAGGGACGGCAGTGAGCAGGCAGGACCGGGGCGCAGCCGCGAACAAGGCGAGGGGTGAGGGCGGAAAGCGACACCGACGACAGGAAAGTGGTGAGGTTAGCGTGAAACCCGTGAAATCCACCCGCACGGTTTGTCGCACTTGTGAGCGGATGAAACGCCCGGCGGCCGTTGGCGGGAGGCTGCAGGCATGGTCCAGGCATTGAATGCAGGCCGGCGGAGCCCATATAAAAAGAATTGGTGATTGTAGCCATCGGCTGGACCTCATCAGGACATCACCAAGACATCATCATCAGTTACAACCCGCACGCACCCCGCCGTTACTCCGCAATCACGCCGCAATCACTTACCTCACCGAACAACATTTATGAACTTCTTGCCGCTGGCTGCCGTAGCCGCCCTGCTTCATGGCTATATCGGCATCCGCCTGGTGCCGGGGCTGTCGGCCTTTCCCGTGGCGCAGTTCCTGATGATGGGCGTGTTGTTGCTGTCGGCGCTGCTGATGCCCCTGGGCCTGATGGCCCGGCGGGTGGCCAAACCGCCACTGGCTGATGTGCTGAGCTGGCTGGGCCTGCTCTGCATGGGGCTGTTTTCGTCGCTATTTGTGCTGACGCTGCTGCGCGATGCGGCCCTGCTGGTGCTCTGGCTGGGCAACCTGCTGGTGCCCGGCTTGCTGCCGCTGGCCGAGCTGCGCACGCTGTCTGCCGAAGCCGTGCCGCTGCTGGGCCTGGTCGTCACGCTGCTGGGTTTTCTGAATGCCCGGCGCACCGCGGCGGTGGTGCGGGTGGATGTGCCCATCAAGGGCCTGCCCGCCGCGTGGCACGGCTTTACCGTGGCGCAGATCAGCGACATCCATGTGGGCCCGA
The DNA here is from genome assembly GCF_056401235.1 of Polaromonas sp. P4_F9. Classification (NCBI taxonomy): domain Bacteria; kingdom Pseudomonadati; phylum Pseudomonadota; class Betaproteobacteria; order Burkholderiales; family Comamonadaceae; genus Polaromonas; species Polaromonas sp. P4_F9. The sequence continues at coordinate 76,799 of NZ_JBFUJT010000013.1, read as the reverse complement.
CCATCAAGCAGCGCTATCTGAACCGCATCGTGGACAAGGTCAATGCGCTGGGCGTTGACGTGGTGGCCATCACGGGCGACCTGGTGGACGGCAAGGTGAGCGAGCTGGCGGCGCACGTCGCACCGCTGGCCCAGCTGCAGTCGCGCCACGGCACGTATTTTGTGACGGGCAACCACGAGTACTACTCGGGTGCGCAGCCGTGGATTGATGAACTGCGGCGCCTGGGCCTGACCGTGCTGCTGAACGAACATGTGGTGATCCGCCAACCCGGCTCTTCGAGCGAGACCGGCGAGGCCAGCGGGGCGCTGGTGCTGGCGGGTGTGACCGACTACAGCGCGGCCCACTTTGACCCGGCACACCGCAGCGATCCCGAGGCGGCGCTGCGGGGTGCACCACCGGCCGCCGTGCGCGTGTTGCTGGCGCACCAGCCACGCAGCGCCGAGGCGGCGGCCAAGGCCGGCTTCGATCTGCAGCTGTCGGGGCATACGCATGGCGGGCAGTTTTATCCGTGGAACCTGTTTGTGCGGTTTCAGCAGCCATTCACGGCGGGACTGCACAAGCTGCACAACCTGTGGGTCTATACCAGCCGGGGGACGGGTTACTGGGGGCCGCCCAAGCGGTTTGGGGCGCCTTCGGAGATTACGTGGTTGCGGTTGGTGGCGGTTTAGCTTTAGTTCTGGTTTTGCGGGAATTCTTTGGGTGTAGATTGCTATTTAATTGATAGCTTGTTGGCTTTTCTGAGGGCGGCTGGCCGGGGGTTGCCCGGCGGCAAGTAACTTTCTTTTGCTTCGCCAAAAGAACGTCACCAAAGAAAAGGCGACCCTGCTGTCTGCGTCCCTTCGCTGCGCTGCGGGCAGCCTGCGGTGCTCGGTCCAGGCGGGGTCTCGCTCAACTCGCCTGCGGCTCAGACAATCGCGATCCCTGATCCGCCTGGCCCTGTGCTCCTCGGCGCAGACAGAAGGGGGTTTGAGAGGAACAGCCCAAATACCGGAACCCGAAATCCACCAGAACATGCCATGGTGTGTCCTGGTTTGTCTTGGTATTTCTTGCATTCGGTAGTGGCATCCGCGCCCCACCCGTGTGGCTGGGCCGCGCAGCGCAGATGGAGGCGGGATCAGGGCCGCAGTTGTTTGAGCGAAGTGCAACGTAGCGAGTTCTGCGGACCCCCCCGCCGGAGTCGAGCAGCACAGGTTGCCCGTAGCGCAGCGAAGGGACCCAGACTTCGGGTCGCCTTCTCTTTGCTTACTTTTCTCTTGGCGACGCAAGAGAAAGTAAGTCGCCCGCCGGGGCGAGACCCGGCCAGCAAGCCTCAAAAGCCCCTCAGCACTATCACCAAAAAGCAAACTCCCGCCACCGCACATCCCGCCACCACCCTGACATTACGAGACCATGAAGGCCATCACTGGCGCACCGCCCAGAGGCGGCGTAAAGTGACTTGCAACGCAGGAGATTGATCATGCAACCCCATCATGTCCTGACCACCACCGCCATCATGCTTGCCCTCGGAGGCCTTGCCGGGTCTTTGGCGCTGGCCCAGACCACGTCAGCACCGCCGACTCCCATGTCCGCGCCCGAGACTGCCAGGCCGGCAGATCCCGATCTGCAAACCGGCAAGCCTCGGCCTCCCACCGCCGATCAGACCGTGCCATTGAAAAATCCGCTGAACCGCAATCCGGCCCGGCGCAACATGCCACCTGACGCGGATGCTGTCGCGCCGCCTGACCCGCGCGACTCGTCGGTGCGTCCGGCGCGGCCGCCGGGCTACCAGGATGGCCGCGACACGGTGATGCCCGCATCCGGGACCGCGTCGCTGCCCGCGCCGGGGGCGAGCGCGCCGGCACCGAGGTTGCCGTAACGGGGCAACGCGGGTTTTTAAAAATGAAATGCGCCGCCGATGTTGCGTGTGGCACGGCCACTGCGGCGGGGCTCGTGAAAAGGTCAATTGGCCTGGATGGCGAGGTTTTGCCGCAGAATTACTGTATTGATACACGGGGTATCCGCTTAGCTCCAGTAGGTTCAGAATAGCTGGATGGATACCAGATTAGCGCCACAAGCTGGGAAGGACTACCCGCAAAGCTGGAACGAATTTCTCGACTGGTTCGCCACCGACGTCGCTGTTCGGGCGGCTCCGCACCGAGGCCACAGGGTTGGCTGCGTGCGACCGACACCAAAAAGGGGCGTTTGAACTTACTATCCTCCAACAGCAAGGTTGCTCCCTACTCTGACTGCGACAAGGAGAATGCGATGACCATGGTCACTGGCTTGTTCAAGGACAAGGACAGCGCGGAGCTCGCTTTTCAGTCCGTTGTCGACCTGGGCTACGACAAGAGCGATGTCAATGTGGTCATGTCCGACGAAGTTCGCCAACGATACTTTCCCGCCCACAACCCGACCACAGATTATCCAGATACGACTGATCTGGAAGAGAAGGCCGCTGTAGCAGATATCAACAACCCAGCGAACAACACGTGGGGTGGTCCGGTGGGTGGGACGGTGGGCACGCTTGCGCCGGTAATTGCAGCTGTGGGCGTGTTACTGATTCCTGGCTTCGGGATAGTTGCCGGGCCCTTCGCCATAGCACTGATAGCTTCCGCAGCGACTGGTGTAGCGATCGGCCTCATGGGAATACTCAAGAATTGGGGCATTCCGGACTCGCGCGTCGAGCAGTACGAAGTCGGACTCCGTGCAGGCGGCATTCTGCTTGGTGTGAAAGCGCACTCCGATGCAGATGCCTTGCAAATCCAGCAACGTTGGCAAGAAAGCGGTGGAGAACACATTCATTCGTAGGCCCCTGAGCCATCGCGCTGGCAGTCACCTCGATGGGCCGCCCGATTTCCTTGTCCCGGAACCGCGGGCGATGCGTGGGGGCCGAAGAGGAAATCGAGAGTCAGGATCACCGGTGGCCCGAAAGACACCGGCATTGGATTTTTTCTGTCTTTAAAGATGCATAACGACGCCTAACAGCTTCTAAAAAGGCGGAAGATGTTTTTTGGGGCGCCTGTCAGCCTGAGCCACGCCAGGAGTGAGCGGCATGAGCGCGGTATGAAGCAGTGCTAAGTGGCTTCTTTGGCGCGGCTGCCGGCCTTTTTGGCCCGGGTTTCGATCAGGAGATAGGCCACCGCCGCGATGCCCAGCGGTATCAGGTAGTAAATAAGCCGGTACGCCACCAGTGCCGCCAGCAATTCATGTTGGGCCATCTGGTGCGACAGCAGGGCCACGAAGACCGCCTCCAGCACCCCCAAGTTGCCCGGTATGTGCGTGATCACGCCGGCGATGGCGGCCAGCAGCAACACGCTGACCACGGCGGAAAAATCGATGCGGTGCTGCAGCAGGATGAAAATAATGCCCGACATCACCAGCCAGTTGGTGGCGCCCATGAGCAGTTGCAGCGTGGCCAGCCTGACTGAGGGCAGGTCAATCCCGTGGCCGCGCACCCACAGCACGCGCGGGCGGGAAAAAGCGCAAACGCCGAGGTAGGCTGCGGCGCCGGCCAGCAAACCGAAACCGATCAGACGCAGGTGGTCCGTGCTTATGCCCCAGTCGGCGGGCACGGCGGGGGGGCGCAGGCTGAACACCAGGCCGCTCAGCAGCAGATAGCCCATCCAGTTGGTGAGCATGCTTATCGACATGATGCGCGTGATGATGCCGGTGGGCAGGCCCAGGCGTGAATACAGCCGGAAGCGGAAGGCGACGCCGCCCACCAGCGAGCCGAGGTTGAGGTTGAAGGCATAGCTGATGAAAGTGATCGCCATCACGGTACGGGCGCGCAAGTTGTGGTCGGTGTAATGCCGCCCGAGCAGGTCGAATGTGCTGTAGAGCGTGTAGCTCGTCAGGGCGAGCAGCACGGCGCCCCAGGCGGCGCTGAGCGGATAGCGCTGCAGCGAGGTGAGCACCTGGTCCCACTTGATATGGCGGGCCTGGGATATCAGCAGGCCGGCTACCAGCACAAAAAACACCACGCTGGCGCCGCGCTTGAACCACGGCCACCAGGCTTTGCTGGTGAATTTATGCCGGCCCTTGCGCTGCGCGGCCGGGACGGCGGGGCGGACTGTGCCGCGGCTGTTGGTCATTCACGGCTCACGGGGGGGTTGGGTCCGCCTGGCTGACGGCGTCTGCCTGTGCGGTGCCGGTGCTGGTATTGGCCTTGGGGTCGGCGGGTGCGAGGGCTGGCGTGATGCGCGGCGCATGCGCGGGCAGCCAGCCTGCCCAGGCCGGGTAACGGCGCAGCAGGTGGAACAGGAAAAAGCTGCGCACGGTGCGCCAGCCGCTCGACTCCTCCAGGTCCCCGGGGCCGATCTGCTTGCAGCTGTGTTCCATCAGGTGGTCCAGCCGTGCGCTCAGGTGCTGGTTGAAGGCGCGGTCGCGGATGATCACGTTGGCCTCTAGGTTCAGCGAGAGGCTCAGCGGGTCAAGGTTGCTGGAGCCCACGGTGGCCCATTCATCGTCGGCCACGGCGACCTTGCCGTGCAGCGGCCGCTCGCAATACTCGTAAATGCGCACGCCGGCTTCCAGCAGGTGGTGGTAGAGCATGCTGGCGGCGGTTTTGACGAAGGGCATGTCGGGCGCGCCCTGCAGGATGAGCCGCACGTCGACGCCGCGCCGTGCTGCCTTGCGCATCTCCTTGAGCAGGCGGTAGCCGGGGAAGAAGTAGGCATTGGCAATCACGATGCGCTGGCGGGCCACGCGGATGGCAATGCGGTAGTGGCGCTCGATGTCGTTGGTGTGTTCGCGGTTGTCGCGTGTCACGAAGATGGCCGCCCCTTCACCGGCGGGAGCGGCCGCGGCCTGGCCTGGCGGGGCGAGCCCCCAGCTTCGGGCCAGCGAATGGGCGCGGCTGGACAGGCGCTCACGCAGCAGGCCGGCCAGGCTGTCCTGCGCATTGCGCTGGCCGGCCGCCAGTGCCCGATGCACAAAGGCGTGAATGAAGGTGACGATGGGGCCTTCAATTTCGACCGCATAGTCCTGTTTGGCCGCGGGGCCGAAATCGGCCAGGTGATCGGCCGAGTAATTGAGGCCGCCCACAAAGGCCCGCTGGCCATCGACCACCACGATCTTGCGGTGCATGCGGCGAAACAGATTGGTACGCCAGCCCCAGAGCCTGGGGCCGGGGTCGAACACATGAACCCGGACACCCGCCTCGGTCAGTGCAGAAATGAATTCGTGCGACAGGTCGGGTGAGCCATAGCCGTCAACGGTGATGTCAATCTGCACGCCGCGCGTGGCCGCCTGCAGCAGGGCGGCATGCAGCGCCCGGCCGACCTTGTCGTCAAACAGGATGAAGGTTTCCAGCACGACCTCGCGCTCGGCGGCGGCAATGCAGGCAAAGACGCGCGGGAAATACTCTTCGCCGTTTTCAAGCAGGCGGAACTGGTTGCCGCTGATCCAGGGGCTCATAAGCCTCCCGCGGGTGCCAAGACTATTCCAGCAGGGGCCGCGGAACCGGCTTTGCCGGGCCGCAGGCGCAGCGCCCCCGAGGGGCTGGAGCCTGCGGCTCCAAAGCTGCTTGAGCAGCTTTGGACAGGCGACAGAGGCGAAGCGTCTCGCGAGCCGCGGCCTGCAAGGCCTCGCGCAGTACACGGAGTGACAAGCGTGAGGGCCTCAAGCGAACGCAGCGAAGGGCCGCCCCGAGCAAGTTCAGCCCCGTTTCCTTGTGAAAGGGGCAGCGCAACGCCGAAGGCACACGAAGCGACAAGCGTGGGATCCAAGACTATTCCAGCAGGGGCCGCGGAACCGGCTTTGCCGGGCCGCAGGCGCAGCGCCCCCTCGGGGGGCAGCGCAGTACACGAAGTGACAAGCGTGGGGGCCAGAGACCGCCGCGCYGGGCCGCCCCAAGCAAGGTCAGCCCCCTCGGGGGGCAGCGCAGTACACGAAGTGACAAGCGTGGGGGCCAGAGACCGCCGCGCCGGGCCGCCCCAAGCAAGGTCAGCCCCCTCGGGGGGCAGCGCAGTACACGAAGTGACAAGCGTGGGGGCCATATCTACAATTCAATCTCCGCCGCCAGGGGCGCGTGATCCGACAGGTGCGACCAGGGCCGGCTGGGCAGGACGACCGGCGCATGGCCGATGGCGTTGCGCACATAGATGCGGTCCAGCCGCAGCAGGGGCAAACGCGCGGGGAAGGTTCTTGCGGCCTGGCCGTTGGCCTGAACGAACACCTCATGCAGGTCGGCGCCGGTTTCGAGCACGGTGTGTGCCCGCAGCCGCCAGTCGTTGAAGTCGCCCGCGACGACCACGGGGGCGTGGGCCGGAATGTCACTGCGCACAAGGTCGCACAGCATTTCCATTTGCTGCACGCGGTGGGTCTCCATCAAGCCGAGGTGCACGCAGATGGCATGCACATTCACGCTGCGGCCGGGGACCTTCAGTTCACAATGCAGCAGGCCGCGACGCTCCGGGCCGCTGATGGAGACATCGCGGTTTTCGAAGCGCACGATCGGGAATTTGGACAGCACGGCGTTGCCATGGTGGCCGTTGGTGTAGACCGCGTTGCGGCCATAGGCGAACTGCGGCCAGATCGTGTCGGCCAGGAACTCGTAGTGCGGCGTGTCGGGATAGTTGTCGAACTTGTCCGCATGCTTGAGGTGGTTGCCGGTGACCTCCTGCAGGAACACCACATCCGCCCCCACCGTTCGTACCGCCTCGCGCAGTTCGGGCAGGATGAACTTGCGGTTGAAGAAGGTGAAGCCCTTGTGGATGTTGACCGTGAGCACCTTGAACAGAAATGACGACTCGGCGCTGGCGGCCGCCATCGCGGTCTGGGTGTCGGCCTCTACCGCCGCCATGTCGATGGAGGTGGCGGCCTCGGGTAGTAGCTCCGGTGCGACCTGTGACACCGTGCCAGGCGCGCGGCGCGGTGAGGAGGGAGGGGGCGGGCGGACGGGAGACTGCATAAAAAGGGGAGAGACGCCTCAGGTAAAAAAAGAAAAAAAGAAGAGCCTGGATCGTCCCTAGTCATTGTTGCGGCCGGGGGATGAATGAAAGTGTAGGACAGCAACTTATTTGGCGGAAATCAGCCTTTGCAAGCACCCCAACCAGGCAGAAACGCCGCCTTGTCGATCATCTGGAACAGGTAAGGGTAGCTCATCTCGCCTTTCGCTTTTTTGCTGGCCTTTCGCTCGCCTGTTTCCGGTTCATGGCCTGATTCCCTTTTTGCGTTGTCCAGCCTGGTGACACGGCGGTGGAACCTTCTCGCTATTCTGGCCCAAAGGGCGGCGCCCGGGGCCGGAAAATGCACGCTGCCCGTCGGGTGAAACCAATCCCCGCCATCCCCGGGTCCGCGCGCTGATGTCAGGTGATGCAGCGCCACAGCAGCGAGAGGGACTCCGTCCTACAGGGTGCGGTGTGCCTTTCCGATAGGCATCCTGCGCCGCACCCCTAAAGTGACAAGAGCGCCTGCCGTCGTGGACGGTGGTGGGCGTGTTTTTTTATCAACCAGCCTCGAGCCAGGTACGGCGTACCCGGTCCGTCAAAGGAATCCACATGCTCAAGATCAAGAAGTTTTCCATGAAATCCATCCCGTTGGCCGCGGCGATGACGGCCGCGCTGATGTTCGGCGCCGCGGCGCACGCCCAGACCGGCATTTCGCCGGCCGGCGGCACGCCGAAGACCGCGGAGGAACGCGACGCAGCCAAGCCTGGGAAAAAGGCTCCCACAGCCGCCGCGACCAAGAGCCAGGACGACATTGTGAGCCCTGCGCCGACCGGCGGCACGCCGAAGAGCGCGGAGGAACGCGCGGCGGCCAAGGCTGAGAAAAAGGCCACCAGGGACGCCAAGCGGGCTGCGCGCAAGGAAAAGGCGCCGCCGACGGATAACCTCAAGGGCGTTGCACCGGGCTAGACCAATCGGTTCACCCGGCCCCATAGAGGGCCTTGGTAAGCCGGCAGGGGATGATGCCGGCGGGCCCTCGCTGTGCGTGGCCTGCTTCAGGCTTGTTGCCTGTTATTTGGGACGCGGACGCGCCAGGCCCTTGTCTGGCTGGGACAGCGTACCGGCGCGCAGGGCCTTCACGGCGGTGGCGACGGCGCCGGCCACATTGCGCACCTCGGCCTGCATGGCCTGGTCCGCATCCAGCGTCGCGTGGCTGGTCGCGTAAGGCTCGTAGTAACCCACATAGCGATCCAGCCGTGCCTGGCTGCCGGCGTCGATCAGGCCCATCCAGTCGAGCCAGTCCGACAGGCCGCGCCGCACGCCTTCAATGCCGGCCACGTCGCCATGCACCACCAGGCCATAGGCGCGGCCCGCCAGGTGCTGCGGGTAGTCCCAGCCCTTGAGTTCCAGTTCCTTGGCTTCGGCCGGTTTTTTGCCGTGGGTGCTCGTGGGGTCCGGGTTGCCGCCGTCGGCGCAGACCAGACGATCCATCATGAGCTTGAGCGGGCTGGGCGACTGGTACCAGTAAACCGGCGTCACGATGATGACGGCATGCGCCGCCGTCCAGCGCTTATAGATGTCAGCCATCCAGTCGCCGGTTTGCCCGAGCGAATGGTTGGGGTAGCAGCTGCAGGGCCAGTGGCACAGCGGCATCGCGGTGGAGACGCAGCCCTTGCACGGATGAATATGCAGGTGGTAGCTGGAGGTGAGCAGGCTGAGGTCGAGCACATCGGTGTCCAGCTGGGCCTGCTGCAGGGTTTCTTGCGCCCATTGCACCATGCGGAAAGTCTTGGAGATTTCCCCGGGGCAGGTGCCGTCGTTGCGTGCGGAGCCGCAGATGAGCAGCACGCGTGAGCGGGTCGCGGGGTCCTGCCATGCGGCCTGGGCTTTTTCCAGGCGGCTTCTGGTCTCCAGCCATTCGACGGACAGCTCGTAGTCGGGGTCGGCATAGCCCGGACCGGCCTTGCGGGTCAGCGGTGCCTTGCGGCCTTGCTGGTAGGCCTCCCAGGCAATCTGCTCTACGCGGGAAATGGCGGAATCCTCGGCCCGGAAGGCCGGGTCCATGAACGACTGCATAAAGCGCTCATGAAACACGCTGCGCGACAAAACGGCTGGCGCCTGGCCTTTGCGGATATCGGTCATCCGGCCAGTTTAGGGCCTGTTAACGCTATTTATGCAAATGCGAATGGGGTGAAAACAGCGCCAATCAAGGCGCGCGACGACGCCCAGACCGGGCGTCTGGGCTAGGAGCGCAACGCAGAGTGGCGCTGTTTTCACCCCATTCCCTTCGGGTTGCGATCAAAAAGGCCCTGCGCGGCGTTGCAAAGCCTTGGCGGGGTCTACCCCGCCTGCGTTTTGCGCCTTGCTCATGGCCTTTTTGACTCGCAACGCATCTTGCATAAATAGCGCTCACAGGCCCTGGTCAGGCTGCGGCGCGTGCGGAGGGGCTTTGGGCGGCGTCCTACGCGGCTTTTGGCCTATGTCTGGCCGGCCGGAAATCAACGCCAAAACCGGCCTGAGCCCCGATAAGTGTTTGGATTGGTTGCTATTGAAAAGTAGCGACGAGGGTTTGCCGCCCGCATGAAAAAGGCCTGCACCGGCGCCACCCTGTCAGGGAGCGCCGGTGCAGGCCGTGGCCCGGTTGAGAGCGTGGCGTCCTAGCCCTTGCGCGGGCCGCCTTCATGGTGGCCGCGATGACCGCCGTGAGGGCCGCGTTTCTTGTAATCGGCATCAAAGGTTTTTTGCTGCTCGGGTGTCAGCGCGGCATAAAAGGTTTTGGTGGCTGCGTCTCGCTTGTCCATCGCGGCGGCCATCTCGCTCATGCGCTGGCTGCGCTGGGCGCGCATTTTGTCGATGCGCTCGGGCGTGGTCAGCTTGTCAAACTCGGCGCGCTGTTCCGGTGTCGGGCGTGCTCCATGGACGGGGGGTTGCATGGCGGCGGTGTACGCGGTCCAGGCGCCTTCCTGGGCCGGCGTGAGCTTGAGCTGGGCCTTCAGTTCGGCCTGGCGTTTGGCGATCCAGGCCTGCATTTTGGCCGGGTCGTGGCGGCCCATGTGCTCGCCGCGGGGCGCGGGCGGCTGGCCCGCGGCGGCAGGGCCGGCCGGCGGTGCCATGGGCGCGCCTTGCGCCATCACGCTGGCGCCGGCGGTGGCCAGCAGGCCGGCGACGATGAAGCTGTGCACCGAGGCTTTGAGGGAGAAGGAAAAGGGACGATGAACGGATTTCATAAAAACTTCCTTTCAAGAAGAAAAAAGCCTGATACAGGAATGAATGCGCTTCAGGTTGAAAGCAAGTGTGGCCGGCGCTTGTATACGCGCCATTGCCCGCGGGTGATGGTTTGTAAAGTTGGATGAAGGTGGCGTTGTGCGGTGGCGGCGCGGCGGACGTGAGATCGGCCGGCCCTGATTTGTTACAGTTGGTTGGCTGCCTTCCGTCGGCATGCTGGATGAAAATCATTTGCAGCCCAGGTGGTTCGCGGTGAGGTTGCTATTAAAACCATAGTCAACAACCGTGGGTCAGTGCATTGTTCGCAGCGCCGGTGTCTCTGGCCTGCGCTGCGCGGGGCGCCCGTCTTCTAGACTCCGTGTCCTTCCCTTTTCAAATCAAATCAACAGTCAAAAAGGTTTCTCGTGTTCAAAAACGTGATGGTGTACCGCATCGGGCCCGCGTGGTCGGTTTCCCTGGAGCAACTCGAAGCGAACCTGCAGGCCATGCGCTTTGTCGAGTGCGGCCTGACGCAGGAAAAATCAGTCGGCTGGGTGGAGCCGCGCGGCGAAGCGAACGGCCCGCTGGTCGAGTCGGTGGGCGGCCAGTGGCTGCTCAAGCTGATGCTGGAAAGCAAGGCCGTGCCGGCCTCGGTCATCAACCGCAAGGTCAAGGAGCGGACGGCGCAGATTGAAGCCGCCACGGGCCGCAAGCCCGGCAAAAAGGAAACCCGGGATCTCAAGGAAGAGCTCAAGCTGGAACTGCTGCCGATGGCCTTTACCCGGCAGGGCTCGGTGCAGGTGTGGATAGACCCCCAGGCGCGCCTGCTGATGATTGACGCGGCCAGCCAGGCCAAGTCCGACGAGGTGTTGACCTGCCTGGCCAAATCGATGGACGGCCTGGGCGCCATGCTGCTGCAGACCACGGCCTCGCCGGTGGCCGCCATGTCCGAGTGGCTGGTCAGCCAGGAGCCGCCGGCCGGTTTCAGTGTGGACCGCGAATGCGAGCTCAAGGCCGGCGACGAGTCGAAGGCCGTGGTGCGCTATTCGCGGCACGCGCTCGACATCGAGGAAGTGCAGCAGCACATCAACCATGGCAAGCTGCCGACGCGGCTGGCCATGACCTGGGAAGGGCGGGTGTCGTTCATGCTGACCGATACGCTGCAGATCAAGAAGCTGGCGTTTGTCGACGGCGTGTTTGAAGACGACGCCGCCGCCAGCAAGGCCGACCGGTTTGATGCCGACGCCGCGATTGCCACCGGGGAAATCCGCCGGCTGATCCCCGATTTGCTGGAGGCCCTGGGCGGCGAACTGGTGATGGGGGCTGACGCGCCTGCGGCCCCGGCCCCGGCATTGGCCCCAGCGCTGGCTGCGGCCGAGGCAGAGTCGCCGCCTTTTTAAGCGCGCTTCATCAGCTCTCTTAAAGCGGCAAGGGTGTGCCGGCCAGCAGTTCTTCAAACAGCGTGTCGCCACCCATTTGCCCGCCCTTGAGCATGATTTCCAGCCCGTCGAGGGACGCTTGCTCGCTGTGCAGCCGGCACAGCGCCACGCCGGGCGCCAGGGGTGCGCGGTAAGACAACCCCCAGGCCTGGAGGGCCTGCACGGCATGGCTGGAGGTGTCGCCCCCGGCAATGCCCAGGCGCCTGATCGGCCGGGTGGCCAGCACGCGCGCCAGCAAGTCGCCGCAGGCCTGGGCCAGCGCGCGCCCGTCGGTGGCGCTGCTACTGGTGCAAGTGCTCACGGTGGCGCCGTCTGCGCCCGAGGTGCAGGCCAGCACATGGGCGCCCTGGTCCAGCCGCCTGGCGATCTGGCGGGCCATCTGTATGCGGTAGTTTTCGTCGCCGTCCAGCCGGGCCGCATCGAGTGCAATGTGTTCGTAGGACGTGGCGGCCCGGACCTGGCGCGCCGTCAGCGGCGACAGGCTGCCGGCCAGCACCAGCACCGGGCCCTGCGCGGGCGCGATGGCCGTCTGGGCGGGGCCGGCTTCGCTCTGCCAGTGCGCGGCCAGGGCCTGCACCACGCTGCTGGGCCCGGCGGCGAGCAGGCGCTGGCGCTGCGCGTGTTGCCAGATCAGGCGGCCCACGGCGGCGAGGTGGTCCGTATGGGCAATGTCAAACAGCACGGCGTCCGGGCCCTGTGCGAGGAGGGTGCCCAGCTGCCGGTCCAGCGCTTCATCGAGCTGTTCATAGTCGGGGTAGGCGATGGTGCTCACGTTTTCAAGGCCCTGCTGCGCCAGGTGCAGCCGCAGGTCGGCTTCGTGCATGGGCGTGATCGGGTGCTGGCGCATCGTCGGGTGACGGTCGAGCCGGCTGATGGCGCCGTCTTTGCCCGCACCCGCAAACAGGTTGCCGAACACGCAGTAGCGGCGCAGGTTGGGTTGGCCGCCAACAATGGGTACCAGAGCGTTGCCGGCATGCGGCCGCAGAATGCGGATGGCTGCGCCTATGCTGCCGATATGCGGCGCGCTGTCAAAGGTGGAGCAGGTTTTGTAATGCATGACGGGCGCCCCGAGCGCCGCAAACAGGCGGCCCACCGGCTCGAGTTCTTCCTGCATTTCGACGGGGGTCATGGCGCGTGCGGCGCCGGCAATGCCCAGGCAGTCGAGCGGGCCGGCGCGTTCGAGCTGCGCGGCGGTGGGCAGGCCCAGGAACAGCAGCGTGCGCAGGCCGGCGCGCGTCGCGGTGGCGAGCGTGTCGGTGGCGCCCGTGAAGTCATCGCCGTAGTAGGCGATCTTCAGCGTGCTGTGCGTGCTGTCTTTATTGCTCGCCTGCATGCTTATTTGCCGAAGAAGGCGAGCGCGGCGGCCAGCTCGGGCGCCTCGCGCGCAAACTCGGCCAGCGCCACACCCTGGCGTGCGGCGACCCAGGCCTGACGGATGCTGGCGACACCGGCCGCCGGCCCGCCGGGGTGGGCCAGGATCCCGCCGCCGGACATGAAGAGCAGGTCGTCGCTTTTCACGGCGGCCCAGGTCGCCGGCACTGTGCCGGCCCACTGGCCCGACGAGAAGGCCGGCATGACGCGATCGTCAAAACCATAGTCATCCTCGGCATCATCCGTGAGTGGCGTGTAGCAGTCGTGCGCCGATTCGATCACTTCGGCATCGGGCTGCGAGAACTTGCCCTGCAGGCCGTGCACATGCATGTGGTCCACACCGGCCAGGCGCCACAGCGTCTGGTAGGCCTGGAAAGACATGCCCAGCAGCGGATGCCGCGACAGCGCGCCGTAGCCGTTGCGGTGGCCGTGCAGGGCGAGCCCGGTGTGGCGGCGCAGTGTCTGCAGGGCCGAATGGCCACACCAGTTGAGGCTGGCCATGACGCAGGAGCCGCCTTCGCGCTCGACCAGGTCGGCGTGGCGCTTCATCGCATCGGTCTCGTCGGTGATGTTGAACGCGACCATCACGTGCTTGCCGGTGCGCTGCTGGTGTTCGCGCACCACGGCCATCACGGCCGGGACGCGCTGGGCCAGCGGGGCGTGCAGCGGGTCGGCGCAGACCTCGTCGTCCTTGATGAAGTCGACGCCCGCGGCGCACAGGCGCCCCACCAGCTCGGCCGTTTGTGCGGCAGAAAAGCCGACGTTGGGTTTGAGGATGGTGCCCACCAGCGCGCCGCTGGCCACGCCGGTGGCCTGGCGTGTGCCGGCGATGCCGACCCGGGGCCTGTCGAATTGCGCGCGGTAGGCGGCGGGCAGCTTCATGCTCTCCAGCCGCAAACCACTCGCCTCGCCCAGGTCATAGAGGTTGCCGGACACGGTGGCGGCCAGCGTGGGCAAGTTGGCGCCGACGTTGGCTACCGGAAATGAAATACGCACGCGGGCACGGCGCCACGGGCCGCCATGGGGTGGGGTATGGCCCTGGCGTTCGAGCAGGGCATTGGGCAGGCTGGGCGCGGGCACCGATGCCAGTTCCTCGATCGACTCCACCGTGGCGCGGGCGCGCAGGCGCAGCGCATCGGTTTCGCCCTCGACGCGGGTGAAGGTGCCGCAGGACTGCTCGCCGGCCATCACCTCGGCAACCCGGGCGGGCGCTAGCGGGGTCTCGATCAGGTAGGTGGCTTCAAAGCGGTCGGGGTGCATGTCGGCGCGCTTCAGAGTTTGCTCAGGTCGGGAAAGGGTCGCACCGGCTCGCGGCCGTCCCAGCCCTCGGACGAGGCGCGTATCAGGTCGAACATCCTGCCCTTGGGACCGGCCACTTCGGACAGCTCGATGACGGTGCCGGGGTGGTATTCGGTGTCGAAATAAATGAAGCGGCCTTTCTCGCCGACTTCGCCGCTCATCACTGGCTGGAAGCCTTCCTTCAGCAGGCGTGCCAGGTCGGCGTCATAGTCGCTGGTCCAGTAGGCCACATGCTGCAGCCCGGTGCGGCCGGCCTGCAAAAAGTCGCGGTACATCGAGGGCACGTCGTTGCGGGTCTGGATCAGCTCGACCTGCACAAAACCCGAATTGGCCAGCGCCACCGAGTTGTGCGGCTCGTGCGATTCGCCCTTGTAGCGATAGTTCTTGATCGGCACCTTGGGGTTGTAAAACCAGGGGCCGACACCCAGGGTGTTGCTCCAGTAGTCCATGGCCGCTTCGATGTCGTGCACGACGTAGCCCAGCTGGCGGATCTCGCCAAAAAATTTGCTCATGTGTTGTCGCTCCAGTGAAAGGGGGAGGTGGGAAGGTTTGGTGCCGGATTTAGTTTTTGAGGAAGCCGGTGGAGAACCAGGGAATGGCCGCAACCACGATCAGGCCGACCAGCAGGGCGCCGAAGTAAGCCCAGATGTGCGGGATGCCGTCGTCCGGGTCGACCTTGCTGACCGCGCAGGCGCCGTAGTAGCCGACGCCGAAGGGCGGCGCGAAGAGGCCGATGCCCATGGCGAAGATCACGACCATGGCGTAGTGCACTTCATGCACGCCGGCCGCCTTGGCGATGGGAAACAGCAGCGGCCCAAACAGCACGATGGCGGGAATGCCCTCCAGCACGCTGCCCAGCACGATGAAGGCGACGATGGACACGGCGAGAAAGCCGTAGGCACCGCCGGGCAGGCTGCCCATGATGCGGGCCAGGTCCTGCGAGAAGCCCGATTGCGTGAGGCCCCAGGCCATGGCGGTGGCGCAGCCGACGATGAAGATGATGGCGCCGGTCAGCGAGGCGGTCTCGACCAGCATGGGTATGAGGCGGCGCCACGCGAACTGGCGGTACAGCAGCAAGCCGGCCAGCACCGAATAGACGATGCCGATGGTGGAGACTTCGGTGGCGGTGGCTACGCCTTCGACCACTGCGGCGCGAATCACGAAGGGCAGCACGATGGCGGGCAGGGCGATCAGCAGCAGCTTGCCGATTTCGCGTTTGCCGTAGCGCGTGACGCCGCTCAGGTCTTCACCACGGTAGCGCCACCAGACGACGGCGCACAGCGCCGCACCCAGCACCACGGCGGGCAGCAGGCCGCCCGTGAACAGTGCCGCAATCGACACGCCGGTGACCGAGCCGATCGTGATCAGCACAATCGATGGCGGAATGGTTTCCGTCTGTGCGCCGGTGGCCGACAGCAGCGCCACCAGGTCACCCGGTTTGGCACCGCGCTTTTTCATCTCGGGAAACAGCACCGGCGCAATCGCGGCCATGTCGGCGATCTTGGAGCCCGAGATGCCCGACACCAGGTACATCGCGCCGATCAGCACATAGCTGAGGCCGCCGCGCACATGGCCCAGCAGGCTGGCCAGGAACTGGATCATGGCCCTGGCCATGCCGGTCATTTCGATCAGCGCACCGAGGAAGATAAACAGCGGCACGGCCAGCAGGATCAGGTGCGACATGCCTTCGTCGAGCCGGCCCACCATCACCAGCAGCGGCGTTGAGGTGGTGAGCGCGAGGTAGCCGAAGGTGGCCAGCGCAAACGAGAAGGCAATCGGCACGCCGGAGAACACATTGGCCGCCACCAGCAGCACGAAGAAGATGATCAGGTTGACCTTGCCCAGCGGCGCGAGCAGCGGTTGCGCCAACCAGAAGGCCAGCACCACGGCGGCCGTGCCGGCCAGCGCGAGGGCAATCTGCTGGAAGCTGCTGATGCGCAGCAGCCGCAGCAGTGCCACGATGATCATCAGCCCCATGCCCACCGGAATCGCCGAGGCGCGCCAGCCGTTGCTGATCTCCAGTGCCGGCGTGACGATGAAGGTTTCTTCATACGCATATTCACCGGCCGGAAACAGCACCAGCAGCAAGAACGCGAGCGAGGCGGTGATGGCCACGGTGTCGAGCAGCGCACGGGTGTGCGGCTGGACGTGGTTGACCAGCGCCGTCATGCGCATGTGCTCGCCGCGGCGCAGCGCGACGACGGCGCCCAGCATGGACAGCCACAGGAACATGATGGAGGCCAGCTCGTCCGACCAGACCAGCGGCTGGTGAAAGACATAGCGCGAGACCACGCCGGCGAACAGCACGATGATTTCGGCCAGCACCAGCCCGGCGGCAATGGTTTCGACCACCGCGCCCAGGCCCCGGTCCACGCCATGGGCCAGGCCGCTCAGCGCATTGGCTGGCAAGGCATCGGCGGCGACGGGAGAAGGGGCGTGGGACATGAAGGGAACTCCGGATTGAAAATAATTACGCTGAAGTGGAAGGTGGGCGGTGGGCCTGCTTGTCTTGCTCCTTCCCCCGCTGGGGGAAGGTAGGGATGGGGGCTCCCGGCTGTGGCAAGGGGCGCCTGTTCAACCGCCGCAGGCCCTCACCCCTGCCCTCTCCCAGTGGGAGAGGGAGCAAGAGGGGAAAAATTTACGCCAGCTTGCCGACAGCCTGCTCCAGCAGGCCCCAGGCCTCGTCGCCGAAGCGGCCTTTCCATTCGCCATAGAACCCGGCTTCGCGCAGTTTGGCCCGGAAGGTGTCGGAGGCCGGGCGGTTGATGGCCAGGCCTTTGGACTGCAGGTCGGCGGCGACGGTTTCGTTGAGCTTCTTGATGTCGTCGCGCTGCTGCAGGCCGGCCTCATTGATGGCGCGCGCCACGATGGTTTTGAGGTCGGCGGGCAGTTTTTCCCAGGCGCGGCCGTTGGCGATGAACCAGTAGCCATCCCAGATGTGGTTGGTCATGGAGCAGAACTTCTGCACTTCGTACAGCTTGGCCACCTGGATGATGGGCAGCGGGTTTTCCTGCGCGTCGACGATCTTGGTCTGCAGCGAGGAATACACCTCGCTGAACTGCAGGCTGGCCGGCGCGGCGCCCAGGCCCTTGAACATCGAGATCGACAGCGGGCTGACCGGCACGCGGATCTTCAGGCCGTCCATGTCTTTCGCGCTGGTGACCGGGGCCTTGCTGCTGGTGGTCTGGCGGAAACCGTTGTCCCACATTTTTTCAAACGCATACAGCCGTGACTTGCTGATGGCCTCGCGCACATGCGCGCCCAGCTTGCCGTCCATCGCGCCCCAGACCTGGTTGTAGTCGGAGAAGGCAAAACCAACCGCATTGATCGCGGCCACCGGCACCAGCGTGGCGATGACCAGCGCCGAGGGCGTGAAGAACTCGATGCCGCCGGAGCGCACCTGCGCCAGCATGTCGGTGTCGCCGCCGAGCTGGTTGTTCGGGAAGATCTTGATCTCGACCCGGCCGTTGCTTTCCTTCAGGATGCGGTCGGCGGCCTGCTGGGCGCGGATGTTCAGCGGATGGGTGACCGGCAGGTTGTTGCCGTATTTGTAGGAGAACTCGGCGGCGCGCGCCATCGAGGGCAGGGCGGCGGCCACACCTGTTGCAATTGCGGCCGCAGGGACGGCGGACAGGGTGCGCAGGACGCTGCGGCGGGTGACTTCGGTCATGGTTGTCTCCAGTTTTGTTTTGATGCGTTTTGATGCATCATCGGGTGAAAGTCACGCAACGATAGGCGTTGAGTGGTGAAGCGTCAAACAAGAAAAATGATGGATTTTGATGTATGAGGGTTATCCCTGACGAGACGGAAGACCAGCCACAGGACCAGCCACAGCGGGCGCGTGTGGCCGATATTGCGCGGGCCGCCAAGGTGTCCACCGCGACGGTGGACCGCGTGCTGAACCGGCGGCCCGGTGTGCGTGATGCTACTGCGCAGAAGGTGCTGAAGGTGGCCGCGGAACTGGATTACCTGCCGGAAACAGGCCTTTACGCGGCACTGGCGGCAGCGCCGATGCGGCTGACGTTTTTGCTGCCCGACGGCAGCAACCGCTTCATCCGCATGCTGGGAGACACCGTGGGCTATTCGCAGGAGCACCTCACGCCCTTCAACGTGAAGTGCCGCACCGAGCTGTTTGAAAGCTTCAATCCGCAGCAGCTGGCTGCCAGCCTGCTCAAGCACGGGCAGCGCAGCGACGGCATCGCCTTCATGGCGCTGGAGCACCCGGCGGTGCGCGAAGCCGTCAGCGAGCTGGCCGACAGGGGCGTGCCCACCATCACGCTGATCTCGGATCTGTCGGGCTCGCGGCGTGCCGGTTACGTCGGGCTGGACAACCGTGCGGCCGGCCGCACGGCGGGCTACCTGGTCGGGCGCTTCATAGCCCCCGGCGCGCGCGGCGGCAAGGTGGCGCTGATTGCCGGTTCGCTGAGTTACCGCGCCCATGAGGAACGCGAGGCCGGTTTCCTGCACGTGATCGAAGAGATGTTTCCGGCGCTGCAGGTGGTGGGCCTGCGCGAGGGGCAGGACGATGCGCAGAAAAACTACGAGCAAACCCGCACGCTGCTGGAGCAGTACCCGGACCTGGCGGGCATTTACAACATCGGCGGCGCCTCTGACGGCGTGGCGCGCGCGCTGAAAGAGATGGGGCGCGAGCACAAGGTGGTCTTCATCGGCCACGGCCTGACGCCGGACACGCGCGCCATGCTGATCGACGGCAGCATGGACGCGGTGATCACGCAAAGCCCGCAGTCCGCCATGATGAGCTGTGTGCGCATGTTCACCAACCTGCGCGACAAGCGCGACGTGATGAGCGGCGTGGATGCCGTGCGCAGCCAGGTGATTTTCAGGGAAAACCTGCCTTAGCCAAGAGGGCAGTGATTTGTCAGCTATCAATTCGGTAGTAACCCCGGCCGCTTGCCGGATTTCGCCGCCGTGCTTACAATGGCCGAAGCTTGTCGGGGTGCCAAAGATGATTCATCTGAGGCTGAGATCGCAGATGCGAGACCCGCCGAACCTGATCGGGATCATGCCCGCGTAGGGAACAAGGCACTTGGCTCCGGCACTCCCCAGCGGAACTCCCGGCTCCCCAGGCAGGCACCCCACCTTCTGGACTTTCTGGAGCAAAAGCCATGGCTAAAACCCGCCTCACCGTTGACACCAACGACCTCGCAAGCCGTATCACGCGCGCGCCTTTTCCCGGTTCCGCCAAAATTTATATCGAGGGTTCACGCCCGGACATCCGCGTGCCGTTTCGCGAGGTCACGCTGACCGACACGATGGTGCACGAGGGGGCGGGCGAGCCGCGCCGCGAAGCCAATCCACCGCTGCGCCTGTATGACGCCTCGGGCGTCTACACCGACCCCGCTTCGCCGATCGACATCACGCGCGGCTTGCCGCCCTTGCGCGGCGCCTGGATCAACGAGCGCGCCGACACCGAAGCGCTGCCCGGCATCAGCAGCGCCTACGGCCGCGAACGCCTGAACGACCCGGCGCTGGCCGCACTGCGCATGGCGCATGCGCCCGTGCCGCGCCGCGCCAAGGCCGGCGCCAACGTCTCGCAAATGCACTATGCCCGCAAGGGCATCATCACGCCGGAGATGGAATACATCGCGGTGCGCGAAAACCTGGTGCGCGCCCAGCTGGCCGAACGCCTGGCCACCGAGCGCATGCCCAAGGCGGGCCATTCCTTCAATGCGTCGATTCCGAAAGAAATCACCGCTGAATTTGTGCGTGATGAAGTGGCCCGCGGCCGCGCCGTGATTCCGAACAACATCAACCACCCCGAGAGCGAGCCGATGATCATTGGCCGCAACTTCCTGATCAAGGTCAACGCCAACATCGGCAACTCGGCCGTGACCTCGAGCATTGAAGAAGAAGTCGACAAGCTGGTCTGGTCGATCCGCTGGGGCGCCGACACGGTGATGGACCTGTCGACCGGCGAGAACATCCACGAAACCCGCGAATGGATTCTGCGCAACTCGCCGGTGCCGATCGGCACGGTGCCGATTTACCAGGCGCTGGAGAAAGTGAACGGCAAGGCCGAAGACCTGACCTGGGAAATCTTCCGCGACACGCTGATCGAGCAGGCCGAGCAGGGCGTGGACTACTTCACCATCCACGCCGGTGTGCGCCTGGCCTATGTGCCGCTGACCGCGAACCGCCTGACGGGCATCGTCTCGCGCGGCGGCTCCATCATGGCCAAGTGGTGTTTGTCGCACCACAAAGAGAGCTTTTTGTACGAGCGCTTCGACGAGATCTGCGAGATCATGAAGGCCTACGACGTGTGCTTCTCGCTGGGCGACGGCCTGCGCCCGGGCTCGATTGCCGATGCCAACGACGAAGCGCAATTTGCCGAACTGCACACGCTGGGCGAACTCACGCAGATCGCCTGGAAACACGACGTGCAAGTGATGATCGAAGGCCCCGGCCATGTGCCGCTGCAACTGGTGAAGGAAAACGTCGACAAGCAGCTCGAGGCCTGCTTCGAGGCGCCGTTCTACACGCTGGGCCCGCTGATCACCGACATCTCGCCCGGCTATGACCACATTTCTTCTGCGATGGGGGCGGCCAACATCGGCTGGTATGGCACGGCCATGCTGTGCTATGTGACGCCGAAAGAGCACCTCGGGCTGCCGAACCGCGACGACGTGAAGCAGGGCCTGATTGCCTACAAGATTGCCGCGCATGCGGGCGACCTGGCCAAGGGCTACCCGGGCGCGCAGATGTGGGACAACGCGGTGTCCAAGGCGCGCTTCGAGTTCCGCTGGGAAGACCAGTTCCGCCTGGCGATCGACCCGGACACGGCCATGGCCTACCACGACGAAACCCTGCCGAAGGAAAACGCCAAGGTGGCGCATTTCTGTTCGATGTGCGGGCCGAAGTTCTGCTCGATGAAGATTTCGCAGGAAGTGCGCGAGTTTGCAAGGCTCAACCCGACCACCACCACGCTGGCCGCACCGGGCGTGATTGCGATCAAGCAGATCGACAGCGGCTTCGAGGAAAAGGCGAAAGAGTTCCGTGAAGGTGGCAGCGAGATTTATTCCTGATGCAGTGTCCCGGACTTGTTCCCTCTCCTTTCCTCTTCTTCTGGAGAGGATTAAGGTGAGGGAGTGAGGCAGAAAGGCTGAAAACACCATCATGAAAACTCCCCATATCGGCATCGCAGGCGCTGGCCTGGCCGGCCGCACGCTGGCCTGGCGCCTGCTGCGCGCCGGCTGCCGCGTGAGCCTGTTCGACGCGCGCCTGCGCGATGACCAGGCCACCGCGTCCATGACGGCGGCGGCCATGCTCTCGCCGCTGGCCGAGCTGGCGGTGTCGGACGAGGTGGTGTTTGCGCTGGGCCAGCGGTCCATGCAGCTGTGGCCGAGCTGGATCGCGGAGCTGGCGGCCACGGGCGCACCGCCGGTGTATTTCCGCCAGCAGGGCACGCTGGTGGTGGCGCACGCACCCGACCAGGCCTCGCTGGAACATTTCACGCGCCTGCTGCGTCACAAGCTGCCCGAGGCCTGCCGTGCGCAGGTGCACACGCTCGACAGCGCGTCGCTCGCGCGGTATGAGCCGGCGCTGGCCGGGCGTTTTGGCGGCGGCCTCTTTCTGGAAAGCGAAGGCCAGCTGGCCAATGACCAGCTGATGGCGGCACTGGCGGCGCAGATCGATGCGCTGGGCGGCCGCTGGCATGAAGGGCAGCGGGTAGACCGCCTGGCGCCGCATCTCATCAGCTGCCCCGGCGCCAACTACACCGTCGACGTGGCGGTGGATGCGCGCGGCGTGGGCAGCCAGGCGGCATGGCCGCAATTGCGCGGCGTGCGTGGCGAGGTGCTCACGGTGGAATGCCCGGGCGTGACGCTGCAGCGCCCGGTGCGCCTGATGCATCCGCGCTACCAGCTTTATGTGGCGCCGCGCCCCGATCACCGTTTTGTGGTGGGTGCGACCGAGCTGGAATCGGAAGACACCGGCGCCATGACCTTGCGCTCCATGCTGGAGCTGGGCAGCGCGCTGCACAGCCTGCACCCGGCCTTTGGCGAGGCGCGTGTGGTGCGGCTGGCGGCGGCCTTGCGGCCGGCGCTGGACGACCATCGCCCGGCGGTGGCCTTGCGCGACGGTGTCTGGCATATCAACGGCCTGTACCGGCATGGCTATCTATGTGCGCCTGCGCTGGTGGAGGAACTGGTCCATCAACTTCTGGAGAGCCCGGCATGACGGTGATGAACGCTCTTGAAATTTCGCTCAATGGCAAACGCGTGGCCACCGAGGCGCCCACGCTGCAGGCGCTGCTGCTGGCGCAGGGCTACCAGTTGCAGGGCGCTTTCGCCTGTGCGATCAACAACGCCTTTGTCCCGCGGCCGCAGTGGGCCGAGCGCGCCTTGCAAAACGGTGACCGCATCGACGTGATCACGCCGATAGCTGGAGGCTAGCTGTGGAACACCCCCGCCGTATGCTCACTTCGTGTAGCCTCCTACCCCCCTTGCAGGGGGCGACGCTTGCGGCCTGGCGGAGCCAGTTCCGCTGCGTCTGCTGGCATGGCGCCGCCTCTGTGGAACCACTGCTATGACCACATCCGCTGTATCTTCAATCGCGCACGGCCAACCTTGGGCTGTGGCTGGCACCACCCTGTCCAGCCGGTTCTTCCTCGGCACCTCGCATTACCCGTCGCCGCAGGTTCTGAGCGAGGCTGTGGCGGCCTCCGGCACCGAGGTGTTGACGGTCGGGCTGCGCCGGTTGCAACCCGAGAGCGGTGGCGGCAACAGCTTTTGGCAGCGTATCCAGGCGTTGGGCTGCCACATGCTGCCCAACACGGCAGGCTGCCACACGGCCGAGGAAGCCATCACGCTGGCGCAGATGGCGCGCGAGATTTTCGGCACCCCGTGGATCAAGCTGGAAGTCATAGGCGACGACTACACGCTGCAGCCCGACACGCAGGCCACCCTGCATGCGGCCAGCGTGCTGGCGCGCGAAGGCTTTGCGGTGTTTGCCTACACCACCGATGACCTGGTGATCGCCCAGCGCCTGCGCGACGCCGGCTGCGCGGCGGTGATGCCCTGGGCCGCACCGATTGGCACCGGCCGCGGGCCGCTGAACCCCTATGCGCTGGAAACGATGCGCCGCCGCCTGCCCGATGCGGTGCTGGTGGTGGACGCTGGGCTGGGCCGGCCTTCGCATGCCGCGCAGGTGATGGAACTGGGCTTTGACGCGGTGCTGCTCAACACCGCCGTGGCGCAGGCCGGTGACCCGGTGCGCATGGCGCGCGCCTTTGCCGATGGCGTGGCCGCCGGCCGCGCCGCGTATGAGTCAACGCCCATGCCCGAGCGCGCTGCGGCGCAGGCGTCCACCTCGACCGTAGGCGTGCCCTTTTGGCACGCGCCTTGATGCCGGTCGGTCTTGCTCCTTCCCCTGCTGGGGGAAGGTAGGGATGGGGGCTCTGTGCACCTGCCTCTTTTTCAAACAAAGCGGACCCGTCGGCTTTGTTTCTCAGGGAGCGTCCGTTTTCCATCTGGTGGGGAAAATCTTGCTGCGCAAGCCCCCATCCCAACCTTCCCCCAAAGGGTGAAGGAGAAAAACCATCAGACCGCTGATTGTGGGTAATACCAAACGATGACTACTTCTACCACTGCCTTTGCTCCCCTCACCGGCCCCATCGGCTTTTACCCCGTGGTACCCGATGCCGCCTGGGTGCAGCGACTGCTGGGCTGGGGTGTGCGCACCATCCAGCTGCGCATCAAGGCGGCGGACCACACACCAGCCGAGATCGAGCGCGAGGTTCGCGCGGCCATCGAAGCGGGCCGCGCCGTGTCGGGCGCGCAGGTCTTCATCAACGACCACTGGCAGCTGGCGCTCGCCGCCGGCGCCTATGGCGTGCACCTGGGCCAGGAAGACCTGAGCATGGCGGAGGCGGACCTCAATGCTTTGCGTAACGCGGGTGTACGCCTGGGCCTGAGCACGCACACGCCGGCCGAGCTGGCGCGTGCCCATGCGGTGCAGCCCTCCTACCTGGCGATTGGCCCGGTCTACCCGACCCTGCTCAAGGTCATGCCCTATGAACCGGTGGGCCTGGAGCGCCTGAAAGACTGGGCGCTGCGGGCCGCACCGTACCCCGTGGTGGCGATTGGCGGCATTTCGCTGGCACGCTTGCCCGGTGTGCTGGCCTGCGGGGTGGATGGCGTGGCGGTGGTCAGCGCCGTCACGCAGGCGGCTGACCCACAGCAGGCCACCCGGCAGGCACTCGCTTTTTTTGACGCGCCTGCTTGATGTGAATCAAGGTGCGCCCGCCTGAGCGGTGGGATGCTGGGCTTCACTGAGTTTGTCCTGGGAAAGACGATCATGGCCTACGCAACCCTGCGCATCATTCGCGACGAGCACGCTGCCTTGTCCGCCGTACTCAAATCCCTGTTGATGATGCTGGATCGCGGGCCCGGCGATGCGCCGGAAACGTTTTTCGACGTGCTGCGCGCCATGCTGTTTTACATCGATGAGTTCCCGGAGCGGCAGCACCATCCCAAGGAATCGGATTTGCTGTTTCCCAAGGTCGTGCGGGGTGCACCGGAGACGATGGAGGTGGTGGCGCGCCTGGAGCACGACCATATGAACGGTGAGCTGGCGGTGCGTGCGCTGCAGCACCAGTTGATCGCGTGGGAGCTGCTGGGCGAGGCGCGCAAGCCGGCGTTCGAGACAGCCGCGCGCGCGTATGTGGCGTTTTACCTGGAGCACATGAAGCTCGAAGAAACCGTGATCCTGCCTGCAGCCGAGAGAACGCTGAATGCCGCCGACTGGCACGAGCTGGACGCCGCCTTCGGCACCAACCGGGACCCGCTTGCCGGGTCCTGTCCGCATGACACGGCCTATGACCGCCTGTTCACCCGTATCGTCATGAAAGCCCCCGCACCCATCGGGTTGGGGCCTTCTTCCGTCAATGCCTGAAAACGCACGTCAGGCCGCCTCGCAAGGCTTGAAACTGGCTGCGGCTTAAGGTTTTAGCGCCAGTTCGGCGACTGCGCAGAACCAGCGCACGCCCAGGCCCAGCGCCGCATCGTTAAAGTCATAACGCGGGTGGTGCAGCGACACACTGCTTTCATCACCGCTGCCCTGGCCCAGCCAGAGGTAGGCGCCGGGGCGCTGCTGCAGCATGAAGCTGAAGTCTTCCGAGGTGAAGGCCGGGTGCGCCGCCACACTGGCTTGCAGGCCGGCGTCCGTGGCGGCCTGCAGCGCCAGACCGGCCTCAGGCGCGCTGTTGATCGTGGCCGGGTAATAACGGGTGTACGTGACCTCAATCTCGGTGCCGGTGGCCATCGCAACGCCCGCTGCGGTCTGCCGCAGCGCGGCCTCGATGCGGTCTTGCGTGGCGGCGTCGAAACTGCGCACCGTGCCGGTCAGGCCCACGCTGGGCGGCAGCACATTGTGCGACTGGCCGCCTTCAATGCGTGTGACCGACAGCACCGCCGACTGGCCCGGGTCTATACGCCGCGAGACGATGGTGTGCAGCTGCGTGACGAGCGAGCTTGCCGCAAGTATCGCGTCGGGTGTGTGCTGCGGCTGTGCCGCGTGGCCGCCTCGCCCGCACACCGTGATGTCAAACCGGTCGGCTGCCGCCATGATGGCGCCGGGCCGGGTCTGCGCGCTGCCCAGCGGCAGGTCCGGCCAGTTATGCAGCGCATAGACCGCATCACACGGGAAACGCTCAAACAGCCCGTCATTGATCATGGCGCGCGCGCCGCCATGGCCTTCTTCCGCGGGCTGGAAAATAAAATTCACCGTGCCCTCAAAACCGCGTGTGCGCACCAGCTGGCGCGCCGCGCCCAGCAGCATCGCGGTATGGCCGTCATGGCCGCAGCCGTGGTGAATACCGGGCCGCGTGCTGGTGTGCGCCACGCCGCTTTGTTCCGTGATAGGCAAGGCATCCATGTCGGCGCGTAAACCCACGCTGCGCCGTCCGCTGCCGGCGCGGAGCACGCCGACAACACCCGTGCCGCCGATGCCTTCGTACACCTCCAGCCCCAGGTCGCGCAGGGCCGAGGCGACGATGCCGGCTGTCCGATGTTCCTTGAACGCAAGCTCCGGATGCGCGTGCAAGTCATGCCGCAGCGCGACCAGATCGGGCACCAGGTCCGCAATCTCCTCTGTCATTGGAGGGCCTGGCATGCCGTCCGCGGCTGGCCGGCGGCCATGAAGTACTGCCCGGGCGTCATGCCGAACACGGTCTTGAAGTGCCGCGAGAGATGGCTTTGGTCATAGAAGCCCGCCTCGCTGGCCGCGCTGGCGACCGGCATCCCCTGCCGGATCAGGGCTTGTGCGCGTGCCAGGCGGAGCCGGCAAATGTAGCGATGCGGGGCAACACCCACCTGCTGGCGAAATACGGTGGCGAAGCGCCATATGCTGAGCCCGGCGAGATCGGCCAGCTCCGATAGCGTCAGCGCCTGGCTGAGGTTCTCGTTGATGTGCCGCTGCACACGCTGGATCGCTGCGGCCGAGCGGGCAGGCGCCGGGATGCGGGGAGGAGGGTTCATGCTGCAAGCGTAGGCCAGCCCCACCGGAGATGGCACCGGAAACGGGCGCCGGCGCAGCAGCAAATGTCGAATCGGGTCGGGCTGCGGCAAAAGCTGCGGCCCTAAGAACGTGTTCACGGTCTATTTGGGGCCGCGTTGGGGAGCAATCGGGATGAGTTGGCTGTCAACGCCCGCAGCATGGGCTTGTGCCCATGCAAGGGTGATGGCAGGCAAATCGCCCGATTTCTCCCCAACCCGAAGGGCAGCTGTCTTTTCGGGCAGTCTGGGGTGTTGCGACTCTTGCCAATAGCCAGCTATTGGCGGCGAGCCGCGCCTACCAGCCCCTCCCGAAAAGGCAGCTGCGCGGCCCCAAATAGACCGTGAACACGTTCTAAGCCCCGCTCAAACGTGCGGCTGCATCAGCTGCTCGATCGGGTAGTAGTTCTTGACGAACGGTGTTTTGATCACGATGTAGCTGAAGTATTTTTCGATGCCGATGTTGGCCTCCAGCAAGCCTTCGATGATCTCCTGGTAGTGGTTCACACCGCGTGTGACGAACTTCAGCAGGTAATCGTAGCCGCCGCTGACCAGGTGGCACTCCACGATCTCGTCGATCGGGCGGATGCTCATCTCGAACTTGACGAAGTCCTCGCGCCTGTGGTCCTGAAGCGTGACCTCGGTGAACACCAGCAGCGTGTCGCCCAGCTTCTCCAGCCGGATCTGCGCGCCATAGCCGGCGATATAGCCGGCTTGCTCCAGCCGCTTCACGCGCACCAGGCAGGGGCTGGGGGACAGGCCGACGGCATCGGCGATCTCGACGTTCGAGGCGCGCCCGTTTTTTTGCAGGTGGCACAGGATTCGCAGGTCGAGGCGGTCAAGCTTGGGGTTGCCAGTGGAGGTATTCATCGTTAACCCCTTTTAAGCAAGTTCCACGCCCAAGTCAATCAGGTTAAGCCAGGGCGCGCCGCACTTCGGGCTGGTCGAGCACGGTGTCCAGCGTGCGGTTCAGCCGCTCGAACATCTGCTCGAACTCCGAGGGCGTGAAGCACAAGGCCGGCGCGAAACCCAGGATGCTGTCGCCGAAAGCGCGGAAGATCAAGCCGTTCTCGTAAGCCGCTTTGGCAATGCGGTCGGGCAGTTGCAGCGCGGGGTCGAAGCTGGCCTTGGTGTATTTGTCGCTCACCAGCTCCAGCGCGCCCAGCAGCCCGCGCGAGCGCGCGTCGCCCACCAGCGGATGGCGCAGCATGGACCGCAACCCGGCCTCGAAGTGGGACGCGACGCGCTGGCCGTTGGCGAGAATGCCGCCCTCTTCGTAGAGCCGGATGACTTCCAGCGCCACGGCGGCGCTCACCGGGTGCGCGGAGTAGGTGGCGCCGTGGCCCACCAGGGCACCGGCCGGCGTGCCGTCGGCAATGCCGGCGTACACGCGCTCGGACATGAGGAGCGCGCCCATGGGCGCATAGCCGGAGGTCAGTCCCTTGGCGACCGTCATCAAGTCCGGCGACACGCCCTCGGCGTCGCAGGCGAACATCGGGCCGGTGCGGCCGAAGCCGGTGATCACCTCGTCGGCCACGAACAGGATGTCCAGCTCGCGGCAGGCTTCGTGCATGGCCTTGAGCCACCCCGCGGGCGGCACGATCACGCCGCCCGAGCCCTGGATCGGTTCGCAGAAGAAGGCCGCGACATTCTCCGCGCCAAGCGTGTTCACCTTCTCGCGCAACGCGGCTACCGAAGCCGCGATCACCGCTTGCGGATCACCACCCACGGGACTGCGGTAGGGGTAAGGCGAGGGAATGTAGTGTTGCTCGGGACGAGGCAGGTCGAATCCGCGATGGAAGGCGGGCAAGGCCGTCAGGCCGGCGCCGGTGGAGGATGAGCCGTGATAGCCGCGTTCCAGCGCGATGAAGTGTTTCTTGCGCGGCCGGCCCGTGGCGTTGTAGTACTGCACGATGAGGCGCACGGCTGCATCAATCGCCTCGGAGCCGCCCAGCGTCAGGTACACATGCCCCAGTCCGGGCGGCGCGATCTCCACGAGCTTGGCGGCCAGGCGGATGGCCGGTTCGCTGGCGTAGCTGAAATAACCCGTCGCGTAGGGCAGCTCGCGCATTTGGCGCGCGGCGGCTTCCACGACGCTTTCGTGGCCGTAGCCAATATTGACGCACCACAGGCCCGCGAAGGCATCGAGCAGTTCGCGGCCGTCGGCGTCGCGCAGCCAGGCGCCCTTGCCGGAGCGCAGCACCGTGGCGCCGCGCTGCTCATGGCCGCGCCAGTTGGCCACAGGGTGGATCAAATGCGCGCGGTCAAGCGCCACAAGCGAAGAATTAAGTGAAAGGGTTTTGGTGGACATCATGGGGACAAGCTTAGGCGCGAGTGCGCAGCGGGTGCTGCGGCTTGTCCCCCTTGCGCGCGCACGACCATGCTGTTGTTCGCGCGCGTACGGTAGAAGATTCTGCGGTTCCTGATGCCGGTGCGGGGGTGATGCAATCCGCGCCCCCCCCGGCCAAGCCCGGGATGGCGGGCTCAGTACCCGCGCGAGCGGTCCACCACGCCTTCGAGCGGCAGGCCGACCTCGTATCGCCGCAGGTTGTCCAGCAGCGCTTCGGCCGCGGTCCCGGCCTGGGTTGCGCTCGCAATGTGGGGCGTGAGCCAGATGCGCGGATGGTCCCAGAACGGGTGGCCCTGCGCAGGCGGCTCCGGCTCGCAGACATCCAGGACCGCGGCCGAGAGCCGATTGCTTTCCAGTGCGGCGAGCAGGTCCGCTTCCACCAGGTGGCCGCCGCGCGCGGCGTTGACCAGGCAGGCGCCTTCCGGCAGCGCGTCGAACACGCGCCGGCCGAGAATGCCGCGCGTTTCGGGCGTGAGCGGCAGCAGGCATACCAGGATGTCGGTGCGGGCCAGGAACTCGTCCAGCTCCGCCTCGCCGCTGTAGCAGCGCACGCCCGGCTCGTTGCGACGCGAGCGATTCCAGCCCGCGCAGTCAAAGCCGAGCAGCCGCAACTGCGCGAGCGCCGCGCGCCCCAGCATGCCCATGCCCATCACGCCCACGCGCCGCGTGGAGGCCGGCCGCACGGGGTGCTGCTGCCATTGGCTGAGGCCTTGCTGCCGCAGGTACAGCGGCATCTCCCGGTGCAGCGACAGCACGGCCCAGCTGACGTATTCGCACATGCAGGCGGTCAGGCCCGGCTCCACCATCCTGACCACGGTGAGCCCGGCCGGCAGCGCCGCGAAATCGAACTGGTCCACCCCGGCCCCCACCGAAAACAGGACCTCCAGGTTGGGAAAGGCCTCGGCGATGCGCGGCGGAGGCTCCCAGGCCGCGAGGAAGCGCACTTGCGCCGGATCCCCGATCTCGGGCCAGGTCCGGAACGGCAGCTGCGGCATCCTGCGCGCGAACTCCCCGGCCCACACGGCCCCGCGCTGCGCGGGGCCCTTGTACAAAAAAGTCATGTTAGTTTTCCATGCAATTCGGAATTACCGCGATCCGCGAATCGCGGCTGGCCGAAGCGAGGGCACGCGCGGAACCGGCCTTGCCGGGCCGCAGAGTGCGCCCCCTGAGGGGGGAGCAGGCTACACGAAGTGAGCCTGAACGGGGGTGGGCCATTCCTACCCCATGGCCTGGTTGACCAGCGCCCAGCCGCCGACGGCCGGGCCTCGCTCCAGCGGGCCGTTGCGCACCATGGTCGTGACCGTGTCCACCCGGGGCAGGCCCTGCGCTTCGAGCCATTCGGGCAAGCCGCTGGCGGCGTCCACATCGATGCGCAGGAACTTGCCGGCAAAGCGGCTGCACCAGTGCCCGACGAGCGCCTGCGCGCTCGCGAGATCCGGCGCCACCACGGGGCCGACGGCATAGCCGCGCCCAAAGCGCCGCACGATGGAGAAACCCACGGCTTCCCCGCCGCGTGCCAGCACAACCGTCTCGCCTTCGGCCAGCAACTGGTGCAACATGGCTTCGCGCGGCATGCCGGCAGAACGGGCATCCAAGGCGACGAGTGTCTTTGCGTCATTGCGACCCAGTGGGCGCAGCCGCTCGCCCGGCGCCAGTGCCACCAGTTGCGCCGGCGCGGCCAGGCCCTGGTGCTGCCGGATCTCGCCCGTGATCTCGAAGCCCATCCGTTCATACAGGCCGCGACCTTCGACCGTGGCGTGCAGCAACACGGTGCGGTCTTCCAGCCCCGCCATCACCGCGTGCATCAGGTGCTGGCCCACGCGCTGCCCCTGCATCCGCGGCGACACCATCACATGGCCCACCGTCGCGTGCTGCTTGCCCCAGGGCCAATGCAGCGCGGTGCCTACCAGTTGGCCGTCGCGCAGCGCCGCCACGCCCTGGCCATGTGCCAGGCTGAACCGCCAGTCCTCAATGCGGTGAGGCCATTGGAACTCGCGCGACAGCGCCTGCGCTGCCTCCAGGTCATCCGCTTTCAGCCGACGAAGCGTCACGCCGTCGGGCAGCGGGCGGCCCACCGCGGCCAGCGCGGCCTGTGGAGTAAAAACGTGGTCGGACATAGGGCTTCCCTTCAAAACGTCAATGGCGGTTTGGGGACGATGATGCCCGGCGCAACGGCCCCACGGCTTGTACGATCTTGGCGCCGGCCACGGCCGCGCGAAGAACGGCACAAAGCCCCTGGAGCCCGCGGTACTCCGGATGAATGCTGCGTTCGCGCCGCGCAGAACCGCAACAACTGCGGCGGATGCTGCCTAGGATTGCTCCTATTGAACCACCGCGACAACAGGAAGCTTACCGATGTCCGTCGACTGCCACCCACTATCCCTGCCTGCCGGCCGTTTCCCCTCCGCCGCCTGGCGGTGGAGGCCGGGCTGCGCCGCAGGCGTGCGCTGAGGGACTTCCCGGTCGCCTGAACCCTTTCTCCACTCCCCTACCAACGAGGCAAATCATGATCTTCAAACCCAAGTACATCACCTTCGACTGCTACGGCACCCTCATCTACTTCCGCATGCACGAGGTGGCGTACGCCATTGTGGGAGAGCAGCTGTCGCCCGAGCGCATGCAGCAGTTCATCAAGGATTTCAGCGCCTTGCGGCTGGATGAGGCGATGGGCGACTGGAAGCCCTACGACCAGGTGCTCAAGTCCGCGTGGGCGCGCGTCTGCAAGCGCCACGGGGTCACTTACCGCGAGGAGGACGGGCAGAAGTTTTACGACGCCGTGCCCACCTGGGGCCCGCACACCGACGTGCCGCATGCGCTCACGCGCGTGGGCAACAAGATCCCGCTGGTGATCCTGTCCAATGCCATGAACGAGCAGATCGACTCCAACGTCCGCAAGCTGGAAGCGCCCTTCCACAAGGTGTACACGGCGCAGGACGCCGGCGCCTACAAGCCGCGCCTGCAGGCCTTCGAGTACATGTTCGACCAGCTGGGCTGCTCACCGGACGACATCCTGCACGTGTCTTCCAGCCCGCGCTACGACCTGATGTCGGCCCATGACATGGGCATCAAGAACAAGGTGTTCGTCAACCGTGGCCACGAGCCCAAGCCCAACGAGTTCTATACCCACGTGGAGATTCGCGACATCAACGGGCTGCCGGCACTGGTCGGCCTGTAATCCGGCGCGCGCCTGACTTCCCGCTTTCATTCAATTGCAAAAGGACCCGATACAAATGAGCGAGCTCACTTTCTTCAAACTCGACGACCTCGGCCCTGGCCGTGAGAGCGGCCCCTTGCCCGAGCGCCTGATCGCCGGCGATCCGCGCTTCATGAACTGGGACGTGGAGCAATCGCCCGACGGCAAGGTGCGCACCGGCGTGTGGGAAATCACGCCCGGCACCATCCGATCGATCAAGGGCGGCGTCTGGGAGTTCTGCCACATCCTCTCCGGCGTGTCGGAGTTGATCGAAGACGGCAAGGAACCCATCCGCGTGCAGGCCGGCGACGCCTTCGTCATGAAGCCGGACTACGTCGGCAAGTGGCGCTGCATCGAGACCACGCGCAAGATCTGGATCATCTACGGCAGCGCATGAGCGCGGCCTCGCATCCCCCAGGCATCATGAAGCTCGAATCGTTCTGGACTGATAGCACGGCTGCGTTCGAAGGCCAGACCGATGCCTTGCCCGCCAAGGCCGACGTGGTGGTCGTCGGCGGCGGCTTCACTGGCCTGTCGGCGGCCCGTACGCTGGCCATGCGCGGTGCCCGCGTGGTGGTGCTGGAGGCTTCGGCCGTTGCGGCCGAAGCGTCCGGGCGCAACGGCGGCCATGTGAACAACGGCCTTGCTGTGGACTACGCTACCGTCGCGGCCCGCGTGGGCGTCGAGCGCGCGGCCGCCTGGTACCGCGCCTACGACAACGCGGTGGATACGGTCGAACGCATCGTGCGCGAGGAGGCGATCCCTTGCGACTTCCACCGCCGAGGCAAGCTCAAGCTGGCCTCGAAGCCCGCGCACTATGAGCAGCTGGCGCGCAGTTTTGAACGGCTGCGCCGCGAGGCCGACCCGCAGGTCGAGCTGGTGCCGCCGCAGCGCATCCACGAGGAGATCGGCTGCGACCGTTTCGCGGGCGGCCTGCTGTTCAAGAAGAGTGCCCAGATGCACATGGGCCAATTCGGCCGCGGATTGGCCGAGGCCGCGGCGCGGCGCGGCGCGCAGATCTACGACCACACGCAGGTGGAGCGGCTGCAGCGGCTGAACGGTCATGCGCACCGCGTGCACACCCAACGCGGCGCCATCGATGCGGACCAGGTGCTGCTGGCCACCGGCGCGACGCGCGTGGGTGCTTACTCCAGCTTCTCCTTCTGGCGGCGCCGCATCGTGCCGATCGGCAGCTTTATCATTGTGACCGAGCCGCTCGACCCCAGCGTCCTGCAAGCCCTGCTGCCGCAGCGCCGCACCTACACCACGACCGACACGCTGCACAACTACTTTCGCATCACGCCCGACCACCGGCTGGTGTTCGGCGGGCGTGCGCGCTTTGCGCTGTCCAGTCCACGCTCGGACGCCAAGAGCGGCCAGGTGCTGCGCGAGCAATTGGTGGCGATGTTCCCGCAGCTGCGCGATGTGCGCATAGCCTACTGCTGGGGCGGCACCGTCGACATGACGCAGGACCGCCTGCCGCATGCCGGCGAAACCGACGGCTTGTACTACTCCATGGGCTACAGCGGCCACGGCACCCAGATGTCGGTGCACATGGGCGAGTGCATGGCCCGGGTGATGGCCGGCGATGTGGCGGCCAACCCGTGGCGCGACAACCCCTGGCCCGCCATCCCGGGGCATTTCGGAACCCCCTGGTTCCTCCCCGCCGTGGGCCTGTACTACCAGATCAAGAACAAGTTCGCCTGACTTTTTTTTCCACCGAGGAGACACAAAAATGACAAAACAAGAGCAGATAAGCAGCCTGATAGGCCCCGAAGAGAGCCATCGCATCATGGGCGAACTGCAGCGCGGCGCCAGCCGGCGCGACGTGCTGGCCATGCTGGCGGCCGGCGGCATGCAGGCCGCGCTGGCGGGCAGCCTGGCCTCGACGGCGGCCGCGGCGCAGGCGGCGGCCCCGCGCAAGGGCGGGCGCATCAAGGTAGCCGGGGCGACCGCCGCGCTCAGCGACACGCTGGATCCGGCCAAGTGCTCCAACCACACCGACTACATCCGCAGCTGCATGTTCTACAACGGGCTGACCTCCCTAGACGGCAGCCTGACGCCCCGGCCTGCGCTGGCCGAGGAGTTCAGCACCAAGGACGCCAGAACCTGGGTGTTCAAGCTGCGTCAGGGCGTGACCTTTCACGACGGCAAGCCGTTCACCTCTGCCGACGTGGTGTTCTCCATCCTGCGTCACAAGGATCCGTCGACCGGCTCCAAGGCCAAGGTGCTGGCCGAGCAGATCGAAGAGGTGAAGGCCACCGGCCCGCACGAAGTGACCATCCGCCTGGTGGCACCCAACGCCGACCTGCCGGCCATTCTGGGTACCTGGCACTTCCATATCGTGCGCGACGGCGTCACCGACGTGAACGCGCACATGGCGGGCATCGGCACCGGCCCCTACAAGCTCAAGGATTTCAAGCCGGGTGTGCGCTCGGTGGCCGTGCGCAACGACAACTACTGGAAGCCCAACCGCCCCTACCTGGACGAGATTGAGTATGTGGGCATCGGCGACGAGGCGGCGCGCGTCAACGCGCTCCTGACCGGCGAGATCGACCTGACCATGGCCATCAACCCGCGCTCGGTGGACCGCATCAAGGGCAGCGCCAAGCACGCGATCTTTGAGACCAAGGCCGGCCTCTACACCGACCTGATCATGCGCCGAGACAGCGCACCCGGCAGCAACCCGGACTTCGTGCTGGCGATGAAGCACCTGTTCAACCGCGAGCAGATGGTCAAGTCCATCCTGCTGGGCTACGGCGAGATGGCCAACGACCAGCCCATCCACCCCAGCGACCGCTTCTACTTCAAGGGGCTCAAGCAGCGGCCCTACGACCCCGAAAAGGCCAAGTGGCACGTGCAGAAGGCCAACCTCGGCAGCGCAGCCATCCCGGTGGTGGTGTCGCCCGCCGCCACCAACTCCGCGGAGATGGCCCTGGTTATGCAGCACGCCGCACGCCAGATCGGGCTGAACCTGGATGTGCGCCGCATGCCGGCCGATGGCTACTGGTCGCAGCATTGGATGAAGCATCCGGTGGGCTTCGGCAACATCAATCCGCGGCCGTCGGCCGACGTGCTGCTCACGCAGTTCTTCAAGTCCGACGCGCCATGGAACGAAGCGGGCTGGAAGAACCCGAAATTCGACCAGCTGCTGCTGGCCGCGCGGGCGCAACCCGACACGGCCAAGCGCGCGAAGATGTACGCCGACATGCAGGTCATGATCCACGAGGACGGGGGCATCGGTGTTCCGTTCTTCATGTCCAGCATCGACGGCCATACGAAAAAGCTCAAAGGCCTGTCGCCCATTCCGCTGGGCGGGTTGATGGGCTACAACTTCGCCGAGAACGTCTGGCTCGACGCATGAATACCAGCTGCCGCAGCTGAGCTCGCCACGTTTCTTTTTGTCCCAAGGACCCCAATTCCATGCCCAACAATCTTCTCGTCACATTCAAGCTCGACCAACTTGGCGAGCCGCGCGAATACCGGCCGCCCGCCGATCGCGTCATCGAAGGCGACATCGTGTGCCGCAGCTGGGACGTCGACAGCGCCAAGGACGGCAAGGTCCGCGCCGGCGTGTTCGAGTCGACCCCGGGGGTCAACCGCTCCATCAAGGGCGACACGTGGGAGTTCTGCCTGATCCTGTCCGGGGTGGCCGAGATCACCGAGGACGGGCAGCCCCCGGTGACCTACAGGGCGGGCGATTGCTTCATCATGAAGCCCGGTTACACAGGCACCTGGCGCACGCTCGAAACCGTGCGCAAGGTCTGGGTCACGGCCTGAGGGTGCCAGCCCCCACGCTCACTGCGTTCGCTGCCCCCCGAGGGGGCGCAGCCCTCCTTGGGAGCGGCCCAGCGAAGGGCTGAGTCAGCGACCCGCCTTTCGCCGCCACGGCGGCGGCGAAAGGGCTTGGCGCAGCATGGCCAGAAAGGCCGTTGTGCGCGCGCTCCGTCCGAAGCGTGTCCCAAGCATGGCGATGACATCCGCGGCAGGAATTTCCCAGCCCGGAAGTACCCGCTTGAGCCGACGGGCCGCCAGGTCGCCGGCAATATTCCACTCCGACCGGATCGCGACACCTTGCCCTGCGAGCGCCCAGTCGCGCACCACCGCTCCGTCATTGCTGCACATGGTGGGGTGGATGCGGATTGTCTCCGGCTCCCGGGAAGGGTGCAGGAAGCGCCAGAGGGTGACGTCCTCATCGTTCTCCCTGACCACGAGGCAGCGATGCCGCATCAGGTCTGAAGGCGATTGAATCGGTGCGGCCTTGGCCAGATAGTCCGGGCTGGCGCAGAGGATGCGCCGGTTCGGCGCCAGCGTCGTCACGATCTGGTTGAGGGACCCCGGCGGACCGATGTGAATGATGACGTCGCTGGTCTCGACCGATTGCGCGCCCGGATGGTCGGAGAGGTCGAGGGTGACCGTCACGCCGGGATGGGTCCGTGCAAAAGCGTCGGCCACCGGTGCCACATGAACCCGGCCAAAGCCGTGAGGGGCGGCAATGCGCAGGTGCCCGCCGACTGCCTTCTTCCGATCGGCCAAGGCCTCGGAGAGGGCCTCCAGCGCATCGGCCACGATCATCCCGTGCGACGCAACGAGGGCGCCTTCATCGGTCAGGCTCATCTTGCGGCCGGACCGGTCGATCAGGCGGATTCCGATACGTGCTTCCAGCGCCTGCAAGCGCTGGGTGACGGCGGGCGGCGTGACGTCCAGCTTCCTGGCGCTTTCGGCAAGCGTCGCAGACTTGGCCAGCACGTTGAAAAAGTGAAGATCGTCCGAGCTGATCATAAAGGGCAGCCTTAACTGTGAGTGCAGACTTGATTAATTGTAATCTGCATCAAACCGGCGCAATATGCTTGCAACGTGATCTGAAGCACAACTGGAGACAACACATTGGGAACAGCAATATCCATGGAACAGGCGCAAGAGCAAGAGCAAGCGCAAAAGACGGCAAGCACGCTGGATGAACTGGCGACCCCTTGCCTCATCCTCGACGCTGACCGCATGGAGCGGAACATCGCACGCTTGAGAGCCCGGCTCGACGGCCTTGGCGTGTCCCTGCGTCCGCATCTCAAGACAGCCAAGTCGGTGGAGGTCGCAAGGCGCGTCATGAGCTCGCCGGCCGGTCCCGCCACTGTTTCGACGCTCAGGGAAGCTGAGCAGTTCGTGGCGGCCGGCGTGCGGGACATCATCTACGCCGTCGGCATCACGCCAGCTAAGCTGCCGCAGGTGCTTGGGTTGCGCGCCCAGGGCGCCGATGTTGCCGTGGTGCTGGATACCGTGGAGCAGGCACAGGCTGTTGCGCAGGCCTCACGCGAGGCGGGAACGCGCATTCCGGCCCTCATCGAGATCGACTGTGATGGCCACCGCTCGGGCGTGCTGCCTGGCGACAGGCAGCGCCTTGTCGATATCGGCCGTGCCCTGGCGGACGGTGCGGAACTGCGCGGCGTGATGACCCATGCCGGCGGGAGCTACGCCGCGCGCGGGGCCGAGGCTTTGCGACAGTGTGCGGAGGCCGAGCGGCGCAGCGTTGTCGACGCCGCCGCGATCCTGCGGGAAGCAGGGCTTGCTTGCCCCGTGCTCAGTGTGGGCTCCACCCCCACAGCGCATAGCGCAACAGACCTTACCGGCGTGACCGAAGTGCGGGCGGGCGTGTTCGTGTTCTTCGATCTCGTGATGGCCGGCGTGGGCGTCTGCCAGGTCGAGGACATCGCTGTCTCGGTGCTCGCAACGGTGATCGGGCACCAGCGCGAGAAGGGATGGATCCTCGTCGACGCGGGCTGGATGGCCATGTCGCAGGACCGAGGCACCTCCAGGCAGGCGGTCAACCAAGGCTACGGGCTGGTGTGCAATATCGCCGGCGCCCCTTATGCCGACTTGATTGTTGGCGATGCGAACCAGGAACACGGGATCATCACGGTGCGGCCAGGCTCGAACGGGATGTTGCCGGACCTCGCCATCGGCGATCGGGTGCGCATCCTGCCGAACCACGCTTGCGCCACGGGCGCCCAGCACCGGGGCTATCACGTCGTCCGCGGCACCTCCGGCAAGGTCGAGGCCGAGTGGCCGCGTTTCGGGGGTTGGCTGTGATTGATGACGTGGTCCTGGTGCCGTTCGCCAAAGCACACCTGGAAGGCGCCCTGAAGTTGTCGCAGGAGATGGCCTGGCCCTATCGGATCGAGGACTGGGATGTCGCGCTCCAGCTGGGCCAAGGGTTCGTGCTGCAGGACGCCGCCGGCGAGGTGATCGGGACCGCAGTCTGGTGGCCGTACGGCGAGGCCCATGCTTGCGCAGGGATGATCATCGTCGCGAAAGCCGCCCAAGGCCGCGGTTACGGTGCCCGGCTGATGGATGCGCTGCTGGCGGCGGCGCACCCGCGCACCATCACCTTGAACTCGACGGCCGAAGGCCTGGCGCTTTATGAGCGCCGTGGGTTTGTGCCCATCGGTGTCATCCAGCAGCATCAGGGGGTTCCCAAGGAGCGCCATGAGGCGCCGCCGCCCAGCCTCGTCAGGGCGATGGCTGCGCCGGATTTCGAGGCGGTCGCGCGTCTTGATGAGCAAGCTACGGGCTGGGCGAGACAAGCGATGCTGCGCCGGCTCGTCGAGCTCGGCGACGCTGATGTGCTTCTGCGTGACGGCGTGCCCCGCGGCTACGCCATTTGCCGCCTGTTCGGCCGCGGTAATGTCATCGGTCCTGTGGTCGCCGAAAGCCCGTCCGATGCGCGCGCCTTGATCGAGGCCGCGCTCGCGCGGCTCGGGAGCGCGTTCGTGCGGGTCGATACCTCCGCCGCCTTGCAACTCGGGGAGTGGCTCGAGCGCATCGGCCTGCGGCAGGTCGATAACGCCACCACCATGGTCCTCGGGACACAGCTTGCCTCCACCGGCCCGGCGTGCATGTTCGGGCTCGCCAGCCAGTCGTTCAATTAGACAACAATCATTCCAGAGGCGATATGAAGCTGACATCCTATTGGTTGGACACATCGGAGCCATTCAAGAGCGCCGACCCGGGGCCGGTGCAGGGCAGCTGCGACGTTGCGGTGATCGGTGGCGGCCTCACCGGTTCTGCCGTCGCCGTGCGGCGCGGGGGAGAAGCATCATGAAGCTCGCCTCGTACTGGCACGACACAGCTCCGCGCTTCGACGGGGCGGTGCAAGCTCCTCCGGGCGGTCGCGCGGACGTCGTCGTCGTGGGCGGCGGGTTCACCGGCCTTTCCGCCGCCCTGGCGTTGGCAAAGAAGGGCGCGCAAGTCGTGCTGCTGGAAGCCGACCGTGTCGGAAGCGCCGCCTCGGGCCGCAACGGCGGCATGTGCAACAACGGCTTCGCCCAGGACTATGCCGCCATGTGTGCGCGGCTCGGCACTGAACGGGCGAATTTGCTCTACCGCGCGTTCGATGCCGGCGTGGACACGGTCGAGCGGATCATCGGCGAGGAGGGAATCGATTGCGACTTCCGCCGTACCGGCAAGCTGAAACTCGCGGCGAAGCCCGAGCACTACGACAAGCTGGCGCGTTCGCAGGAACTGCTGGCGCGCGAGGTCGACCCGGACACCCACATGGTGTCGAAAGCCGCGCTGTCCGAGGAATTAGGGTCGGACGCCTATTACGGCGGGCTGGTGTTCAGCAAGAGCGCGGGCATGCACATGGGCAAGTTCGTCCAGGGGCTGGCGAGCGCGGCCGCGCGGAAAGGCGTGCACATCCATGAGAACGCGCCCCTCATGGCAATGCGCCGCACCCCGAATGGTCACGAGATCGAGACACCCGGCGCGCGCGTGCAGACACGCCAGGTCCTGCTTGCCACTGGCACATCGGCGGTGGGGCCTCTCGCCTGGTTCCGGCGGCGCATCGTTCCGGTGGGTGCCTACATCATCGTCACGGAGCAGCTGCCGCAGGACCTGCTCGATCGGATCCTGCCCCGGCGCCGGATGGCGACGAACACCCGCAATCTCGTGAACTTCTTCCGTGTCACGCCGGACAACAGGCTCCTCTTCGGCGGCCGCGCGCGGTTTGCCGCCCCCGGCCCGGAATCGGACCCAAAGAGCGGAGAGATCCTGCGCCGCGACATGGTCGCTACGTTCCCGTATTTGTCGAACGTGCGCATCGACTACTGCTGGGGCGGCCTGGTCGACATGACGCGCGATCGACTGCCGCGCGCCGGCGAGCGCAACGGTATCTATTACTCCATGGGCTACAGCGGGCACGGAACGCAGATGTCCACCTACATGGGCACCGTGATGGCGGACATCATCGACGGCGGCCAGGACCGCAATCCGTGGAAGGACTTCGACTGGCCCGCCATCCCTGGGCATTTCGGCAAGCCCTGGTTTCTTCCTGCCGTGGGTGCGTATTACCGGCTGATGGACGTTTTGCGATGAGCTTCAACGCGAACTACGCGTAGCCCGCCACTTTCGCAAGCTGGAGCGCGGGGTACATCCGGTCGATCGCGATCACGTCCGACCTCATCTCCTCCACAATCCACTCGCGTACTTCAACGACCGAAGACCGCCGCGGCCGGTTGGCGGCGTGCAGCAAGCGGCATGCGCGCTCCGTGACGACGGCCTCGAGCCTTCCCGGAACGAGCGCTCCGTTTGACAGCCAGTGCGCGGTGGAGTTGAGCCAGCCGAGCGCAATGCCTTGGCCGAGAAGCGCCGCCTGTATGACGATCGCATAGTCGGAGAAGTCGACGATTCGTTCCACCGGACGGCTCTTCTTCCCCTGGAAGCCCGCGAAGCGGCGATGCCAGTCGCGTTCGCCATCGGTCAGATTCATCAACGTGTCCCCACCCTTCGGTTCGGCGCGCGCTTGTTCCGCATAGCCCGGACTGCACACCGGGAGCAGGATCTCCGGCATCAAGAGCACACCATCTTCGTGGGCCTCATCGCGATGCGGAAAGCGAAGGCCGAGGTCCACATCTTTCACCGGTCCCCTGAGCGGACCTGAGGTGAGCTGGAAGCGCAGGTCGATCGAGGGGAAGGCCTTGCGCAGCTTGTGCATGCGGGGCATCAGCCAATGCGTGGTGAACGCGGTGGAGACGGACAGCGTGACGGTGTCCGTGCCACTCTTGCGGACCTCGATCTCATCGAGTGCCGCTTCGATCCCGTGGAAGCCCTCCGCGATCCGCTTGTAAAGGATGTCCCCGTTTTCGGTGAGGCTGACCTTGCCATGCGCGCGCTCGAACAGCCTCACACCGAGGTGCTCTTCCATGCGAGAGAGCATGCGGCTCACGGCCGGTTGCGTCACGTACAGCTCAAGGGCCGCCTTGCTGAAGTTGCCGCAGCGCGCGGCCGCTTCGAACGCGAAGAGCGCGTTGGCGCTCGGAAGTTTCCTGCGTAGGCTGTGCATAACCTGATGTTATGCCCATGCTGACAATTGCGCAATTGCCTGCACGGGCTGCAGTGCCTATCCTTCACCCATAGCTTCCATAACTTTACAGGCCGCAATATGACCTTCCGCCCCAAATACATCACCTTCGACTGCTACGGAACCCTCACGTACTACCCCATGCACCAGGCGGCGTACGACATCTACGAGGGCCAGCTGCCGCCGGAGCAAATGCGCGTGTTCATCAAGAACTTCAACGACTACCGCTTGGACGAGGCGATGGGCGACTGGAAGCCCTACCTGGACATCCTGCATTCGTCGCTGGAACGCGCCTGCAGGAAGCACAAGCTGGCCTTCCGCGATGAGCATGCGAAGCGGATCTACGACGCGGTGCCCACGTGGGGTCCGCACGCCGACGTGCCGCACGCGCTCACGCGCATCGCCAAGAAGATCCCGCTGGTGATCCTGTCCAACGCGATGAACGAGCAGATCGGCTCAAACGTGGAAAAACTCAAGGCGCCCTTCCATAAGGTCTACACCGCGCAGGATGCCGGCGCCTACAAGCCGCGCCTGGCCGCGTTCGAATACATGCTGGACCAACTCGGCTGCGCCCCGCAGGACATCCTGCACGTGTCGGCCAATCCGCGCTACGACATGTTCTCGGCGCAGGACCTCGGCATCGTGAACAAGGTGTTCGTCAACCGCGGGCATGAACCGAGGCCCAACGACGCAATCAGCTTCGCCGAGATCCGCGACATCAACGGGCTTCCGGCCCTCGTCGGACTCTGATCGACCCCGCGACATCACCAGGAGACAAACATGGAAGACAACAAGCAGCTGGGCGGCCTGATCGGCCCCGAAGAGAGCACGCGAATCCTTGGCGCATTGAAGCGGGGCGCGAACCGTCGCGACGTGCTGGCCATGTTGACTGCCGCTGGAATGCAGGCAGCCCTGGCCGGCAGCATCGCGAGCGTCGCCGCCACGGCGCATGCGCAGACACCGCGCAAGGGCGGCCGCATCAAGGTGGCGGGGTCAACCGCCGCGGTGAGCGACACACTCGATCCCGCCAAGCAGTCCAACGGCACCGACTACGTCCGCGGCTTCATGTTCTACAACGGCCTGACCTACCTGGACGGCAGACTGTCGCCGCAGCCGCAGCTGGCCGAGGAGTTCACGACAAAGGACGCCAAGACCTGGGTCTTCAAGCTGCGCCGCGGCGTGACTTTCCACGACGGGAAGCTGCTGACGCCGCAGGACGTGATCTTCTCGCTGATGCGCCACAAGAACCCCGCGACGGGTTCGCGCGCGAAGCCGCTGGCTGACCAGATCGAAGAGGTCACCGCGACGGGTCCGAACGAAGTGACCATCCGCCTCGCCGCACCCAATGCGGACCTGCCGGTGATCCTGGGCACCTACCACTTCCACATCGTCAAGGACGGCACGACCGACTTCAACGCCGGCATCGGGACCGGGCCCTACAAGGTCAAGGAATTCAAGCCCGGTGTGCGCGCGGTCGGTGTGCGCAACGACGGCTACTGGAAGCCCAACCGGCCTTACCTCGACGAGATCGAACACGTAGGCATCGGGGAGGAGAGCGCGCGTGTCAATGGCCTGCTGGCCGGCGAGCTCGATCTCGTGCTCTCGGTCGACCCGCGCTCGGTGAGCCGCGTCTCCGGAAGCGGCCAGCACGCTGTCTTCGAAACCAAGGCGGGCCCCTACACGGACCTGGTCATGCGCCGCGACAGCACGCCGGGCAACAACCCCGATTTCGTGCTGGGCATGAAGCACCTGTTCAACCGGGAACAGATGATCAAGTCGATCATGCTCGGCCACGGCGTGCTGGGCAACGACCAGCCGGTCCACCCCAGCATGCGCTTCTACTTCAACGGGCTGAAGCAGCGCCCCTACGATCCGGAGAAGGCGAAGTGGCATTTCCAGCGTGCCAACGTCGGGTCCGCGGCCATCCCGATGGTCGTGTCCCCGGTCGCAGGCGGATCCATCGAGATCGCGACGATTCTGCAGCACGAGGCGCGCAAATTCGGTGTCAACTTTGACGTACGCCGCATGCCGGCGGATGGCTACTGGGCCCAGCACTGGATGAAGCACCCCGTGGGATTCGGCATGATCCAGCCCCGCCCCTCCGTGGACGTGATGCTGTCGCTCTTCTTCAAGGGCGACGCCCCCCAGAACGAGTCCGCCTGGAAAAATGACAAGTTCGACCAGCTCCTGCTGGCCGCGCGCGCGGAGACCGATGAGGCCAGGCGCAGCCAGATGTACGCCGACCTGCAAACCATGGTCCATGAGGAATCCGGCATCGGGATCCCGTTCTTCACGTCAAGCCTCGACGGCCACAACAGGAAGCTGCGCGGGCTCTCGCCGATTCCGTTGGGCAACTTGATGGGTTTCAGCTTCGCCGAACACGTGTGGCTCGACGCGTGAACGCCGCAGTCACCCGCGTCGTGGTCATCGGCACCGGCATCGTCGGGCTCAATGTCGGGCTGCGGCTGTTGCGGGAAGGCATGCAGGTCGAGTTCATCGATCCGCGCCCGCCAGGCAGCGGTGCGTCTTACGGAAATGCCGGCGTCATCGCCGTCGAAGCCGCGGTCCCCACAGGCATGCCGTCGATGCTGACCAGTGCCCCGGGCTTCCTGTTTCGGCAGCAAGGACCTATCGTAGTGAAGCCTGCGTACTTCCTGAAGGCTCTCCCTTGGCTGGTCCGGTTTCTGTCCGCTTGCCGGCCGCACCGCGTGGACCAGATCTCGGCGACGCTTCACTCGATGACGAGGTTCGCCCTAAAGGAGTACG
The DNA here is from genome assembly GCF_056401235.1 of Polaromonas sp. P4_F9. Lineage (NCBI taxonomy): Bacteria > Pseudomonadati > Pseudomonadota > Betaproteobacteria > Burkholderiales > Comamonadaceae > Polaromonas > Polaromonas sp. P4_F9. The sequence goes on along the minus strand of NZ_JBFUJT010000013.1, from coordinate 32,450 downwards.
AGCGGCTGTTTGCCGACCTGGGGCTGGATGACGACATCCGGCGCACGGGCGCACTCATGCTGTACTACACGCCAGCCTCGTTCCAAGGCGCCCAAGCCGCCATCCAGCTGCGAAGGAGGCGAGGCGCCAACATCGAGATCCTGGGCGAGAAAGAGGTGCGGGACCTGGAGCCGGCCTCGGGCCAGGTCCACAGGGGCATTTACTTCCCGGACTATGCCTCCCTGGACAGCCCCCAGCTCCTTTGCCAGCGCCTCGCGGACCGGGCCTCAGCGCTGGGCGCGGTTTTCCATGAAGCCGAAGCCCGCAGCATCGGCGTCGCCGGCGGCCGGGCCGCCTCCATTCACTTCAGTGACGGGCGCGACCTGCAACTCGATGGCGCCGCGGTCATCATCGCTGCAGGCGCGCACTCGAAAGGCCTGGCAGCGGATGTGGGATGCGATATCCCGCTCGATACGGAGCGCGGCTATCACGTCGAGATAGCGAACCCCAACATCACGCTGGGGCGGCCTGTTTTGGTTTCGGACGGCGCCTTTTTCGCATCGACGATGCAGGGCCGACTCCGGCTGGCCGGAACCGTCGAAATCGCGGGGCTCAGGAGAGAGCCGGATTGGCGTCGTGCAGACGCGATGGTGGAAAGGGCGCGGATCGCCTTCCCCGGCTTGCGGGCGACCGAATGGACCCGATGGATGGGGTTTCGTCCGTCGATGCCGAATTCACTCCCGGTGATCGGCGCCTCCCCGCTCGTCTCGAATGCCTATGTCGCCTGTGGACATGGGCATCTGGGCATGACGTTGGGCGCGGTCACGGGGACGCTGATCGCGGACGCGATCCTGGGTCGCGATCCGAAGCTCAACCAAAGCTCCTTCGCGCCTCGCAGGCTGCGCTCTTTCAATCCGTGCTGACTATCTTCCGATGGCATCGAGAAACTGATACCAGCCTGCGACCATGCGGATTCCTGGCGCGCGCAAGGGGTAGAAAGGCACCGTCTTGAGATGCCTCGCGTCGAGAAGGGAAACGTCGGGGGACTCGCCCGCAACGAAGGCGGCGGCCTGCTGGCCCAACAAGCTCGCCATCGCGATGCCGGAGCCGTTGAAGCCAAGGCAGACGCATGTGCGTTTGTCGATTCTCCCCACATGCGGAAGCTTGTCCAGCGTCATCCCAACGAACCCGGACCAGTTGAATTCGATATCGACCGCTTCGAGTTCCGGAAACGTCTTGGTCATCGCACGCTGAAGGGCGTCGTACGCCGATGTGCCGCCGCTGCCGCCAAATGCGCCGCGCCCACCGAAGATGAGGCGACCGTCGCGCTTCCTGAACCACTTCATCATGCGCCGCGTTTCCGAGTAGCTGCGGCGCTCGACAAGCAGCTTCGAGGCGAGAGACTCCGGAAGGCGGCTGGTCGCGATCACTGCACTTCGGAAAGGAATGATGGCGGTCTTGACCCGCTTGGTGGAAGGACGAAGGTCAGAGTACGCATCTGTTGCAATCAGGATCTGCTTTGCATGCACGGCGCCCGTCGGCGTCTTGACCAGTACTCCGCCCGCTTGGTCTTCGATGCTTTCGACCGGGCTGTCCTCGAACAGACGGACCTTGCGGGCCGCAAGACCCGCTGCCAGGCCGCGTGCGTAGTTGAGCGGATGAATTGTCCCCGCATGGTGATTGAGCACGCCGCCGAAGTAGGTCCGCGACCCTATTTCATGCTCGACTTCGGCGCGGGACAGGACCGTGAGCGCCCGCTCGCCCAGCTGGTTTTGCAGCCAATCCGCCTCGGCGACGAGCGCCCTTTGCGCCTCTTCCGTATGGGCGCAGCGCAGGTTTCCCGTCATCTCGAGCTGCGCGTGCTGGATTCCCAGCTCTTCGATGAGTTGCCGGACCGCATCGACGGCGTCATGGGAGAGTCGATGCAGGTAGCGCGCCGTTTCCAATCCGTGCAATTTGGCGACGGCCGGGAACGACACTCGAAATTTTCCCGCGACGACGCCTCCGTTACGGCCGCTGCCGCCCCAGCCGACACGATGGGCCTCGAGCACGACGGCGTCGATCCCTCTTTTCTGCAGCGCATGGGCCGCTGAAAGCCCGGAGTAGCCCGCTCCAACAATGACGACCTCGGCACGCAGGTCGCCGTCAAGGCGGGACAGCTCCAAGGGGAGCTCAGCGGTCCTAGACCACAGCGAGGCCTCCGCTGGAAATTTCAACGACGGTTTCATCGGCGGGTCTGTGACCCGGCGGCCGCGCGTTCAGCGTCGACCGCGTCGGCCAGGTCTTTCAGGGAGGCGAAGTGGAAATGCGGCTCGGTGACTTTGGCCGGGGTCGGCGTACCGCCGAATCCATTTTGCCCCTTTCGGCGCTCGATCCAAGTCACCGAATAGCCCAGTTCGCGCGCGATCCCGATGTCGTGATACTGGCTTTGCGCAACGTGCAGGATGTCCTGGAACTTGTAGCCTTGGGCCGCCTGGCGCCCCCGGTTGTAGGCGAAGAATTGCGGATTGGGCTTGGCGACGCCGGTGTCGTCATAAGTGACCGTGTCGTCGAATGGATCACCGAGCGTGTGCGCATAGCACGACAAGGCCACCCGGTCCGCATTGGTCATGGCCACCAATCTGAAGTGGGCGCGCAGGCGCTTGAGCGCCGCGGCAGAATCCGCAAACGCCGGCCAACGCAAGACATCGGCTTGAAAAGCCTGCGCGGAGTTATCGTCGGTGGGCAGCCCGAGTGCCTTGGCCACGTGCAAATAGACGTTCGGCATGACCTGGCTCGAGCGGCCGGGGTGCAGATCGCGACCTTGCTTGTACGGCTCGAAGATATCCTCGTCGCTCAGGCCTTTGGCAGCGCTTCCGCCGAGCCGCCGGACGGAGTCGAGAACTCCCTTTTCGAAGTCGATCAGGGTACCGACGACGTCGAACGTCAAAACTTTGAATTGGTTGAAAGACATGATTTCCTTCTGGGTGGTGTTGATGAAAAGGTGGAACCGCTGACGACCGCACGTCGGCGGTCAATGTTATGGAGTCGATGCGATCAGATCACGCTGTGCCTCTATTGATGAAGCTAGCATAGGGCTCGTTTTGCGCGGAAGCAATTGCGCAATTGTCAGGCGAGGCATAACATCAGGTAATGCACAGCCTACGCAGAAAACTCCCGAGCGCGAACGCGCTGTTCGCCTTCGAAGCTGCCGCGCGCTGCGGCAACTTCAGCAAGGCGGCCCTGGAGCTGTACGTCACGCAGCCGGCCGTGAGCCGCATGCTCTCCCGCATGGAAGAGCATCTGGGAGTCAAGCTCTTCGATCGGTCGCATGCGAAGGTCACGCTCACCCAGAGCGGGGATATCCTCTTCAAGCGGATCTCCGAGGGGTTCCGAGGGATCGAGACCGCGCTGGACGAGATCGAGGCACTCAAGACCGGGAGCGAAACCGTCACGCTGTCGGTGTCGACCGCGTTCACCACCCACTGGGTGATGCCCCGCATGCACAAGCTGCGCAAGGCGTTTCCATCCATCGACCTGCGCTTTCAGCTTACCTCAGGGCCGATGAGGGGGCCAGTGAACGATGTTGACCTCGGCCTGCGTTTTCCCCATCGCGACGAAGCCGATGAGCACGCGGTCCTGCTGATGCCGGAGATCCTTTTGCCGGTTTGCAGTCCGGGCTACGCCGAGCAGGCGCGCTCGGAGGCGCAAGACGGCGATACGCTGATGAATCTCAGCGACGGCGAGCGCGACTGGCATCGTCGCTTCGCCAGCTTCGAGAGGCACGGCCGCCGTGCAGCGCGGACCGTCGATTTTTCCGACTATGCGATCGTGATCCAGGCGGCGCTGCTCGGTCAGGGCATCGCGCTCGGCTGGCTCAACTCCACTGCCTATTGGCTGCGTACCGGAGCCCTCGTCCCAGGCGAGCAGGAGGCTGTCGTGACGGAACGCGAGTGCCGCCTGCTGCATCCCGCCGGCAGGCCGATACGTTCCGCCGTCGTGCAAGTTCGCGAATGGATCGTGGAGGAAATGGCGTCCGATATCGCCGCCATCGACCAGATGTACCCCGCGCTTCAACTTGCGAAGCTGGCGGAGATCAAACAGCCGCGGTGACCAGAATCTCCACCAACAAGTCGGGGTGTGCCAGCTTGGACTCGCCGGTGGCGCGAGCGGGGCCGGCGCCTTGGGGCACCCACGCGTCCCACACTTCGTTCATGCCCGCGAAATCGCGTTCGATGTCCTTCAACCAGATCTGCACCGACAGCATGCGCGTCTTGTCGATGCCCGCCTTGGCGAGGTGGCCGTCGATCTTCTCGAGCACCTGGCGGGTCTGGCCCTGGATGTCCAGCTTGCCGTCCTGCGCGGTAACGCCCGTCATATAGGCGACGCCGTTGTGCACCACCAGGCGGCTGAGGCGGTGTGTGGGTTCGATTCGGGTGATGTCAGTCATGGGTGCGATTTCCAGGTATTGAAGAGAAAATGAAATCAAAGCGCGGCCAGCTCTTCGAGCGTGATCGGCTTGATGGGAGGACGGATGCGGTAGTGGCCGACCTCGGCCGGAGAGACACCGCGCGCCTGCGCGATGACCTCGGTGACCGTGAGGCCGCAAAGGCGGCCCTGGCAGGGGCCCATGCCGCAGCGTGAGAAGGCTTTGGTTTGGCTCGGCCCCGTGCAGCCGAGCGCGACCATCCGGCGCAGCTCGCCGGCCGAGACTTCCTCGCAGCGGCAGGCGATGACGTCGTCGGCCGGCACGCGGTGCTGGAGCTTGGGACGGTAAAGCGTATCGAGGAAAGGCCGGATGTGCAGCTGCCGACGCAGTGCCGACCGCAGAATCTTGGCCTGGCGGTCGCGCTCGCGTTCCGGCAAGCGCCCCGCGCTGTGCGCCGCAGCCAGTGCGGCGAGCTGTCCTTGCAAGGCCGCTGCGGCGCCGCCGGAAATGCCACGACCGTCGCCGGCGATCAGGAAGCCGTCCAGCGCGAGGCGGCCCCAGGCATCGGCCGCCGGCACCCAGCACAGCTGCTGGTCGTCCCAACGGTGCGCGAGCCGCAGCGACGCTGTGATCTGGTTGTTCGGCACCACGCCCTGGTGCAGCAGCACGAGGTCGGTCTGGACGCGGTGCAACGTGGTCCCGATACGAAAACTCAGGGCCGTGGCCCGTTCGCCGCCTTCCACCGCGAGATCGGTTGCGCCGCGATAGAAGGGGATGCCGGCGCCCTTGATGCTGCGGATCAGGCCGAGGCCTTTCTTTATGTCGCGCCATCCCGCGAGGGCGCCACCGACGTGGCGCAGAGCCCGCAGGTAGTCGCCGCGCTGCGTGGTGTCGACGATGGCGATTATGCGAACACCGGCCCGCAAGTACTGCCAGGCCAGCAGGTAAAGCAACGGTCCGCAGCCTGCCAGGACGACGGGCTGCGACGGCGCGAGTCCGGCGCTCTTGAGAAGAATCTGTGCCGCGCCGGCGGTCATCACGCCGGGCAGTGTCCAGCCCGGGATCGGAAATGGCCGCTCCATCGCACCGGTGCACAGGATGACCTGGCCGGCCGTGATGGACTGGGATCGCCCATCCTTCAAGTAGTGAATGACGCGATCGCGGGTGACTTGCCAGACGGCTGCGCCGCCTACGTGCCGCGCCGTCGAGCGAGCGAAGCGTTCGACCAGCGCTCGGCCGGCGGCATAGTCGTTGCCGAGCACCTGCAGCCGATCGGCCTCGGCGCGCTCAACGTCACGGTAGATTTGTCCGCCGGGATGCGCCTGCTCGTCGAGCAGCGCGACCGACAGCCCCAGTTCGGCCGCGGTGGCGGCCGCCGCAAGACCCGCCGGGCCCGCGCCGACCACGGCGACGTCCACCACAGCATCGTCCGCGTCAAGCTGCATGGCGGGCGCCTTCTTGTGAGCGGATTTTCATGCCCGGTTGCACCGTCACGAGGCAAGCCTGGCGATTGGCCACGCCGTCGATTTCCAGCAGGCATTCGAAGCAGACGCCCATCATGCAGTAGGGTGCACGTGGCGCACCCGACACGGGTGTGGAGCGGAAGCGCGACACGCCGGCCGCCAGCAAGGCGGCAGCCACCGAGCCTTGGCCCTGCACCTTCAGGGGGCGACCGTCGAACTCGACGTCTATGAAGGGCTCGGTGACGGCCGAGATCGGGCGAAAAAGCGGTTCAGTGGGCATGGTGGTGATCCAATACCTGTGTTGGAGGGGCGGCGGCGATGGGAAAGCGATCGCCCCGGAACGCGTCAAGCTCCTCGGGCGCGGCTGCGCCGTTGATCCACGGAGCGATGCGAAAGGCGTGGGCCGCGGCCAGGGTCACGCCGCTGTGGCAGGTGACGACGTACGCGCCCGGGCAGGACTTCGATTCCTGGTAGATCGGATATCCGTCGGGCGTCATCACCCGCAACGCGCCCCATACCCGAACCACGTTGAGCTGGCCGATCACGGGAAAACTGGCGACAGCGCGGCGCGCGAGCTCGGCCAGCGTGCTGTTGGTCGTGCTGTCGTCAAAGCCCGCGTCTTCCATGGACTCCCCGATCTGGATGCCGCCCTCGTCTGTCTGACGGATATGGCCCGTGGGATAGTCGAGGATCTTTTCGCATCGCTCGGTGATGATCAATTGCCCGCGATTCGGCCGCACCGGCGCATGCAGGCCCACTTGCCCGGCCAGACCTGCATTGCCCAACCCCGCCGCCAGCACCAGCTTGGGCGCGCGAAACTGCTGGCCGCCGCTGTGCACCGTGAACAGGCCGTCTGCGTGCGTGATGCGCTGCACGCCGTGGCCCGTCTTGAGCGTCACGCCTCGCTGGGTGCACGCGGTATGCAAGGCGCGCAGCAGCTTGAGTGGATTGACGTGACCGTCCATAGTCGAGAAGCTGGCGCCGATCACCGTCGGTCCGACATGGGGCAATCGCCGCAGCAGGGCCGCGCGGTCCAGGATCTCGTATGGGTAGTCGCCGCCTGCTTCATCGCGCACGGCGGCAAGCCGCTCGCGCCGCGCCTCGAGTTCAGCCTCGGAAAAGCACAGGGTGAAAGCGCCCATCTGCCTGGCCTGGACATCGATGCCGGTTTGCTCCTGGAGTTGGGCTGCCAGCGCGGGCCACTGCCGGGCGGACTCCCGGGTCCAGCGGGCATATTGGGGAAAGCCGCGGCCCTTGCCGTGGACCCAGATCAGGCCGAAATTCCCGCGCGACGCGCGAAACGCATCGTCGCCTTCATCCAATACCGTGATGTTCTTGCCGGGCTGCGCCAGCCCGTAGGCCACTGCGGTGCCGACCAGGCCGCCGCCAATCACGATCACATCGCTAGCAAACATGTATTCCAATCATCGGGACATCCTGCAACACTCCATGGCCGGGGGAGCCATGTCGCGGCCAACCAAGGCGCGCGCAAAGAGATAGTCGTTGCGCACCCGGTCGCTCAACTGGTTCATGTCGACATGGCCCGCGGGATTGCATGGAAACGCGTAGCACTGCCCATCGACAAGGGACTGGAAGCGCAGCTCGTATTGCGGCATTGTCTGGTCGCTCATTTCAGGTCTCCTGCACGCCCTGCGTGTGTTCATGCAATCAAGGTGGGTTCATGCAAACAAGATTACGCCGCCTTCGCAGTACATGGCGTCGCATACGCGCGCAGGAGCAGCAGCAAATACCGGATGCGGCCTGGACGCGGCCAAAACTGCGGTGTGAACCCCGCCACCGTGCGGTACCGCCGCTGCAGCATTCCATTGTTTTGTTGCCCGCCGGGCAGCAAGTCGTGCCGAACGACAAATCCGTCCAATCGTCGGCAGCGCGCCGAGGATAACTTCGCGCACTAACTCAACCACCGAAAGGGCGAGATCCATGGAACACAACACGCAGTTGGGCGAACTGATCGGGCCGAAAGAAAGCCAGCGCATCCTGGGTGCATTGCATCGCGGCGCGAGCCGCCGCGATGTCCTTGCGTTGATGATGGCGGGCGGCATGCAGGCGGCACTCGCCGGCAGCATCGCGAGCGTCGCGGCCACGGCGCATGCGCAGACGCCGCGCCGCGGCGGCCGCATCAAGGTGGCCGGCGCGACGGCGGCCGTCAGCGACACGCTGGATCCGGCCCGGGGTTCCAACCACACCGACTACATCCGCGCTTGCATGTTCTACAACGGGCTCACCTCGCTGGATGGCAGCCTGACGCCGCAGCCCGCGCTGGCCGAGGAGTTCACAAGCACCGATGGGAAGGTTTGGGTCTTCAAGCTGCGCAAAGGCGTGACGTTCCACGACGGCAAGGCGCTCACGCCCGCCGACGTGGTGTTTTCGATCATGCGTCACAAGAATCCGGCGAGCGGCTCCAAGGCCAAGTCGCTGGCCGACCAGGTCGAGGATGTGAAGGCCACCGGGCCGAGCGAAGTCACCGTCACGCTCACGGGACCCAATGCCGATCTGCCCGTGATCCTGGGCACCTTCCACTTCCTGATCGTCAAGGACGGCACCACCGATTTCAATGCCGGAATCGGCACGGGGCCTTACAAGGTCAAGGAGTTCAAGCCCGGCGTCAGGTCGGTGGGCGTGCGCAATGAAAATTACTGGAGGCCGAATCGCCCGTACCTCGACGAGATCGAGTATGTGGGCATCGGCGACGAAACGGCGCGGGTCAACGCGTTGCTGACCGGCGAGCTGGACCTGATCGGCTCGGTCAACTCGCGCTCGGTCGATCGGGTCAAGGCTTCCAGCAAGCATGCGATCTTCGAGAGCAGGGCCGGCACGTACACGGACCTGGTCATGCGGCGCGACAGCAGCCCCGGCAGCAACCCGGACTTCGTGTTGGCCATGAAGTACCTGTTCAATCGCGAGCAGATGCTCAAGTCCATCGTGCAGGGTTATGGGGTGGTGGCCAACGACCAGCCGATCGACCCGACCAACCGCTTCTACTTCAAAGGGCTCAAGCAGCGTCCGTACGACGCCGACAAAGCCAAGTGGCACGTGCAGAAGGCCAACCTGGGCAGCACCCCCATTCCGCTGGTGGTCTCGCCCGCCGCAACCAACTCGGTGGAAATGGGGCTGGTCCTGCAGCACGCGGCCAAGCAGGCCGGCCTGAACCTGGACGTGCGCCGCATGCCCTCCGACGGCTACTGGTCGCAGCACTGGATGAAGCACCCGGTGGGCTTCGGCAATATCCTTCCGCGCCCCAGCGCCGATGTGCTCCTGACGCAGTTCTTCAAGTCGGATGCACCCTGGAACGAAGCGGGCTGGAAGAACGAAAAGTTCGACCAGCTGCTGGTGGCCGCGCGCGGCGAAACCGATCTGGCAAAACGTACGCAGATGTACGCCGACATGCAGGTCATGATCTACGAGCAGGGCGGTATCGGCATCCCGTTCTTCATGTCCAACCTCGATGGGCACAGCAAGAAGCTCAAGGGCCTGTCGCCAGTCCCGCTCGGGGGAATGATGGGCTACGCCTTCGCCGAACACGTCTGGTTGGACGCATGACCACTACCCCTGCCAAGTTTCAAGTGAAATCATCGCGCAATGCGCAGGAGCAATCATGACCGTGGCCCTAATGCTGCACCGTGCCGACGGCGCACCCATTGCAACCTCTTTTCGCCGGGCGGCGTTCGGCAAGGACGACCCCTTTGCGCGAAATCGCGAAATAGCGTGGGAAGGACCCCAATCCATGATCGCGGGCCGAACCAGCTTCATCGGTGAGCTGGCAGTCGCAAGCTTTCCCCACATCGAAACCATCGTCGTGGCGGAAGGCGATCTGACCCTGACAGCGGACGGGGCGGCGCCGCTGGTGCTCGGTCCCCAAGCGGGTGCCATCATCGGGCGCGGTACGGCGCTTCGCATCCTGGCCGGATCGCGCGTGCGGTTTTCGTTTTGCGCGGCCGCTTGCGACAAGCCGACGAAGCGCGGCCTCTTCCCTCTGCGCGCCGACGCCGACTTCAAGCCGTCGGCAACGCTGCCGGCCGAAGTGCTCCTGGGCCCGCCCCCGCAATGCCGCAGCGACAATGTCTTCACCGACGACGCTGCGGAGTATCGCGCGGGAACCTGGGACTCGACGCCATATCACCGGATTGTTCGCCCGCATCGCGTGAACGAGTTCATGCATCTGTTGGCCGGCAGCGTGCGATTCGCAGCCCCGGATGGCAGCGTGCTGTCGGCGGGCGCTGGCGATGCGCTTTTCGTGCCCCAAGGCGCATCGGTCGGATGGGAAAGCAGCGATCGCGTCGCGAAGTTCTACGTGATTCAAAGCGCATGATCCGTTCAGTCGCCTTCATTCACACGGTTGCCATGCTGGTCGAGCGGTTTCGGCCGCGCTTCCAGAAAGAGTTGCCGAACACGCGCTGCTTCCACATGCTGGACGAGAGCGTCCTGCAGGACCTGCTGCGTGATGGGCCTTCGCCGGGAATCACGCGGCGCGTGGTCGGGCTGGCCACCCTCGCGGCCGACGCGGGCGCCGACCTGATCGTCTTTACCTGCTCGTCCACTTCACCTGCCGTCGACATCGCGCGCCATATGGTGCCGGTGCCCATTGTGAAGATCGACGACGCCATGTATGGCCATGCCGCCAAGTCGGACGGCCGGGTCGGCGTGGTGTGCACAACGAAATCCACACTGGAACCCAGCCGTGGCTTGCTCGCCGAACACTCCGCAGCGTCCGGGACGCAGGTTCACGCCGAACCGCTATGGGTAGAGGGCGCCTTCGCCGCGCTGGCGGCCGGCCAGCGCGAGGCGCACGACGCCCTGGTGATGCAGGCTGCGCTCGCGCTCGCGCCGCGGGTCGACCGGCTGGTGCTGGCCCAAGCCTCGCTGGCGCACCTGTGCAGCGAACTGGAGACGCGAACCGGCAAGCCGGTGCTCGCCAGCCCGGAGTGGATGGTGGCGGATGTCGTGGGCCGCGTCACGGCGTCAGCTTGAGCATGGCGGTGCGCTGAAGCCGGCGCAGCACAACTTTTCAAGTTCCATGACAGTCGCAGTGACCCCGGCGCAAACACAAGATGCTGCCGAGCATCGAAAATGCATCATTTTGTGCTTTCCGTCCCTCGACTATCAGGCTCATTCGCTGCTCGAGAGTCGCGACACTCAACTCCGGCATGACACGAATCAACGAAGTGCCAATCGGCAGGCGACGGGCGTCTGCCATCACAAAATAAGGAACAACCACCATGTGGATCAAGAGGACTCTCGTTACGATTGCCATGCTCGGCGCGGCTGCGGCCGCGCAGGCACAGACCGTCCTGAAGGTCGGCTCCACTCCGACCGGCGTGCCCTTCACCTTCCTCGACGCGAAGACCAACACCATCCAGGGCATGATGGTCGACGTCATCGAGGAGATCGGCAAGGACGCCGGCTTCAAGGTCGAGATCCAGCCGATGCCGTTTTCCACGCTGATCGCGGCGCTGACCTCGGGCAAGATCGACGTCATCTCGGCCGCGATGACCGGCTCACCCGAGCGCGCCAAGGTCGTTGACTTCAGCAAGAACGTCTACTCGTATGGCGAAGGACTTGTCGTGCCGGCCACGGACGCCACGGGCTATGCCGCCGTCGCGGACCTCAAGGGCAAGAAGATCGGCGGCCAGATTGGTACCCGCTATCTCGAATTCCTCAAGGCGCAGAGCGGAGCCGCCTAGGTCAACGCCTACGATTCGCTGGGCGACATCCTGCGCGACGTCTCCAATGGCCGCCTGGAAGCCGGCGTGGGCGACTACCCGATCCTCGCCTACAACCTTTCGCAGGGCAACTTCCCGCAGGTGCGGCTCGTCAAATCCTACAAGCCGGGAATGATCGGGCCGATCAACATCGCGGTGAAGCAGGGCAACAAGGAACTCATGGCCAGGATCGACAAGAGCCTGGAAACCATGCAGAAGGACGGCCGGCTCGACGCGATCCTGAAGAAGTGGGGCCTCTGAGCCCCGCCCCGGAGTCATGTCCCAAGTCCTGAACCAGGCATCGGCGTTCCTGCCGATCCTGATGCAGGGCGTCTACCTCACCGTGCTGGTGACGCTAGGCGCCTTCGCACTTGCAACCGTGCTGGGCCTGGTCCTGGCATTCATGCGGGTGGGCGGCATCCCCCAGCTCGCCTGGACGGCGCGCACGGTGATCGTCGTCGTGCGCGGCATCCCCGGTATGGTCACGCTGTTCTACATCTATTTCGTTGGTCCGGAATTCGGGCTCTCGCTCACGGCGGTGCAGGCGGCGATCCTCGGTCTCGGCATCGCCTATTCCCCCTATATGGCCGAGATGTTCCGCTCCGGCATCGAGGCGATCGATCGCGGCCAGACGGAGGCGGCCCTGTCCATAGGCATGGGCTGGGGCCTGCTGATGCGGCGCGTGATCCTGCCGCAGGCGGTGCGGGTAGCCTTGCCGCCCTATGGCAGCACGATGGTCATGCTGCTGAAGGACTCCTCCCTCGCCTCGACGATCACCGTCGCCGAGTTGTCGCTGCAGGGCAAGCTCCTCGCTTCCTCCACCTTCCAGAACACCACGGTGTTCACGATGGTCGCGTTGATGTATCTCGCCATGAGCTTGCCCCTCACGGCGTTCAACGGCTGGCTCGAACGGCGGATGAGGCAATCCCAATGAGCATCATCGAACTGCGCAACATCCGCAAGTCGTTCGGCTCGCATGAGGTGATCCACGACGTCTCGTTCTCGGTCGAGAAGGGCGAGGTGGTGTGCATCATCGGGCCGTCCGGCTCGGGCAAGTCCACGCTGCTGCGCTGCATCAACGGGCTGGAGACCTACCAGGGCGGCGAGATCATCGTCCATGGCGAGCGGGTCGAGAGCGCCTCCCGCCGGATCCGCCAGGTCCGCACCCGCGTCGCCATGGTGTTCCAGCGCTTCAACCTGTTCCCGCATCGCACTGCGCTGGAGAACGTCGCCGAAGGCCCGATCCATGTGAAGAAGGAGCCGCGCGAGCAAGTTCTCGCCCACTCGCGCGAACTCCTGGAACGCGTCGGCCTTGGTGCCAAGATCGACGCCTATCCGGCGCAGCTCTCTGGCGGCCAGCAACAGCGCGTCGCCATAGCCCGCGCACTGAGCATGAACCCGGACGCGATCCTGTTCGATGAGCCGACTTCGGCGCTCGATCCGGAACTCGTCGGAGAAGTCCTCACCGTCATGCGTGCGCTCGCCGACGAAGGCATGACCATGGTCGTCGTCACCCATGAGATGGGATTCGCGCGTGAGGTGGCGGATCGCGTCCTCTTTCTCGACGGCGGCGTGCTGGTCGAGCAGGGGCCGCCCGCGGAACTGCTCGGTCGCCCGCAGAACCCGCGCACCCGCGACTTCCTGAAGCGCCTGCTCACGACCGAATGAAGAACAGCTCTTATTGGCATGAAACAGCGCCTCCGTTCGAGGCGGCGGCCAGCCCCGGCGAACTCGGTGGGCGCGCCGACGTCGCCGTCATCGGGGCGGGCTTCACCGGCCTCTCGGCCGCGCTCACGCTCGCCCGGCAGGGCGCCAAGGTCGTGGTGCTCGAAGCCGGCCAGGTGGTGGCGGAGGCGTCGGGCCGCAATGGCGGCCACTGCAATACCGGGATGCCTTTTGATTTCGGCGCGGCGGCAGGACGCATTGGCCATCAGCAAGCGCGAGCGCTCTACCAGCTCTACGGCCGCGGTGTGGACTGTGTCGAGCAGATCGTGACTCGCGAGCAGATCGACTGCGACTTCCGCCGCAACGGGAAGATCAAGCTCGCTGCACGGCCTCACCACTTCGAGAAACTGCAAGCTGCGCACCGGCAGTTGCATGGCGATATCGATCCGGACATCTACCTGGTCGGACCGGAATCGATTCGCGGCGAAGTTGGATCCGACCAGTTCCACGGCGGGCTGGTGTGGCCACGAAGCGCGCAGATGCACATGGGCCGCTTCGGCGTGGGCATGGCCCATGCGGCGGCGAGCCAGGGAGCGCGCATCCACGTGCACACGCCCGTAACCGCCGTGGAACGTGCATCGGGTGGCAGGTTTCGTTTGCAAACGCCACACGGTCGGGTCGAGGCGGACCAGGTGCTCGTTGCCGCGGGAACCTGCCAGCACGGCCCGTTCGCCTGGTTCCGGCGCCGCATCATTCCCGTGGGCAGTTTCCTCATCGCGACTGAGCCTCTGTCGCCGGAACTGGCGGCCTCGGTGATGCCGGGCAACCGCAATGCAACCACGACCTTGAACGTCGGCAATTACTTCCGCATGACGCCGGATCGACGATTGCTGTTCGGGGGCCGCGCCCGCTTTGCGTTGTCCAGCCCCGACTCGGACGCGAAAAGCGGCGCGATCCTGCAGCGCACGTTGCACAAGGTGTTCCCCCAATTGCACGAGGTGCGCATCGATTATTGCTGGGGCGGCGTGCTCGACATGACGATTGACCGCCTGCCGCGTGCGGGCAGCGCCGGCGGACTGCATTACGCAATGGGTTACAGCGGAAGCGGCACGCAGCTGGCAACGTTGATGGGCGATGCCATGGCGCAGACCATTGCAGGCAAACCGGCCGCCAACCCGCTGCGTGACCTGCGCTGGCGTTTCGTGCCGGGCCATTTCGGGCCGCCGTGGTTTCTGCCCTTCGTGGGCGCGTATTACCGGGCTCTCGACTTCTTTGATTAGACGTGGTTTCCCTGCGCCGCGATGAGATTGAGCGGATACCTGCGCTTGCCGGATGACTGGCGCAAAACGATCCGGCTCGTGAACTTCTCGATCCCGATCTCGTCTTGCAGCAGGCGCTCCATCAGCTCCTGAAAATGGGCGACACTCGGCGCCACGATTTTCAACAGATAGTCGTAACCGCCACTGACGTTGTACCACTCCACGATTTCGCGGTGTCGATCAGCGGCCGCTTCGAACTTGCGGAAGTCGGGAGGCCGATGGCTGCTGATCGTCACCTCGGAAAAAACGCTCACGCAATTGCCCAGCTTCTCCAGTGCGATGTCAGCGCCAAAGCCGCGAATCACGCCGAGTGTCTGCAGCCGCTTTGTGCGTACGAGGCACGGGCTCTGGCTCAGGCCGACGGCATCGGCCAACTCGACATTCGAGCAGCGCCCCTCGCGCTCGAGGTGCGCGAGGATCTTGAGGTCGAACCGGTCGAGGGACACTGCTGGGGGCATGCTCGGATGGTAGCGCCGGATGTCGATCCAAGCTAGTGTGTGCCGGCCGTGCGCGCTTCGGCCAGAGATTCGTCGAGCGCCTGGATGACGAGGGCGGCCTGGTCCGCCGACAGCACCAGGGGCGGGCGGATCTTGAGCACGTTGTGCCCCATCGCGCAGGCGCTGATCAGCACGCCCTTGTCACGCATCCGGTTGACCACCTGGCTCGTCAGGCTGCGGTCCGGCGCGCGCGACGCCCGGTCGGAGACGAGTTCGACCCCGACAAACAGGCCTGCCCCGCGCACGTCACCAATGGCTTCGTGCCGGGCTGCAAGGGCGGCGATGCCGTCGTGCAGGATCTTCCCCACCTTGGCGGCATGCTGCACCAGCCCGTCTCGTTCTATCGTGTCCAGTACCGCCAGCGCCGCCGCGCAGGAGACGGTATTGCCCGCGAAGGTGTTGAAGTAACGCGAGTGCTTCCCGAATTCCGCCAGGACGTCGGCGGTCGCCAACAGTCCCGCAATCGGTTGGCCGTTGCCCATCGGTTTGCCCATCGTGACGATGTCGGGCACGACGCCATGACGCTGGAAACCCCAAAGGTGTTCGCCGGTCCGGCCGAAGCCGGGTTGGACTTCGTCGGCAATGAACAGGCCGCCGGCCCGCTTGATCGCGTCGACCGCGCCCTTCAGGAAGCCTTGCGGTCCGGGGAGGATGCCGTCGCTGGTGAACAGCGAATCGACAATCAGCGCGGCCGGCTTGATGCCATGGCGCCGCAGGTCGGCGATAGCCGCCTCGACGTCGCGGGTGAAGCGTTCGGACAGGTCGGCGCCCCCGGCGTGATACAGGCGCGGAGCCGGCACCAGGCGCACATGCGCGCCGAGATCGACGGTCACGCCCAGCGACGGCGAGAATTGCGACACGGCGTCGGTGATGCCGTGATACGCGGTGTCGGTCACGATCATGCCGGTGCCACCGGTGCGGACCTTCGCGATGCGATAGGCGAGGTCGTTGGCCTCGCTGCCCGTGCAGGTCAGCATCAGGTGGGCCAGATCGGTCCCCGGCACGCTCGCGAGCAGGCGTTCGGCCAGTTCGAGAATCGTGTCGTGCAGATAGCGCGTGTTGGTGGCCAGCGTCTGCACCTGCCGGCAGATCGCCTCGGTCACCGCCGGATGGCAATGCCCTAGCGAGGTGACGTTGTTGTAGGCGTCGAGATAGCGGCGCCCCTCGGGGTCGATCAGCCAGGCGCCTTCGCCCCGCACGATGTGCAGCGGCCGTTCATACATCAGGCGGTAGGCCGGGCCGAGCAGGGCGTCGCGGCGCGCGATCATTTGCGCGGTAGCCGGGCCCACGTCGGCGCGGCCGGGGATATAGGCATTGACCATGTTGAGGTCGGTGGTGCTTTTCATAGAGTGGCTCCTGTTTGTACGTGTACGCCGGCCAGCAGCCGGTCGCGTGCTGTGTCGCGGGAAAGATCGGCCATCTGGGACAAGCCTTCCCACGCCGCGGGGTTGTGTCGCATGATGTAGGCGCGGTTCTCGGGATAGCGCGCGGCGCGCCATTCCGAGATCAGCGCCGTGATGAGGTGGCGCGTGGCCAGGAGATCGGCAACGACCTCCTGTTCGGCGCCGGTCAGCGGCAGCACCGCGTGATAGGCGGCCACGAACTGGGCCGGTCCCTCGAAAGGATCAGCGTTGCCGGCCATGTGGAAGGCGGCGGCCGTCGCCACCTCGCCGACGAGCGGTGCGTGCACCATGTCGCCGAAGTCGATGATGCCCACGATGCGCGCGGGGTCGTCGGGGGCGACCAGCACGTTGTAGAGGTGGTAGTCGTTGTGGATCACCTGGGACCGCAGCGATGACAGGCGCGGCAGCACGTGCGTCGTGAAGCGCGTCATGAAGGCCTGGGCCAGCGCGCGGTGCTTGCCGTCCACGAGGCTGTCGAGCTGTGCGCCCAGCCGATGCGCCGTGGCGACGTTCCACAGCAGGTCATGCGCCGCGCCCGGATGCGCGAAGCCGTGCAGCGCGCGGTTCAAGCCGGCGAGCCCGGCTCCCATGGCGCGCCGCTGCGCGGCGGTGCGCACGGTCTCGCGGATCTGGATGCCGTCCAGGTAGCTCAGCATGCGCACGCGTGTCTGAACGCCCCCGTTGAGCACGACCGTGTCGTGTGTGTGTCCTTCCAGTGTCCGCACGACGCGCGGCACCGGCTGGTCCGGTGACATGCGGGCGATGTGGTCGAGCGCCGCGATCTGGAAGTCGACGACCGCGGGTGACTCGGACGGATTGCTGATCTTGAGGACGTAGCGACAGCCATCGGCCGCCTCCACCAGGCAGTTCTGGTCGCGCTCGCCCGCCAATGGCCGGGTGGAGCCCTCGATGCCGTAGATGCGGCGGACCAGGGCCTCCACTGCCGCCGGCGCGAGGGCGGGCACGGTGGTGCTCAGTTCGGTCATAGGCCGAGCAGGCCGGGAAGCTGGCGGACGTCGGTCAAACGGCTGACACCGTAGGCGTCGGAAGTCGGCTCATGCCCGCGGTCGATGAAGGCCTTCGCCATGAAACCCAGGTCGGAGGCCGTCATCAGGTCGTAGCGGAAGCTCGACGAGACGTGCATCATCTGGTCAGGCGCGCATCCGAGCTGGTCGAACATGTACTCGAAGGTCTGAAAGCGCGGTTTATACGCGTGCGCTTCCTCGGCGGTGTAGACCGCGTGGAACTTCGCCTTGAGATGGGCGACGCTCGCCGGGATCAGGTCGACCATCGAGTTCGAGAGGATCACCAGCGGCACGTGCGGCGCAATCGCCTCCAGAACCTCGACGACGTTCGGGTGTGGTTGCCAGGTGGGAATGGCATCGTACAGCGCCACGGCGTCCGACGGCCTGTAGTCGATGCCGTGCACCTTGCATGCCCGCCGGATCGAATTCTCCACAACCTCGAAGAAGGGCTTCCACTCGCCCAGGACCTCGTCGAGGCGGTAGGCTCGAAAGCTGTCCAGGAAAGCCGGCATCCGGCCGGCCGGAACGCGGTCTTTGAACAAGCTGTTTGCGGTCGGGCCCATCTCGAAGTTGATGAGCGTGCCGTAGCAGTCGAAGCTGATGAATTTGGGTTTGAATGTCATAGAAGGATCCACGCTGTTGGGGTGGATATGAGTCTATGAATTCCCCGCCTTTCGAAATGCCGCATTCACATGCGGTGCAAGTGGATTCCGTTTCAATCCGGGGGCTTGCCAGAACTTTGCTTGGCCCCGGCTTTCGGGCGCCGTGCCGGCGCTGCGTTCGCTGCGGGGCTCAGGCGGCTGAATTGCGCCAGCAGCCACTGTGCGAGTTCAAACTCCACACCTTGCAGTTCACTCGACCCCAGCCATATCAACCCATATTGACTGCCGTCAGGGTCAAAGCCAGCGGGTGCCGCCAGGCTTCCCCGTTCCACATCGTCAACGGCGAGTACGAGCGGACTGAGGGCTACACCCAGGCCCGCAGCCGCGGCTTCGACAATCAGGGAGTGATGGTCGTAGTACCGGATCTCCGTGGGTCGATGCGCTGACGGATGGGTCTTCAGCCATTGCGCCCACGCGTCAGGCCGGGTCTTCGACCCGAGAGCGAGATAGTCGCCGTGTTCGAACCTCGGCACCAATTCCGGCCTCATGACAGGCCCAACCTTTTCGGGAAAAAGGGTCCGGACGTTCCACGTTTCGGGCACAGCGAAGTCTAGCCGTCGAATCGCGAGGTCGACCTGATTCTTGCGAAAGTCCACAAGCCCTCCACCCACGGAGAGGTGCAGGGCAATGTCCGGATGCGCCGCTTGAAAACTCCCCAGCCGTGGAATGAGCCAACGCGCTGCAACTGAAGGCTCGCAAGAGAGCACCAGGGCGGTCTTCCCGGCACGGGTGGCGCGCAGGCTTTGCACGGTGGCGCCCAGCTCGCCGAAAAACCTGCCGAGGGTGAGGTTGAGTGTCTCGCCGGCCGGCGTGAGCCGCAGGCCTCGCCCGTTCTTTTCAAACAAGCTGACCCCGATGTCATTCGCGAGTTTGGTGATGCGGCGGCTGACGGCGCCGTGCGTGAGCGCAAGCGAGTCTGCCGCAAGCCGGACCGAGCCCAGCCGCGCTGTGGCTTCGAATGCTCGCAGGTCATCGAGCGAGGGAATGTCTGAACGATCCATTGGTGACAATATATCACCGGTATCCCTCAGAAACTATCGCTTTTCATAGCTTGATGAGGTTTTGATAATTGATGCATGCGCACCAATCACCACCCCAGCATAGCGATCCTAGCCGACGACCTGACCAGCGCGGCAGATGGCGCGGCACCTTTCGTTGCCCGCGGCCTGACGGCGGCTATCGGAAGGGGCCAGCTTCCGCGCCAGGCGGCAGCGGTGGTCGCAGTCGACAGCGGTTCGCGGTCCGCGACTTCGTCGCAAGCATTCGAGCGGGTCGCTCGATTGACCGGCCAGCTTGCCAGCCGCGCAGTGCTCTACAAAACGGTGGACTCCACGCTGCGCGGCCACATCGCGCAGGAGCTTGAAGCATGCTTTGCGGCGAGCGGCCGCAAATCCATGGTGTTTGCACCGGCCTTCCCCCAAGCCGGGCGTACGACGGTGGGCGGCATCCAGCTCGTTGACGGCATACCGGTCTCGGAGAGTTCGTATGGCCATGACCCCGTGCATCCCGCGCGGCATTCCGCGCTGGCCGACCTGGTCCCGAAGCGCATCAGGAATGTCACGCTGCTCGATGCGCTAACGCAGGAAGAACTCGATTCGCAGATTGCTTCCATCGAGGAGCCGGAGTCGGTCCTCTGGGTTGGCTCTCCCGGGATGGCTGCGGCGCTGTCGCGGCGTTTTGCGCCGGCGAAGACCCCGGCGCCATCGATCGATGGCATCAGCAGCGATGTTCTGGTCGTCATCGGGAGCGCGAACCTGCGCAGTCACATACAGGCCGACCAACTCCAGGAGACCGGCGGCGTCATGCTGCTGCGCGGACCCAGGACGCGCGAGCGGGACCCGGCCGCGGTGCTGCGCCGTATTGCGCAAGACGCGGCGGGGCAGCTTCAAGACCCACGCTTCGGCGCGCTGGTCGCCACCGGCGGCGACACGATGGAAGCCGTCCTGGACCTTCTCAATGTCCGTGAGTTCGAGATTCTGCAAGAACTCGATCCTGGATTCCCGCTGGGTCGCGCCAGGCTTGGCGATGGGCGCTCGCTCCTGCTCGCCATGAAGGCCGGTGGCTTTGGCGGCGATGACGCCCTGGAGCGCGCCGTCGCGCGGATACGTGGAGCAACCCAAACCTTATGAACGGATTCACTGTGAAGAATATTTCCCCCCCGCTTGCCCTGACCATGGGCGACGCATCCGGCATTGGGCCGGAGATCGTGGCGAAGCTACTTGCGAAGGGCGGCGAACGCGTCGTCGTTTTCGGCAGCCATGTCGTCATGCAGGACGCCGTGCGCCGGCTCGGGCTGAACATCGAGGTGCGGCGCATCAAAGCGCCCGATGCGGCCCAGTTCCAGCCGCGGGTCATTGAAGTCATCGAGACCACCCGGATTACCGAGCCGCCGCCCATCGGGCAGATCAGCGCGATCTCCGGGCAGGCCGCTTTCGATGCCATCGTTGCAGCCATCGCGGCGGCGAAGTCCGGAGAAGTGAGCGGCGTCGTCACGGCGCCGATCAACAAGGAGGCGATGGCCAGCGCGGGAATCCGCTACCCCGGCCATACGGAAATTCTGGCCGACTACGGCGGCGCCGAGCGCGTGGCGATGATGCTCGCGAACGACGACATCCGCACGGTGCTTGTCACGATCCACACGTCGCTGCGCAAAGCGATCGAACAAGGCGATTTCGACGCTCAGGTATCGGCCATCCGGCTTGCCCACGAGGGCGGGAAGGCTCTCGGCTTCGCGGCCCCGCGTGTCGCCGTGGCGGGTCTTAACCCGCACGCAGGTGAAGGCGGCCTCTTCGGGGACGAGGAGATCAGGATCATCCGGCCCGCAATCGACGCGGCCCGAGCCGAGGGCATCGATGCCACCGGCCCCTATCCGGGCGATACGGTCTTCATGCAGGCGCGCCAGGGCCGGTTCGACGTTGTCGTGGCCCAGTACCACGATCAGGGGCTGATCCCTGTGAAGTACCTCGGGCTGGAAAAAGGCGTGAACATCACGCTGGGCCTGCCCTTCGTCCGCACCAGCCCGGATCACGGCACGGCATTCGACATCGCGGGCAAGGGTGTCGCAGACCACGCAAGCCTGGAAACGGCGCTTGCCTACGCAAAGCGCCTCGTCGCCGCGCAAACCAAAACGAACTAATTCAAAAGGAAGCACCATCATGGGTCTACGTTTCATCTTCATGCTTACGCGCAACGACCGCACGGTTCCGGACGCGTCGCAGCAACTTCAGACTGCGCTCAGCCTCGGCGTGCGGCACATGGGGTTCAAGGACATCGGCTTGCCAATCGAGCAACTGAAGGGCCTCAATGCGGCCATCAAGGCGGGCGGGGCAACCTCCTATCTGGAAGTTGTGTCGCTGGACCGCGAAAGCGAAATTGTGTCGGCAAAGGCGGCCGCCGAAATCGGCGTTGACGTTCTTCTGGGTGGCACGCGCGTCGACGACGTGCTGCCGATCCTGAAGGGCACCAGCATCCAATACTTCCCGTTCCCCGGCCGGATTACCGGCCACCCGAGCGTGCTGGAAGGCAGCATCGAGGAAATTGTCGAAAGTGCCAAGGCGATCACAGCGAAAGATGGCGTGCATGGCCTGGACTTGTTGGCATACCGCTCGGCGGAAAACGTGCCCGACTTGATGAAGGCCGTTTGCGCGGCAGTCTCCAAACCTGTCTTCATGGCGGGTTCGATCGATACCCCTGAACGAATTGCCGTCGTCCAGAATGCCGGCGCAGCGGGTTTTACGATCGGGACCGCGGCTTTGGACGGCAAATACCCGGCCAACGGGAAGGACGTGCCAAGCCAGCTCACCGCCATCATTCGCGACGTCGCGGCCCTGAACAAACACCTTTCGCCGATTCGCAAGAAGAACCTGTCAACTGCGCCTGCCGGCGAAGCCGAGGGCCAGGTCAACAACCTGCAATTCAGGGTTGCCAGGTTCGAGGGAAGCTCTCCCTGGTCATTTCGGCAGCACGACGATGAACTGTTCTTTGTTCATCGGGGACGCCTGCTTATGAGGTTTCGCGACCGTGAAGAGATTGTCGAGACGGGAGAGTTCATCGTCGTACCGCATGGCGTTGAGCACTGTGCGGTGGCTTTGGACGGGGAGGCGTCTGAAGTGTTGCTGGCAAGTACGGCTGCGGGGCCAGTGCCAGGCAGATGTTGCGCTTGAGCGCGTGCGGAGTCATGCATCCAGCCAGACGTGTTCGGCGAACGTATAGCCCATCATTCCGCCGAGCGGGATCGGCGTCAGCCCCTTGAGCTTCTTGCTGTGGCCGTCGATGTTCGACATGAAGAACGGGATGCCGATGCCGCTTCCCTCGTGGATCATCACCTGCATGTCGGCGTACATCTGCGCGCGCTTTGCAGTGTCGGGCTCGCCGCGCGCGGCGACGAGCAGCTGGTCGAACTGCTCGCTCTTCCACGCCGATTCGTTCCACGGCGCATCGGACTTGAAGAAGGACGTGAGGAGGACGTCGGCGCTGGGGCGCGGGTTCACCGCGCCGAATCCCACCGGGTGCTTCATCCAGTGCTGCGACCAGTAGCCGTCCGCCGGCATGCGGCGCACGTCGAGGTTCATGCCGATCTGCTTGGCCGCGTACTGCAGCACCAGGCCGATCTCGACCGAGCTGGTCGCGGCAGGCGACACCACCAGGGGCACCACCGTGCTGCCGATGCCTGATTTCTGGAAGTGGAACTTCGCCATGTCGGGGTCGTACGCCCGCTGCTTGAGGCCCTTGAAGTAGAAGCGGTTGCTGGGGTCGATGGGTTGGTCGTTGGCCACCACCCCGCGGCCGATCATGATCGACTTGAGCATCTGCTCACGGTTGAACAGGTACTTGAGCGCCTTCACGAAGTCCGGGTTGTTGCCGGGCGAGCTGTCCAGGCGAACCACCATGTCCGTGTAGGTGCCGGCCTTCGTCTCGAAGATCGCATGTTTGTCGGTGGCGGTGATGCGATCAATCGAGCGCGGGTTCACCGATCCGACCAGGTCCAATTCACCTGACAGCAGTGCATTGATGCGCGCCGATTCATCGCCGATTCCCACGTATTCGATCTCGTCGACGTACGGCCGGTTCGGTTTCCAGTAGTTGTCGTTGCGGATGGCTACAGAGCGCACGCCGGGCTTGAATTCCTTGACCTTGTAGGGCCCCGTGCCGATGCCGGCGTTGAAATCGCTTGTGCCGTCCTTGACGATGTGGAAGTGATACGTGCCCAGGACCACCGGCAGGTCCGCGTTCGGCGTTGCGAGGCGGATCGTCACTTCATTCGGACCGGTGGCGGTCACCTCGTCAATGGGGTCGGCCAGCACCTTGGCCTTCGAGGCCGTCGCGGGGTTCTTGTGGCGCATGATCGAGAAGATCACGTCTTGCGGCGTCAGCGGCTTGCCGTCGTGGAAGGTCACGCCCTTGCGCAGCTTGAAGACCCAGGTTTTCGCGTCCTTGGTCGTGAACTCCTCGGCCAGGGACGGCTGCGGCGTCAGGCTGCCGTCCAGGTACGTGAGCCCGTTGTAGAACATGAACCCGCGGATGTAGTCGGTGTGGTTCGACTGTTTCGCCGGGTCGAGCGTGTCGTTCACAGCGGCGGTGGCGCCCGCCACCTTGATGCGCCCGCCCTTCTTCGGCGTTTCGGCGGCGTGCGCGTTGCTCGCCGCCGTTGCAATGCCGACCGCAAGCGCGGCCTGCATGCCGCCGGCCATCAGCATCGTGAGGACGTCGCGCCGGCTCGCCCCACGCTTCAACGCGTCGTGGATGCGCGTGCTGTCTGCGGGTCCGATCAATAGGTCGAGCTCTTTGCGTTCGTTCATGTCATGTCTCCGGTAGGGTTGGAGGGTGGGAGGGATCAGTAAGGCGCGAGTATCTTGTTCCTAGACGGTGATCTGGGCTTCCTTCACCATGACTTTCCAGCGATCGATTTCCTGCTGCATGAACACGTTCACGCGCGCAAGCGACATGTCGGGCATCAAAGGGGTTCCCTGTTCTTCGAACTGCTTGGCCAGGGCGGCATTCTTGCGGCCTGCCGCGAGTCCTTCGTGCAGGCGGGTGACGATCTCCATGGGTGTGCCCGCAGGCGCCCAGAGACCGCTCCAGGTCGTGGTGTCGAACTCCTGCTTCAGGATTTCCGCCAACGTCGGAACCTCGGGCGCGACCGCGAGGCGCTTGCTGCCGGTCGCGCCCAAAGCGCGCAGCCGGCCGGATCGGACAAGCGGGCCGACGACGGACCAGGAATCGACCGCGAAAGTGATCCGGCCTGCCATCACCTCGGACATCACGCCTTGCGATCCCTGCTTGAACGGCACGTGCAGGAGGTTGGGCACGCCGAGGCGGTTGGCCAGCAGCTTGCAGGTGAGGTGACTATTCGCACCCACGCCGTTCGAGCCGTAGCTGATGCGATCGGGAGTCGCCCTGGTGCGGGTGGCGAGGTCCTGGAATGTGCGGATGTCGCTGTCCCCACTGACCACCAGGAAGGTGGGTACGGTAGTCGTCACCGCAACGGGCAGGAAATCGCGCGTGGGCTGGTAGGAAAGGTCCGGGTAGATCAAGGGCGCGATGGCCCACGTGGTGGCCGTGCTGTAGAGAAGCGTGTACCCATCGGGTGTGGAGCGTGCGACCGCTGTGGCCCCGATGTTGCCGCCGGCGCCCGCCCGATTGTCGACGATGACCGACGCGCCGCCCAGCTGCTTGCCGATCACTTCGCCCCATGTTCTTGCGGCGATGTCCGTGCTGCTGCCCGGGCCGAACGGAACGATCAGCTTGATGGGGTGACTGGGGTAACGATCTTGCGCCATCGCAAGTCGGGGCCTGAGGACACCGCTTGCGAGCAGGGGCAGGCTGGACAGGGCACTCAAGAATTTTCTACGGGTGGCATGCATGGTCTGTTGTCCTTCGTGGATGGCTCGGGGGCATGTGCGCCCATTCAACCGCAGAACTTGCGCATGGCACGCAGCCAGCTGCCGCCGAGCAGGGCCTTCACATCGTCCTCCGAATAGCCGCGGTCGAACAGGCCTTGGGTCAGGTTCGGAAGCTTGCGCACCGACTCGACGCCGATCGGATACGACTGGCGGCCGAAAGCGGACAGCGGCCCGAAGATATCGGGACGGCGGGTACGCCAGGTCACGACGCTCGGCGGGGCCACCACGGTTCCGGCTTCCTGGAAGGCCTCGACATAGTCCATCCCGATGCCGACGTGGTTTACGCCCACCAGCTTGACGAAGTGGTCCAGATGGTTGAGCAGGTCGTCGAGGGTTGGCGTCTCGTCGGCCAGCGACTGCGGCAGGCCGCAAACGCCGATCATTCCGCCCTTGGCCGCCATCGCCTTGACGGTGGCGTCCGTCGTGTTGCGACCATTGCTGCGCAGTTCGTCGCTGTTCGAGTGGGTGCAAACGGGTGCCCGTGCCAGCGCCGCCGCTTCGGCCCGGGTGCGGTGGCCGCAGTGCGACAAGTCGAGCATCAGCGGCAGGGTATTGACCAGGGAGATCAGTTCCTCGCCCAGATAAGTGAGGCCCGCGTCGCGCTTCTCGCCGCAGCCGTCGCCGAGCGCGTTGGCCGTGGTGTAGGCCAGGCCCAGGAAGCGCAGGCCCATCCGGGTCATGGCTTCAATGCGCCAGAACTGGTCCTGGTCCTCGATCATGCTGGCACCTTGGGTGCCGATCACGATGCCGAGTTTGCCTTTCTGCTTGGCGACGAGAACGTCGTCGGCCGTCTTGCACAGCATCAGCAGCGGACTCTTGTCGATCTTGGCCAGGTGGCGCTCGAAGTTCTGCAGCGTCTTGTCCCAGTTCTCCTCCAACGCGAAGGTCACGTTGGCGGCATTGACCCCCCCCTCGATCGCGCGTCGGGTGAACTTCTCATCGAGCACATAGGCGATCGCCAACCCGTCGAATACGAGGTTGCTCTCATGGAAACGGCGTGCCCTGTCGTCGGCGACAAGGGATTCTGCGGGGTGGACGGTCACTGACATCGGTAAAGCTCCAGGAAGTATCTTGGGAAATGCGTCAGGCAATTGCCTGCGCAGCGGTGGAGGCGGGCGCCCATGAGGACACCGGCTGGACGGCAAAGCGTCGAATATGGAAAGGCTCGATCGGCGTGCTGGTGGCGCCCGTGGCTATCAGTTCAGCCATCACGTCGCCGACCCCGGGGCCGAGCTGGAAGCCGTGGCCGCAGAAGCCGAAGGCGTAGTACAGGCCGCTGACCCGGCCGCTGGGGCCCATGACTGGCAGATCGTCGCGCATGTAGCCCTCGATGCCGCTCCAGGTGCGCAGCACCTGCAGCTTGCCAAGCGCCGGCGCAAGGCGACGCAGCTCGCGCAACTGGAGCAGGGTGTTCTCCGGCAGCACGTAGGCTCGCTTCAGGTCCGGGTACGCGGGGCCCCGCAGGCCACCGCCGAATACGATATTCCCGCGCTTGACCTGGCGGAAGTAAACCACCTCATGGTGTACCTTGGTCGACACGCCCACCACCGGGATGATTCCGTAGGGCACCGGCTCGGTCACGCCCATAGTGGGTCCCTGTGGCGTCATCGGCACGGGCTCGCCAAAGGCGGCGGACAGCTTGTCGCCCCAGGCGCCCGCGCAAATCAGGGCGCACGGCGCGCGGAAGGTCCGGCCGTCGGCTGTCTGCACGCGGAAGTCCTCGCCGTCCTTGTCGACAGCAATTACTTCGCAGTTCTCTATCACCTGCGCCCCCGCGCGCGCTGCCGCTCGACCGAAAGCCGGAGCCGCCAGCCGTGGATTTGCGTGGCCGTCGTTCGGCGAATAGGAGCCGCAGATGACCTCGGGGCCAAAAAAGGGGAAGCGGCGGCGGAACTCGCTTCCGCCGACAATTTCAAGGTCCAGGCCCCAGCCGCGCGCGTCGCTGGCATATTTCTCGACCACCTCCGCCTGCGCCTCGTCGTACACGCCACGCACATGGCCTGTCACCAGGAACTCGGCGTCGTCGCCGAGCAGTTCCTTCATCTGGCCCCACACTGCCCGCGAGCGATGTGCCAGTGGCAGTTGCGGCAGGTAGCGGCCCTGGCGCCGCACGTTGCCGAAGTTGACGCCGCTGGCCTGCTGGCCGACCAGGCCGCGTTCCAGCAGGATTACCGAGCGGCCGCGCTTGCGCAGGAAGAATGCGCTGGCCGCGCCCATCAGGCCGCCGCCGACGATGATGACGTCGGCCTTCAGGTTTTCAGGCATTGACGCCTCCCGGGTTCTCGAGCGCCGCCATCGGCAACGGCTTGACGGGTGCCTGGCCGCGCAGGCGGCCGACCCTCTCGATCGGAATGCCGGCGGCGTGCGCCACCACCTCGGCCGCCGCGTGGCCGCAGAAGCGGCCCTGGCAGCGGCCCATGCCGACCCGGCTGAAGGCCTTGGCGCGGTTCATTTCGCTGCCGCCCATCTCGTTGACCACGCGCCGCAGTTCTCCGGCCGTGATCGTTTCGCAGCGGCAGACGACTGCCGAATCGGGCAGAGCGGCCGCCTGGGCATGGGGCCAGGGGAAGGCCTTGATCAGGCCGCGGCGGAAGCGGTCCATCTTGTCCAGCGTGCGCCGCAGTGCCGGCATCGGGTCCGGCGATGTCGGCCGTCCCAGATCGGACATCACGGCGAGCGCCGCCAGGCGACCCGCCGCTTCTGCGCCATCGGCGCCGAGAATGCGCGCTCCGTCGCCGGCGAGGTAGACACCTGCAGTCGTGCTGCGTCCATCGCTGTCGATCTTCGGAAACCACTGGCGCGACTCGCTGTCGAACCGGAATTCGCAGCGCGCCAGATCGGCCAGCTGGCTTTCCGCGCGCAGGTGGTAGCCCAGGGCAATGGCGTCGCAGTCGAAGTGCAGTTCGCTGCCGTCGCCCTTGCGCACCGTCACCCCCTGGACACCCGTTGCTGCTGCACCGGTGATGCGCAGCGGCGTGACACCGCTGTGCATGGCGACACCGGCCTTGCGCAGGACGCGGTTCAGCGCCATTCCCTTGAGCAGCAGGCCGGGCCTGGCCGCCAGGGCGGGCAAGGCTCGCAGCCGCTCGGAAAACGGCGATGTGTCGAGCACGGCAAGCACCGTGGCACCGGCCTGGACATACTGCGAGGCGACCAGGTACAGCAGCGGCCCGGTCCCCATGAAGACGACCCGCCGGCCGATGGCGCAGGCCTGCGACTTCAGCGCGATCTGGGATGCACCCAGGCTGTAGCATCCGGCGAGGTTCCAGCCCTCGACCGGCATCAACCGGTCGGTGGCGCCGCTGCACACAACCAATGCGTCGAATGGCAGCGTGGAGGTCTGGTTGCCGTCATGCAGCACGTGCAGCTTGTTCGCCGTCACGTTCCAGGCCAGCGTTTCGGGCCGGTAATCCACCTTGGGCCGGATGGCCTCGAAACTGCGATGCAGGTCTTCGGCCTTCTTCGCCTCGCTGCCGTACAGCTTGGCATATGGACGTTTGAAGCCCTCGGGTTGGCGCCGGTAGATCTGGCCTCCATCGCGCCGGCCTTCGTCGACAACGGTCGGAATCAGGCCTGCCTCGACCAGGGCCTCGGCGCAGCGCACGCCGGCGGGGCCGGTACCGACGACGATCACGCGCGGTTGGGCCATGTCACCTCCAGCGGTTCGGTGCAGACGCGCAATCCTTCGCGCACCACGGTTGTGCAGGCGCGCAGGCGCTCGCCGCTTTCGGTCCAGACCCAGCAGTCTTGGCAGGCGCCCATCAGGCAAAAACCGGAACGCACGCCATCGCCAAACTCGGAATGCCGCAGGTGAGCAATGTTGCCGAGCAGGGCGACGAGCAAGGTGTCGCCCTCGAGGGCGGCGATCGGCTTGCCGTCGGCGATCAGTTGCACCGAGGGGCGAGCCGTTTCAGCCAGCCGGATGAAGCGGCCGGCCGTCATTTGCTTGTTCCGCCGCAGCGGCAATTGGATGGATTCATGCTGTCGATTCTGGACAGGACGGCCCGCTCGCGCCAATATCAAGTGTTTGGAAATACCAAACCTTTGGTTATACTGTGGCGCATGAACGCCCGCCAGCTCGAAGTATTTCGCGCCGTCATGCGCAACCGCTCTCTCACCGCCGCCGCCGAGGCGCTTCATGTTTCGCAACCGGCGGTCAGCAAGTTGCTGCGGCACTTCGAAACACAGATCGGGTACTCGCTGTTCGAGCGCCTCGGTGGCCGGCTGGTACCGACTGCGGAGGCACAGCTGCTGTACCACGACGCGGACCGGATCTTTCGCGAGATCGAAGTCCTTAAGGGCCTGTCGGACCGCATCCGCGACAAGCAGCTCGGTTTGCTCCGCGTGGGCGCGAGTGCGCCGGCGACTTTCGCCTTGCTCCCGTACGCCACGGAGCGCTTCCGCCAGCGCAATCCCGGGCTGCGCGTCGTGCTGCAGACGCTTTCTGCCGAGGCCATCGACGAACACATCCTGCTGGGCGACATCGATCTCGGCGTGAGCATGCGCTGGTCTGCCGAGGCGCAGTTGCGGTGCGAGTCCCTGGGCAAAGCCGGGATCGTGGCGCTGATGCGGCCGGATTCGCCGCTGGCCGGTCTTGAGGTTGTGACGCCGGCTGATCTGCTCGGACACGCTCTGATCAGCTACGGCGCGCAAACGCCCATGGGCAAGTTGGTTGAGCAGGCATTCCGCGAGGCGGATGTGCCGCCACAGGTGCAGATCGAAGTATCCATGTCGATCGCTGCCTTCTCGCTGGTGCAGCACGGCCTGGGAATTGCGTTGGTGGACGGGCTGGTCCCATGGCGCAACTTCGGCGACTTGGTGGTACGCCCGTTCCGCCCGGAAGTCGTGATGGAGATCGTCCTGTCGCGCAGTGGGCTGCGGCCGCAGACCCGGCACGGTCGTGAATACGCGCGCGACCTGCGCGCCGCCGTCGCGGCGTTGTCGAGCCGGGCTTGACCGAAGCGGTATCGGACCGCGACTTTATGCAGTTAAATACATGTTTCGCCGTTATTAATACAAGGCTGACATGAATTACCGCCAGATCGAGTGCTTCCGCGCCGTCATGCACACAGGCTCGATGACGCTTGCCGCCGCGCAGCTACACACGTCGCAGCCGAACGTAAGCCGGGCCATCGCGCTGCTGCAGCGCGAGACGCAACTGAATCTGTTCGAACGTGTCGGGCAGCGTGTGGTCCCCACGCCTGAAGCGCAAGCGCTGCTGAAGGAAGTGGACCGCGTTTACGTGGGGCTGCAGTCCATCGGTGCGGCGGCGGACCGCATCCGCACGCTGGGAGTCGAAGGCTTGCGAATCGCCGTATCACCCGGCATCAGCATCAGCCCGGTGCCGCGCATCCTGCAAGTCTTTCGCGGACTGCGCCCGCGCGTGCCAGTCGTGGTCCACACGGCCGACTCCGCGACGATCTGCAAGTGGGTGTCGTCCGGCTATTACGAGCTCGGCCTGGTCGGCTACGTTGCGCTGCCGCAGGAGGTCGACACCGAGCTCGTGTATTCGGAGCGCGCCGTGTGCATCGTGCCGCGGGGGCACCGGCTGGGGCGCAAGCGCAAGGTCGGTCCTTCGGATTTGGCCGGCGAGTCGTTCATATCGTTTGCGTCCCCGGACGTGATGCGCGCGGCCATCGACCGTGTCTTCGATCCCGAGGTGCGCAGGCTGGAGATCGAAACTTCGCTGGCGACGGCGGCCTGCGCGATGGTGGCGCGGGGCCTGGGCGTCAGCATCGTGGATCCGGCGATGCTGAGCGAGCTTGCGCTCACGGGCGTGCATGCGCTGGAGTTCGAGCCGGCAATCCACTTCAACTGCCACGTGGTGCGTGCCCGCCAGCAGCCGGCGCAGGCGCTCGTCGCGGACTTCCTCGAGGCCGTGCGCATCGCGGTGGGCGGCCCCGAAAACATCGCTCGCAAGAAGGTCAGCCGATCGCCTGGGTGACCAGGGCCCAGCCGCCCTGGGCAGGCCCCCGCCCCGGCACGCGGCCACGGACCATGATGGTCCCGCCGCCGGCGCGCGGCAGCCCCAGGCTCTCCAGCCATGGCGACAAACCGCTCATGGCGTAAACGTCGACGCGCACGAACCCCTCGGTGTGACGGCAGCAATCGGAGATCAACACGCGTGCGGCATCGAAATCCGGCGCCGCCACCGGCCCGACGAGATGCCCGTGGCCAAAGCGGCGAAGCACAGCGAAGCCGGCGGCTTGGCCGCCGCGGTCGAGAACAACCGTCCTTTCCTGGGCGAACAAGCGGCAAAGCAGCTCGCCGCGCGGCATGCCCGCGCCACGGGCGTCCATCGCGATCAGAGATTCGACATCGGCATCTGCCAGCGGCCGCAGGCGGTCGCCTTCACGCCCCGCCAGCGCCGGCAAGGCCGCAAGCACGCCCTGGTGCTGGTCGAGTTCGCCTGTGGGGACAAATCCCAGGCGCTCATACAGGCCGCGGCCTGCCACGGTCGCGTGCAGCAGCACGTCTCGTGGGGACAGGTGATCGAGCAAGGTCTCCATCATGCGATTGCCGATGCGCTGGCCCTGCAGTTCGGGCGCGACGATCACCAGGCCGATGGTGGCGTAGTTCCCAAATTGCCAGGACAGTGCGGTGCCCAATACCTTCCCGTCGCGTTCGGCGACCACGCCTTGCCCTAGCGACAACGCAAACTGCCAGTCCTCGATCCGATGCGGCCAATTGAAGGTGCTGGATAAGGCGTGCGCGGCCGGCAGGTCACCTGGCTCGAACGGGCGCAGGCGGGCGGCATCGGCTGTGGCTGTGGCTGTGGCTGTGGCTGTGGCTTCGGGGTGCTTGACTGGGATGGTGGTGGGGGCGGATGTCATGCGGTCGAGTATCGGTATGCAGGCCCATGCAGTCCAATAAAAATTCCAGAGCTATTCATTCAGATTTGATATGCCGGCCCCACAGACTGCAGACCCGCGGTAGGTGCTGCCCGCATCCTTTTGGCCTACCAGGTCAGTACATATCAATCTTGTATGAATATAGTCAAAACTTATATTTGACCGCATGAAGCGGCGTTCCGATACTCCGGGACATCAAGTCATTCCGATGACTCCAACCAACCCGACGCCCCTAACCATGACCACACAATTGCCCGCGCCTTTGGCCCCAGTGCATGTGGGCTTGATCGTCGAACGCCTCAAAGCCGCCGGCCGTCTGGATCGCCTTTTCATAGACGGTGAGTGGGTCCTGCCCTCAGGGCAATCCCGAGCCAGCGTCATCGACCCGTCGACCGAGGAGCCCGTCGCGCAGATCGCGTTGGGAACCGCGGAGGACGTCGCAACAGCTGTGGCTGCGGCCCGCTCCGCCTTCGCGAGCTGGTCCACCAGTTCCGCCGAAAGCCGGGCCTCGCTGCTCGGCCGCATCCATGCCTTGATCCTCGAACGGGCCGAACTG